>NZ_JBHUGZ010000002.1:0-488557 GCF_042682145.1 Mesorhizobium newzealandense | reverse complement strand
GATCTGGCGCGAGCCCATCTTGACCACCAGCCCGCCGAGCAGCGACGGATCGACGGTGACGGAGATGGCCACGTCCTTGCCGGCAACGCTCTTCAGCGCCGCCTTGAGTTCAGTCTGCTGGGCAGCGGTCAGCTCGTGCGCCGACGTCACTTCAGCAGCGGTCTCGCCACGGTGTTCGGCGGCGATCTGGCGGAACGCCCTGATCATGCCGGGGATGGCGAACAGCCGGCGGTTTCTCGCGACGACCCGCAGGAAATTGCCGGTGAGGCCGGCAATCCCGGCCTTGTCGGCGATCGCCGCGATGGCCTTGGCCTGGTCCTCGCTGGAAAACACCGGGCTGTTGATCAGCCGGGTGAGGTCGGCGCTGCCCGCGAGCATCGTCTCGAAGCTGTTGAGGTCTGCCTCGACCTTGGCCACGGAATTTGCCTGCAGGGCGAGTTCGAACAGCGAACCCGCATAGCGTTCTGCGACACCTGAGATTGGCGATGACGATTGAGCCACGGACCGTCTTTTCTCTTGTCTGACAGGCCGCAGATTGTTGGCGCGAGCAAAAACTCTGGCTAAATCTTTGACCTTACTGCATTTTTTCAAGCACGGAGGCGCGGCTTCCGCTATCCCCGGCCGAAAGTCGATTGCCGTCTAGCACAGGCATTTTAAGACCGCAATGCGTCGTTCCGCATGGTTTTCAGGCACTATTGTCGCATCTGGCGAAAGAACCCCGTCTTCCGCCCCGGAAACCCTGAGGATTCAAGGCAGAAAGCCGAAGGCGAAGGCGAGCGGCAGCGCCGCCAATGCCAATTCCACCACAATGGACACCCAATTGAAAGGCGTGTTCGCGCCATCCGACATCATCGACAGCAGCCGCCCGAACGCGGTGAACAGCCAGGAGAAGCCAAGCGTCATGTAGACCAGCGGCTGCGCAAGCAGGATGCAGCACAGGCCGACGCCGAGATAGAAGCCCGACATTCTGCCGCGCCCCTCGGCGATCGCCGCCACCTTCTCGGGCTTGACCTGCAGCCGCAGGATCCGGAAGGCCAGGCCAGGCGCCAGAAAAAACAGTAGGCCGAGCAGCACGGTGACGACGGCGCTCGACCAGGCCAGCCATTCGCCCTGGCTCATTGGCCACGGAAACGCAAAATCCATCTTGTCTAGCCCCCCTCACAGCAACTCCGGATGCATTGAATGTCGCCTGTGGAGGAAGTCAAGCGCCAGCCGGCAAGTCGGGGTTTCGGCAAAGCCACACTGGAAATGCTGTCGCCTGATGTGAGCTTACAGCTTGGAACCGCCAGCTCTGCGGCCGAGTCGGCCACCACGCAAGCAAACACCTGAACGAGAATATCCGCGGCGCAATTTCTTCAACAGTATAGATTGCGTGCCTTGCCGCGACGTAACGTAAGTATTATGCTTCGAATGTTCCTTTCGTCGACTTCTTGTTTATTTTAGCAATTTCACATGTTTCACGATCACTTGTGAAATCTGCACGGACGGAGTGCGGCAGGCAGGATCTCAAAATTCGGAGAAGATCATGCCGGATCTTTGTCGGGCGTTGCATCTGGCCAGCATCTGGGTCGCTGCGGCAGCCCTTGCCGGGATCGCGCAAGGCGCTCGCGCGGACTGTATCGCCGAACGGCCGACGGCCATGGCCCCCGCCGATCCTTTGGTCTGCCAGCAGCTCGAGGCGACGATCAAGAAGCCCTCCGCGCTGTCCCTGGGCGACTACGAGAACAAGCTCAACCAATATCTGGGCAGTTACTGTTATCGCGATGAGGCTGCCGGATGGGTGCACGACAAATTCGTGCGCCAGGCCGGGCCGCGCATCGCGACCCTGGTCAACGGCGCCTGGCAGGGCGTCGACCATGGCACCCATGCGCCGGTGATGATCTGGTATTCGCCCGACATGATGGACTGGCTCCGCAAGAATCGCCCGGCAGAAGGCGAGGTCGATCATCCGCCGCCGGTTCCCGACGGCGCCATCATGGTCAAGGAGATGTTTTCGGAGCCGGCGTCGGATTGCCGGACGGTCGATCCTCTCAGGCTTTTTCCAACCAGCGGCGCCGCGATAATGATCCGCGATGCCAGCGCCTCTTACGATGGCTGGTTCTGGGGCTGGTACGGCTTTGGCAGCCAGAGCGGCTGGACTCCGGATTGGCCGGCTCTGCCGGCCGACAACAACAGCCTGCCCAACATGGGCTTCGCCCAGTATTGCATGAACTGTCATGCCTCGGCTGGCGACAATCTGACCTTCGCATCTCCCAAGAACATTGCCGGCGAGCCAGGCAAGCCGCTCAACTACCTCGCACAGGATTTCTTCACGGGCGCACCGGCAACGACCTTGCACCAGTCGGTCGTTTTGCCGGTCAATGCCAATCCGCGTCTTGGCCAACCGCTCTACAGTCCGAACGCTGACGTGATCGCCGCGCTGCAGGCCTATGTCCGCGAAATGCCGACCTATGCGACCGTCTCGCGAATGCCTTCCGAAACCTACGACAACACCTGGGTCGGGGCCAAAGGTCCCGATGCGTCCGATACGTTCCTGACCTCGAGCCAGTGCCTCGGTTGTCACGATGCCGGCAGCACCGGGCTGCAGTTCGACATGACCAAGCCGAACCCGCATGGCGATGGCTTGATCAATCTGTCGCCGCTGGCGACCTGGCGAACCTCGCCGATGGGGCTGGGAGGCCGCGACCCGATTTTTTTCGCGCAGCTGGCCAGTGAAACGCAAAGCTTTCACCCCAAAATGTCCGGTGTTGTGCAGGATGTTTGCCTTGGCTGTCACGGCATTGCCGGAGAACGGCAGTTTCACATCGACGAGAAGGCGCGCTCGGGCAAATGCGAACTGTTCTCGCGCGACATGGTCGACGCGACGCCCTGGCCAGCCGACAATCCGAGTGCCGCGCACGCCAATTACGGCATGCTTGCCCGCGACGGCATCACCTGCACGTCCTGTCACCGCATGGTGCTCAACAGCAAGGCCAGCGAACCGCTCGGCGATGCACCGCAGAACGCCTGCGTGGACGAGCGGCAGGCGCTGCTCAATCCGGACGCGACTGGTTTTGCCAAGACCTTCACCGGCAGCTTCATGGTCGGTTCGCCGGATACGCTCATCGGCCCCTTCGAGAAACCGGAAGTCGGGCCGATGCATACCGCGCTCGGCATCAAACCGGTCCATGACGCCACGATCATGAGCTCCGAGGTTTGCGGGACATGCCACACGGTTCACTTGCCGGTTCTGCAGGGCACCAACACCCTGGCGCATATCTACGAGCAGACGACCTATCCGGAATGGGCGTTCAGCGCCTATCGAACCAGCAGCACCCCGGATGGACCGCTTCCGCTGGGCGCCGGCGCCACGCCGCGCAGCTGCCAGGGCTGTCACATGCCATCGACGGAACAGGACGGATCGCCGACGATGAGCAAGATCGCCAGCATCCAGGAAAATCTGAATTTCCCGCAGGCCGAGTCCAGCAACGCACCGGATCTTTCGGTTCGCGAGGGATTTGCCCGCCACACGCTCGTCGGACTCAACGTCTTCCTGGTCAAGATGGCGCAGCAATTTCCCGATGTCTTCGGCATCAGGACGCGCGATCCGATGATGGGCAAGAAGGCTGTCGATCCCCTCGTCCTCACCGAGCAGGCGATGCTGGACCAGGCGTCGCAGGCGACCGCTACCGTCGCCGTCAGCGACCTTGCCATCACCGCCGACGCGCTTGATGCCAAGGTGACGGTAAAGAACCTGGCCGGTCACAAGTTTCCCTCCGGAGTGGGTTTCCGGCGTGCGTTCCTCACCTTCAGTGCGCTCGACCAGAACGGCGAGCAGCTCTGGGTCTCCGGTCGCACCAACGCCGCCGGTGTGATCGTCGACGCCTCAGGCAAGCCGCTTGATGGCGAGCTTTGGTGGAAGGATGATTGTTCCGGCCGCCTCCACCCTGGCGAACGGCCGCATCAGCCGCACTACCAGAAGATCACGCGACAGGATCAGGTTCAGATCTATCAGGAACTGGTCTCCACGCCGCCTGCCGATACACCCAATCCAGTCTGCAATGCCCATGCGAAGCCGGAAGGCGAACTGACGACCAGCTTCCTGTCGATCTGCACAGAGGTGAAAGACAACCGGATATTGCCGGCGGGTTTCCTACCGGTCGAAGACCGGCTGGAAATCGCCAAGGCGTTGGGCGCGGATGAGGAACTTGCCGTCGATGTCGGCGCGACCGCTGTCGAGGACGATCCCGACTACATATCGGGCGGCAGCGACACGTTGAGCTACTCGATACCGCTTGCCGATTTACCGAAGGGCACACGCCCTTCCAGCATCGAGGCGGATCTCTATTACCAAGCGACGCCGCCGTCCTATCTGCAGGATCGATTCTGCACCGCCAACGGCCCCGACACCGATCGCCTGTATTTCCTGACCGGGCATCTCAATCTCGGCGGCACGCAAGCAGACGGATGGAAGCTGAAAGTGGTCGGCAGCGGAACTGTCGCCGTCCAGCCGTGATCTCTGTTTTGACGCAATTCCCAGGGAAAGCGCTACGCGATTTTCCCGGGAAAACCGTTTCACACTTTTGCGGGAATTGCTTCAGGGCAGCATGAAGGCCACCGCTGCCTCGGCATGGATGCGCGTCGTGTCGAAAACCGGAATGTCGAAGTCCGGCTGACCGATCAGCATGGTGATCTCGGTGCAGCCCATGATGACGCTGTCGGCGGCCTCTTCGCGCCGCAGGCGTTCGGTCTCGGCGATATAGGCCGCCTTGGAGGCTTCGGTGACGACGCCCTGGCATAGTTCCTCGTAGATGACGCGATGCACCATGTCGCGGCCGGCCGCATCGGGCACAACCGGTTGAAGTCCGTATTTGTCGGCGAGCCGGCCCTTGTAGAAATCCTGTTCCATGGTGAAGCGCGTCGCCAGCAGCGCCGGGCGCTGCATGCCGGCGCGCTTGACGGCGACCGCGGTGGCGTCGGCGATGTGGATCAGCGGGATCGACACCGCCGCCTGCACCTGGTCGGCCAGTTTGTGCATGGTGTTGGTGCACAGAAGCAGGCCCTCCGCGCCGCCCGCCTCGAGCTTGCGCGCCGCTTCGACGAGAAGCACGCCGGCGCCATCCCAGTCGCCATGATGCTGCCGATCGGCGATCTCGGCAAAGTCGAACGACCACAGCAGCAGTTTCGCCGAATGCAGGCCACCGAGACGCTCGCGCACGATCTCGTTGAGCAGGCGGTAGTAGATGGCGGTCGACTCCCAGCTCATGCCGCCGAGAAGGCCAAGGGTTTTCATGTGATCTTCCCGTCTCGCCGGCTTCGAGCCAGCCTATCGCTGCAATCGCATTCTTACAAAAAGCTCTGCGGGTCGATATCCACTTGCACCCTGACCGAACCACGCTGTTTCGGCCCGTTGGCCAGCATGGCGCGGATGAAGCCTTGCATGTCGGCGCGCCGCTCACCCTGGATCAGCAAGCGAAACCGGTGACGGCCGCCGAGCAATGACAGCGGCGCCTCGGCTGGACCCAGCACGAACAGGTCTGTCGCCTCGGGCGCGGCACGGCGCAGGCCGCGCGCATGGACCTCGGCTTCTGCCCGCGTCACCGCGCTGACGATGACGCCGGCGAGCCGGCCAAAGGGCGGCAAGGCCGCCCGCTCGCGCTCGGCGATCTCGCGCTCGTAAAAAGCCTCGGCATCGCCAGAAACGATCGCCCGCATCACCGGATGGTCGGGCTGGAAGGTCTGCAGCAGACCGAGGCTCTTCTTGCCGGTGCGGCCGGCGCGGCCGGTCACCTGGCTGAGCAGTTGGAAGGTCCGCTCGGCAGCGCGCGGGTCGCCATTGGCGAGACCGAGGTCGGCGTCGACGACCCCAACCAAAGTCATGTTGGGGAAGTTGTGGCCCTTGGCGACCAGCTGTGTGCCGATGACGATGTCGGCCTCGCCATCGGCGATCGCCTCCAGTTCTAGCCGCAGCCGCCGCACGCCGCCCATCAGGTCGGATGACAAAACGATGGTGCGCGCGTCCGGAAAATGCGCGACCACTTCCTCGGCGATGCGCTCGACACCTGGCCCGCAAGCAACCAGATGGTCGAGCGTGCCGCATTCCGGGCAGGCTTCGGGGCGGCGCTCATTGTGCCCGCAATGATGGCAGACCAGCTGGCCGCGAAAGCGATGCTCGACCAGCCAGGCCGAGCAGACCGGGCAGCCGAAGCGGTGGCCGCAGACGCGGCACAGCGTCAGCGGCGCATAGCCGCGCCGGTTGAGGAACAGCAGCGACTGCTCCTTCCTCTCCAGGGTCTGGCGCATCTGGTCGAGCAGCACCGGCGACAGGAAGCCGCCGCGCGCTGGTGGCGCCCGCCGCATGTCGATCGCCTTGAGATACGGGAGAGCCGCCTCGGCGAAGCGGGCGGAGAGCACCGCCCTGTTGTAACGGCCCTGCTGGGCATTGACCCGGCTTTCGACCGATGGCGTCGCCGACGCCAGCACCACCGGAAAGCTGCCGATATGGCCGCGCACCACCGCCATGTCGCGCGCATTGTAGAAGACGCGGTCTTCCTGCTTGTAAGCGGGGTCGTGCTCCTCGTCGACGACGATCAGGCCAAGCTCTCTGAACGGCAAGAACAGCGCCGAGCGGGCGCCGGCGACGACACGCACGCCGCCTTCCGCCACTTGCCGCCAGACCCGTTCCCGCATCCTCGGCGGCAGGTCCGAATGCCACTCGCCCGGCTTGGCGCCGAAGCGCTGCTGGAAGCGTTCGAGGAAGGCGTGGGTCAGCGCGATCTCCGGCAACAGGATCAGCACCTGCTTGCCCTGGTCGAGCGCGGCCGCCACCGCCTCGAAATAAACCTCGGTCTTGCCCGACCCGGTGACGCCGTCGAGCAGCGCGACATTGAACACACCGGCCGCGACATTGGCGCGCAGCATCTGTGCGGCGTCGTTCTGGTCCGGCATCAGTTCCGGCATCGCGTAGCTGGTGTCGGGCGCGGCCACCACCGGGCGCGGCGGGATCATCACCGTCTCAAACACGCCTTGCGCCCTCAGCCCGTCGATCACCGTCGACGACACGCCGGCCGCATGCGCCAGGCCCGACCGCGTCCAGGCAAGCCCGCCTTCGGCCGTCTCCAGCACGCGCTCCCTCGCCCCCGTCATCCGGTCTGGCGCGAGAAGCGTGCGCTGCAGCCCCTCGATCCATGGCTCGGGGTCGAAACCCTCCGGCGCCCTGAGCAGCATGCGCGCCACCATGCCCGGCGGCGACAGCGTGTATTGCGCCACCCAGTCGACGAAGCGGCGCATCGCGCGGTCGATCGGCGGGCAGTCAAAGACCTGCTCGATGGGGCGCAGCTTTTTCGCGTCGACCTTCTCGACCGCGCCATCCCAGACGATGCCGGCGACCTGGCGCGAACCGAGCGGCACGCGCACGATCGACCCCGGCACCACGCGCATGCCGGCGGGCACCGCATAGGTGTAGGGACGTTCGGCGGGCATCGGCACCAGCACCGGCGCGGCTGCGACAAAGGGCGAATCTTCGTTCATGAGGCGTGACCTTGCCCCGACTTTGGTCTAGATCAAAGCGCAACGCTGAACGTGCCTTTCCCAGCACGACGAAATCGTCAGGAGACCGCCATGAAATTTTTTGTCGACACCGCCGACGTCAAGGATATCCGTGAGCTCAACGATCTGGGCCTGCTTGACGGCGTCACCACCAACCCGTCGCTGATCCTGAAATCCGGCGGCAAGATCGCAGAGGTCACCAAGCAGATCTGCGACATCGTCAAGGGTCCGGTCTCGGCCGAAGTCACCGCCACCGAATATTCCGAGATGATGCAGCAGGCCAAGGTCCTGGCCAAGATCGCCGACAATGTCTGCATCAAGGTGCCGCTGACGCTGGACGGCCTGAAGGCCTGCAAGACGATCCGCACCGAGATGAACCGGCTGGTCAATGTCACGCTCTGCTTCTCGGCCAACCAGGCGTTGCTGGCGGCCAAGGCCGGTGCGTCCTTCATCTCGCCCTTCGTCGGCCGCATCGACGACATCGGCATCGACGGCATGGAGCTGATCCAGGAGATCCGGCAGATCTACGACAATTACGATTTCCAGACCGAGATTCTCGTCGCTTCGGTTCGCACCGTGAACCATGTCAAGCAGGCAGCACTCATCGGCGCCGATGTTGTTACCGCGCCGCCGGCGACGCTGAAGGCACTGGTCAAGCATCCGCTGACCGACAAGGGCCTGGAACAGTTCCTCGCCGACTGGGCAAAGACCGGCCAATCTATCGGCTGAGATGGCGATCGGCTGAGGCCAATACCGTTCTCAACAAAAAAGGCCGAGCAATCGGCCTTTTTTATTGCGCTTCCGAAGAAGTCGAACCGCCAAGGGCGCCTGCCGATCAATCCGTGCCGTCATCGTCGGGCGCGCTCACCTGCGGGCGCCGGCCCATGATGATCTCGCGTTTACCGACATGGTTGGGTGCACCGACCAAGCCTTCCTTTTCCATTCGCTCGACCAGCGATGCGGCGCGGTTGTAGCCGACACCGAGGCGGCGCTGGATGTAAGACGTCGAGCACTTCTTGTCGCGCACCACCACCTTGACCGCCTCGTCATAGATGGAATCATTGTCTTCGGCTGCAACGGATCCCTTGTCGAAGACCGCGCCCTGATCGCCCTCGGCTTCTTCCTCATCCTCGTCGGCTGTCACGGTCTCCAGATACTCGGGGCGGCCCTGCGCCTTCAGATGCGCCACGACATGCTCGACTTCCGCGTCGGCAACAAACGGGCCATGCACGCGCGAAATACGCCCCCCGCCCATCATGTGCAGCATGTCGCCCTGGCCAAGCAGCTGTTCGGCGCCCTGTTCGCCCAGGATGGTGCGGCTGTCGATCTTGGATGTCACCTGGAAGGAAATCCGGGTCGGGAAGTTGGCCTTGATCGTGCCGGTGATGACATCGACCGAAGGGCGCTGCGTTGCCATGATCAGGTGGATACCGGCAGCGCGTGCCATCTGCGCCAGGCGCTGGATGGCGCCTTCGATCTCCTTGCCGGCAACCATCATCAGGTCGGCCATCTCGTCGACGATGACGACGATATAAGGCATCGGCGCAAGGTCGATTTCCTGCTGTTCGAAAAGCGGCTCGCCCGTGCCCTTTTCGAAGCCGGCCTGCACGGTCATCACGACCGTCTCGCCCTTGTCGCGGGCGGCAGCCGCGCGCTCATTGTAGCCGTCGATGTTGCGCACACCGAGCCGCGCCATCTTGCGATAGCGATCCTCCATCTCGCGCACCGCCCATTTAAGCGCGGTGACCGCCTTTTTTGGATCCGTGACGACGGGGGTCAAAAGATGCGGGATGCCGTCATAGACGGAGAGCTCCAGCATCTTGGGGTCGACCATGATCAGCCGGCACTCTTCCGGCTTCAGCCGGTAAAGCAACGACAGGATCATGGTGTTGATGGCGACCGACTTGCCGGACCCCGTGGTGCCGGCCACGAGCAGGTGCGGCATCTTCGCCAACTCGGCGATGACAGGCTCGCCGCCGATCGTCTTGCCGAGACAAAGCGCCAGCTTGCAGCTGGTCTTGCGGAAGCCCTCCGATTCGATCAGCTCCCGGAAATAGACCGTTTCGCGCATCTCGTTCGGAAGCTCGATGCCGATGACGTTACGGCCAGGCACGACGGCGACGCGCGCCGAAACCGCCGACATGGAGCGGGCGATATCATCGGCGAGCCCGATGACACGAGAGGATTTGACACCCGGCGCCGGCTCGAACTCGTAGAGCGTGACGACAGGGCCTGGGCGAACATGAATGATCTCGCCACGCACGCCGAAATCTTCGAGCACGCTTTCCAAAAGATCGGCATTCTGCTCAAGCCGCTCCTGCGACATGTAGAAGCCCTGCCCCTCCGGTGGCCGCTGCAACAACTCTTCGGAAGGGAGCTGGTAGGAATCGCCCGCCGTTGAAGGCGCGATTTTCCCTGCCAGAGGCAAGCGTGAAGAAGGCTGTGCGGCCGCGACCCGCACCGCGATGTCCCGACTCGGCACGACTGTCACGGCAACGGCATCGCTTGCCGCAGCGACCTCGGCCTGCGGCCGCGCGTTGCTCGCCGGCATGTCGGGCTGGGCGGCAGCTTCGTTCGAGTTGGATGGCCTGGCATCAGGCAAAGGCTTCGAGGGCTGGCCTGGAAGCCATTCGATGACACGAAATAGCGAGGTGGCGTCGGCCACCATCGATGGCCTGATATCGATCCGCGCAGCGGCGACCGGCGCCGGCGTGGCCGGGCTGGCCGGCCGGACCTGAGACGAAACGTCGACCAGAAACGGCGCCATGACCTCGAAGAAGGCGTGATCCGAAAGATGAGGCCAGCGCAGCGTCTCGGGGATGGCTGTCTTGATCGCGGCGCTGCCCGCCGGGACAGCAGCCATACGCGCGGATGCTCTTCCCGTTGCGGCCGTCATCGGAGGTACCGACGGAGCACGTCGTACCTTGTCATTGGCACGACTCGGCGCAACAGACGCTGCAGCCAGCGGCGACGTCCTTTGTGCGGCCGTTTCGCTGCCGCCCTGCAACCGGGCTGTTTCCGAATGGGGATTGCGGCTTTTCACCGACGCCGGCAATGCCAGCAGCGAGGGCTCAAGTGGCGCCTCATCAACGATGGATTGCGTGATTGCCTGCTGCGTTGGGAGCGCGACTGGATCGCCTTGCTGGACGACACGGTCGCTCTGCTGGCGATGCTTCTTGGCCTCATAGTCCGGCGTGCGGGTAAAACGCACGTTGGGAGCGAGGAAGAAGTACTCCTGCCAGGCAGGACTTTCGATGTCGCCGATTTTCGAGGCCGAATCGCTTGTCCCAAGGCCTCCCCTCGGCTCCATATAGGGCCGACTGTTGCCGCCGAGATCGACAACCCGCGCGGAATAGCCGGCCTGGTGTGTGCCGGACGGCCGACCGTCCTGTCCCTGGTGAGTCGGGCGATCAAGGCCGCCTGTCACGGCTGAAGGGGCTCGCTGACTGGCCCTGCCGCGCATGCCATCCAAACGCTCCACCCCAGGATCATCGGGCGAAGTTGCCTTCAATGAGTTGACCCTAGGAAAACGCTTGGATTCCATTCTCAAGACTCGCTCTGAAACGTCTGCCGAGCAATAGGGAGCGAGTGGTTAACAGTTGCTTCCCGGCGGGCTCGATCGTCGACGATCTTGGAACAGCAATGTCATCGTACCCGCCGCAACGAACGAGACCAGGCCCGTTGTCTCGCAGCACTCACGCCGGTGGCGCGACCTGCCTGCAGGATCCATAAGGATGTGAGGCAGGCTATCTTCGCGGCACTGCCGAACGGTCTGGCTTCCAGCGCCTGATCGTGACGTCACCATTATCCACCACCCTCGCTTTGACGCGAGGGCGTAAAATACGAATGAACTGGGCTAGCCGGCCTTGCCGTGCCTGACCAGGTCCTGGGCGATGGACAGTTGCAGCGCTTCGGCCAGCTCGCGCGCGGCACGGTTCTCGGCGTCGATCTGCGCCCGGTATGCGGCGAATTCCTGACGCGGCCTGTCGAAGGACGAGGTGATCGAGCGAACCCCGGACGCGATCTTTTTACCGGTCTGGGCATCGCTGAGCGTATAGTTGGCGGTCAGCGTCACGGAACCGGCGGTCGGCTCATCCTCGTCGGTTCCGACCTGCACGAGTGCCGAGGACTCCACGGCTTCGCCCACGCCGAGATAGAGCGAATAGACGGGCGAGGCCGGCTCGCCGGCACCTCGTCCAAATCCGAAGATCAAATTGTTGCGCACCTGTTGCCCAAAACGCGTGTTGACCGGCTTGATGCCGATCGATGCCAGTTCGGCATTGGCGCTGACGGTCGAGCCGGTCGACAACGGCGCGTTCGAATAGAGCGGCCGCACCGTGCAGGCCGAGACCAGCGCAAGCGAGCCCAGCAGGCCGGCAAGTGCGATACGGCGCGGCAAACGGTTCAGCTCTGTCTTTTCCCGATCAGGCAACGACATTGACGATCCTCTGCGGCACGATGATCACCTTGCGCGGAGCCTTACCTTCGAGCGCTTTCTGCACGAAGTCGAGAGCCAATACCGCTTTTTCGACCGCACCTTGGTCCGCGTCGCGGGCAATTGTCAAATCCCCCCGCTTCTTGCCGTTGACCTGCACCGGATAGGTGACTTCGTTGTCGACGACCAGCGCCGGATCGAAGACCGGCCACGGCCGTTCGGCGACGAGATCGGTGCCGCCGAGCGTTTCCCAGCACTCCTCGGCCAGGTGCGGCATGACCGGCGCGATCAGATGCACGAGTATCTCCACAGCCTGCCGGCAGGCGCCTTTCAGCGCCGTATCGGCCTTACCCTCCGCCACTTCGTTGAGCGGCGTGGTCAGCGCGTTGGCCAATTCGTAGATGCGGGCGATGGCGCGGTTGAACGCGAGTTTCTCGATATCCTCGCCGACCGCCTTCAGGATCTTGTGCGCGGCCTTGGAGACGGCTCCGGCTTCGCCGGAATTGGCCGCCACGGGCTCGACACCCACCAGCGTCTCGGCCGCCGTCGACACCAGGCGCCAAATGCGCTGCATGAAGCGATGCGCGCCGGCGGCGCCATCGTCGGTCCATTCGACATCGCGCTCGGGCGGCGAGTCCGACAGCATGAACCAGCGCGCCGTGTCGGCGCCATAGCCGTCGGTGATGTCTTCCGGGCTCACCGTGTTCTTCTTCGACTTCGACATCTTTTCGAGCGGGCCGATCGTCACCGCCTCGCCGGTGGCGATGTCGATGGCACGGCGCTTGCCGTCGACGTCCTCCAGCTTGACCTCGGTCGGCGCCAGCCAGCGGCCATTCGATGCCGAACCCACGCGATAGGTTTCGTGCACCACCATGCCTTGCGTGAACAGTCCCTTGAACGGCTCGGCCAAATCGACATGGCCGGTCTCGCGCATGGCGCGGGTGAAGAAGCGCGAATAGAGCAGATGCAGGATCGCGTGCTCGATGCCTCCAATATACTGGTCGACCGGCAGCCATTCGTTCGCCGCCATGGGATCGGTCGGCTCATGCGCCCAGGGTGCCGTGAAGCGGGCGAAATACCACGACGAATCGACGAACGTGTCCATCGTGTCGGTTTCGCGCCGCGCATCCTTGCCGCATTGCGGGCATTTGACGTGCCGCCAGGTCGGATGGCGGTCGAGCGGATTGCCCGGCCGGTCGAAATCGACATCGTCGGGCAGCTTGACCGGCAGGTCGGCCTTCGGCACCGGCGCCACGCCGCAATCCTCGCAATGGATCATCGGGATCGGGCAGCCCCAGTAGCGCTGGCGCGAAATGCCCCAGTCTCGCAGGCGGAAATTCACCTTGCGCTCCGCCATTGGCCGGTTGCCGATGGTCTTCCCTTCCAGCAGTTTCGCGACCTCGTCGAAAGCCTGATCCGGCTTCATGCCGTCGAGGAAGCGCGAATTGATCATCACGCCGTCGCCGTCATAGGCTTCATCGATGATCTGGAAGCTAGCCGGGTTCTCGCCTTCCGGCATCACCACCGGCACCACCGGCAGGCCGTATTTGTTGGCGAAGTCGAGGTCGCGCTGGTCGCCGGACGGACAGCCGAAGATGGCGCCGGTGCCGTATTCCATCAGCACGAAATTGGCGACGTAGACCGGCAGCGTCCAGCTGTCGTCAAACGGGTGAACGACGCGGATGCCGGTGTCGAAACCCTTCTTGTCGGCCGTCTCCAGCGCCGCCACCGAAGTGCCCATATGGCGGACCTCGTCGATGAACTTGGCCAGCGCCGGATTGGTCTCGGCAGCCTTTTTTGCCAGCGGGTGATCGGCGGCGACAGCCATGAAGGATGCGCCGAAGATGGTGTCGGGCCGCGTCGTGTAGACTTCCAGCTCGTGCTCGTCGCCAGAAGCGGTGGCCAGCGGCCAGCGGATCAGCAGGCCTTCGGAGCGGCCGATCCAGTTCTGCTGCATCAGCTTCACTTTTTCCGGCCATTCGTCGAGCCCGTCGAGCGAATCCAGCAGGTCTTGTGCGAAGTCGGTGATCTTGAAGAACCACTGCGTCAGCTCGCGCTGTTCGACCAGCGCGCCCGAGCGCCAGCCGCGCCCGTCGATGACCTGCTCGTTTGCAAGCACCGTCATGTCCTCTGGGTCCCAATTGACCTTGGAGGATTTGCGCGTCACCAGCCCCTTCTCGACAAAGTCGAGGAACAGCATCTGCTGGCGGTGGTAGTAGTCGACGTCGCAGGTGGCGAATTCGCGCGCCCAGTCCAGCGACAGGCCCATGACCTTGAGCTGCTCGCGCATGGTGGCGATGTTCTGGTAGGTCCATTCCTTGGGATGGACCTTGTTCTGCATCGCCGCGTTCTCGGCCGGCATGCCGAAGGCGTCCCAGCCCATCGGGTGCAGCACGTTGAAGCCCTTGGCCCGCTTGTAGCGCGCCACCACGTCGCCCATCGTGTAGTTGCGGGTGTGGCCGATATGGATGCGCCCCGACGGATAGGGGAACATCTCCAGCACGTAGTATTTCGGGCGCGGATCGTCATTGTGCGCTTCGAACAGCTTCTTGGCGTCCCAGGCTTTCTGCCATTTGGGCTCTGACGCGCGCGGATTGTATCGTTCGGTTGCCATGAGACGTTTTTCACTTAAAAGCATGCGGACTGCGGGCGACAGCTCGGCAGTTCATTGGATATGGTCCGGGTGTTCACCATGGTTTGGCAAACCCGTCAACCATATGGGTCCCGCGTCGGTTAAAAACGCGGATCAAAACAGCGGGATTTGCATATGGGCGACGCCGTTCAGCAGTTTTTCGCGGTCAAGGCCAAGATCGCCGCCGCCGAGCGCGAGGCCGGTCGCGACGCTGGCGCGGTGACGCTGGTCGCGGTTTCCAAGACCTTTGACGCCGCTGACATAAGCCCGGTCATCGAGGCCGGCCAGCGCGTCTTCGGCGAAAACCGCGTCCAGGAAGCGCAGGGAAAATGGCCGGCGCTGAAGGAGACTTTTGCCGATATCGAACTGCATCTGATCGGTCCGCTGCAGTCGAACAAGGCGAAGGAGGCGGTGGCGCTGTTCGACGTCATCGAGACGGTCGATCGCGAGAAGATCGCCGTTGAACTCGCTAGGGAGATCGCCAGGCAAGGCCGCGCGCCAAAGCTCTATGTCCAGGTCAACACCGGCTCCGAGCCGCAGAAGGCCGGCATCGAACCCCGCGACGCGGTCGCCTTCGTCGCCCGTTGCCGTGCTGTCCATGGCCTCGGCATCGAAGGCCTGATGTGCATCCCGCCGGCGGACGAAAACCCCGGTCCACATTTCGCATTGCTGGAAAAGCTTGGCACGGAAGCCAGCGTCACCCGACTGTCGATGGGCATGTCCGGCGACTATGAAACGGCGGTCGCCTTCGGCGCCACCAGCGTCAGGGTCGGTTCGGCGATCTTCGGCAGTCGCTAACACGCCGCGGCCCTTGGACCAGCTTGGCGAGTTCGCTGGACCAGCATTGGAAACGAAACGTACCGTTCCTATCTGCTGGGTGTCATCACGATTCTCTGGAGCCTTCAACCATGCGTTACAACCAGCTTGGAAATACGGGGATGTTCGTCTCCGAACTTTGCCTCGGCACCATGACCTTCGGCGCCGCCGGCGAAAACGCCCAATGGGGCCTGATTGCCAGCCTCGACCAGAAGGGCGTCAACGAGATCGTCGCCCGCTCGCTCGCCGCCGGCGTCAATTTCTTCGATACGGCCGACGTCTATTCCTTTGGCCAGTCTGAGAGACTGCTCGGCCAGTCGCTGAAGGACCTCGGCGTCAACCGGCAGAACGTCGTCATCGCCACCAAGGTGCACGGCGCCATGGGCGAAGGCCCGAACCAGCGTGGCTCGTCACGCGGCCACATCATGGATTCGGTCGATGCCAGCCTCGAGCGGCTGCAACTCGATCATATCGATCTCTATCAGTTGCACGGCACCGACACGGTGACGCCGATCGACGAGACGCTACGCGCGCTGGATGATCTGGTTGCCTGCGGCAAGGTCCGCTATGTCGGCGTTTCCAACTGGCAGGCCTGGCGCATCGCCAAGGCGCTCGGCATCGCCGACCGCAAGGGCTTCGCCCGCTTCGAGACCATCCAGTCCTATTATTCGATCGCCGGCCGTGATCTCGAGCGCGAAATCGTGCCGCTCATCAACGAGGAAAAGCTTGGCCTGATGGTGTGGTCGCCGATGGCCGGCGGTCTGCTCTCCGGCAAATACGGCCCCGGCGCGCCCGGCAATGGCGAGGGCCGCCGTGCCTCCTTCAACTTCCCGCCGGTCAACGAGGAGCGCGCCTGGGCGGCCGTCGCCGTCATGCGCGAGATCGCCAGGAAGCACGATGTGAGCGTTGCCACGGTGGCGCTCGGTTATGTCCTGGCCAAGCCGTTCGTGATGAGCGTCATCATCGGCGCCAGCCGCATGGAGCAGCTGGAGCAGAACCTCGCCGCCACTGAAGTGAAGCTCGACACCGACGATCTCCTCCGCCTCGATGAGGTCAGTGCCTTGCCGGCCGAATATCCCGGCTGGATGGTCGAGCGTCAGGCAGCCGGCCGCCGCCCGGCGCCGTTCACGCCGAAAGCATAGAAGCTGGCAGCGCAGACATCTCGGGAGCCCGCCGGTTCCCGAGAACCCTGTCAGGTCAGCCGCACGCTCTCCCCCAGAAAATCCAGAAAGGCCCGCACCCGCGCCGGCAAATGCCGCCCCTGGCCGACATAGACGGCGTGGGTGGGCTCCTCGTCACCGGGATTGAAATCCTCAAGCAGCGACACCAGCCTGCCCGCAGCGAGATCGGCTGCCACGTGCCAGCGCGCCAGCCGGGCGATGCCGGCACCCGCCAGCGCCATCAGCCGCATCGCCTCGCCATCGCTGACCAACGTGTTGCCGGTGATCGGAACCATGATGGGGCTGCCGGCCGCATCGACGAACGGCCAGCCATCGAGATGCCTGGCGAAACCGAAGCCCATGCGGTTGTGCTGGTCGAGATCGGCGGGCGTCAGTGGCGTGCCATGTGCGCCGAGATATGAGGGTGCGGCAACGACAACCACCGGGCTTTGCCCGAGCTTGCGCGCCACCAGCCGTGATTCGCCGAGCGGGCCGGCACGGATGGCGACATCGGCGCGTTCCGCCATCAGGTCGATGACGCTGTCGGTCAGCACCAGATCGACCGAAATCTCTGGGTAGCGTTCGAGGAAGCGCGGCAGAAGCGGGATCAGCCGGTGCACCCCGAAGGGAACGTAGGTGTTGACGCGCAGCCGTCCGCGTGGCGCCGCACCCGCCGCGGCCTCCTGTTCGGCCGCTGCCATGTCGGCCAGGATGCGCAGGCCGCTGTCGTAGAACGCGGTGCCTTCCGGCGTCAGTTGCAGCTTGCGTGTCGAGCGGCTGACCAGCCGTGCGCCAAGCCGCGCCTCCAGCCGCGCGATCAGCTTGCTCACCGCCGACGGCGTCATGCGCAATGCGCGTGCCGCGGAAGAGAAACTACCTTCCTCGACAACGCGCACGAACACTTCGATCTCGCCGGAGCGATTGATGTCGGGTCTGGCCATTTGTGAATCTATTTCACAGAAAATATGCCCAGAGCAAGTCTGGTTCACAATGCATGGCAACACGATCTTTCGGGTCGGGGCGCGGGACGGCGCTCTTCGTCATCGAAGTGGAAATCGCCATGCCTCTTGCTCTTTACGCCCTCGCCGCCGGTGCCTTCGGCATTGGCGTCACCGAATTCGTCATCATGGGTCTGCTGCTCGATGTCAGCAAGGATCTGGGCGTTTCGATCTCGGCCGCCGGCCAGCTCATTTCGGGCTATGCGCTCGGCGTCGTCATCGGCGCGCCCCTGCTGACCATCGCCACCGGCAACTGGCCGCGCAAGACCGTGCTTCTGGCACTGATGGCGATCTTCACGCTGGGCAATCTCGCCTGTGCGCTGGCGCCCGACTATTGGACGCTGATGGGCGCCCGCATCATCACCGCCTTTGCCCATGGCACCTTCTTCGGTGTTGGCTCGGTGGTCGCCACCGGGCTGGTCGCGCCCAACAGGAAGGCCTCGGCGATCGCGCTGATGTTCACCGGCCTGACCATCGCCAACATCCTCGGCGTGCCCTTCGGCACCTGGCTCGGCCAGGCCTTTGGCTGGCGGGCGACCTTCTGTGCGGTAACCGTGGTTGGCCTGGCGGCCTTCGCCGTCATCTTGGCTCTGGTGCCAAGCAGCCAGACAGCGCCTGAGAAAACCGACCTGCGCGCCGATCTCGCCGTGCTGCGCCGCACGCCCGTCCTGCTCGGCCTCGCCACCACCGTGCTCGGCTATGCCGGTGTCTTCGCCGTCTTCACTTACATCGCCCCGTTGCTGACCGAGATCAGCGGCTTCAAGGAGGCGGCAGTGTCGCCGATCCTGCTCGTCTTCGGCGGCGGTCTCATCGCCGGCAATCTCGCCGGCGGCAAGCTCGCCGATCGCTGGCTGGTGCCGGCCGTGCTGGGCAGTCTGGTGGTGCTGGCCCTGGTGCTCGCGACCATGACCTTCGCCATCCACAGCCAGGTGATGGCCGTGATCTATGTCGGCCTGCTGGGTGCCGCCGCCTTCGCCACCGTGGCGCCGCTGCAGATGTGGGTGCTGGAAAAGGCGCAAGGTGCGGGCCAGAGCCTCGCCTCGTCCTTCAACATCGCCGCCTTCAATCTCGGCAATGCGGCAGGTGCCTGGCTTGGTGGCGCGGTGATTGCCCATGGCCTTGGCCTCGGTGCGCTCACCTGGGTCGCTGCCCTGCTGCCGCTCGCCGCACTCGCCGTGGCGGGACTGGCACTGCGACTCGATCGCACCCCTGCGCTCGGCGCGCCCGTCTCCGTCCCATCGTAACATCAGCCGGCAAAACCGGATCGCTTTTCGACATCCCTCTTTCCACATCATCAGGAGCCAAGAAAATGGACTATCGACGTCTCGGTGCATCGGGCCTGAAAGTGCCCGCACTCTCATTTGGCGCGGGAACCTTTGGCGGCTCCGGCCCGCTGTTCGGCGCCTGGGGCAATAGCGACGCCACGGAAGCGCGGCGGCTGATCGACATTTGCCTTGAGGCCGGCGTCAACCTGTTCGACACCGCCGACGTCTACTCGAACGGCGCGTCCGAACAGGTACTTGGCGAAGCGATAAAAGGCCGCCGCGATGCCGTGCTGATCTCGACCAAGACCTCGCTGCCGATGGGCGACGGCCCGGCCGATTACGGCTCGTCGCGTTCGCGGCTGATCAAATCGGTGGACGATGCGCTGAGGCGCCTCGGTACCGACTACATCGACCTGCTGCAGCTGCATGCCTTCGATAACGGCACTCCGATCGAGGAGGTTCTGTCGACGCTGGACGCGCTCGTGCGTGCCGGCAAGCTGCGTTATGTCGGCGTCTCCAACTTTTCCGGCTGGCAAGTGATGAAGTCGCTGGCGGAGGCCGACAAGCACGGTTATCCGCGCTATGTCGCGCATCAGGTCTACTATTCACTGGTCGGCCGCGACTATGAGTGGGAGCTGATGCCGCTCGGCCTCGACCAGGGCGTCGGTGCGCTGGTATGGAGCCCGCTCGGTTGGGGCCGGCTGACCGGCAAGATTCGCCGTGGCGCAAAGCTGCCGGAAAAGAGCCGGCTGCACGACACCGCCAGCTTCGGCCCGCCGGTCGAGGACGAGCATCTCTACCGGGTCATGGATGCCCTCGACGCGGTGGCCGAAGAAACCGGCAAGACGGTGCCGCAGATCGCCATCAACTGGCTGCTGCAGCGCCCGACCGTGTCGTCGGTCATCATCGGCGCCCGCAACGAGGAACAACTGCGCCAGAATCTCGGCGCCATCGGCTGGACCTTGACGCCGGAGCAAATCAGCAAACTCGACGCGGCAAGCGAAGTCACCGCGCCCTACCCATACTTTCCCTATCGCCGCCAGGAAGGTTTCGCCCGGCTGAACCCGCCAGCGGTTTAAAAAGGACCGTTGGGCGACAGACGACAACCAGGCCATTCGCCCGCCACTAAGGTCCGCTTTCCACCCGTTGCGGACCTTAGAACCACTGACCATAATGCAGAATGACAACTCTACCGACTGCTGTTTTGCCGATATTTGCCGCAGCCGGATGGTCTACCGGGCGCAATGTGCCCGTGTCTCCAGCGGTCCCGGCCAGTCATCCGGTGGCTGCCATTCTCAGCGGGTTCGGTGGCCTCAATGTCGGCAAGCTCGGCCCTGGGCTGGAATGCGCCCGGAGCGACGTCCTTTTCTGCTGGTCTCCAGACGAAGGCTACCAAGAAATTTTCGAAATTGGAGACTTGCTTCAGACGGAGTTGGCTTGCTTTGCCTGCGCTCACAATGGCCACGAAAGCCTTTATATCGATAGAGAGGGCCGGGTGTTTGCGGTCTTCCCGGACATGCCCGGCATAAGCTTTATGGGCCACACTTTTGGTGAAGCAATGGAGCGCTCCCTGCTGGGCCGAAAGGCATCACCTCTTCTGCTGCCGTCCCATGATAAAGTGTCATGGTACGGCGAGATACTTACGCGTGGAGACCCTCAGATCCTGAGCATCGAGGATCTGACGACGGGATAGGGCGACCCGACCGCCGCTTTTCACCAATCTCGGCCATTGCCATTTTGGCGGCAGACGGTCGATTGAGTTTTGACCCTAGTGAAGCACGAACTCGCCATCGACCTTGCGCCATTCGTTCGGCGCGATCAGCTTCTGGTGCGTGTAAACAACCGAATGCAGCGGCCCGTCGAGCCTGGTCTTCCAGAATTCGATGAACCGGATCAGCACTGGAAATTCCGGAGCCAGGTCATAATCCTGCCAGATGTAGCTCTGCAGCAGATGCGGATGATCTGGGAAGTGATAAAGAATCTTGGCCGTGGTCAGGCCGTAGCCCTTGAGCATCAGGTCCATTTCGGAATGGTCACGCATTGCGATCCCCAGGTTGAGTCACCTTGCCTCCCAACGTCAGAGTGTGCGCGCCGTTGCTTAACTGTCTATTGATTTTTTCTTATCGAAAACGAGTTTTCCGCGCGAAAACATGCGGTTAGCAGCGCGCTTGGCCGAGTGCTGACAGCTCCGTGCTGGCCCCCTGCGGCATCCCGCCACGCAAACCCAACGTCTAATATTGCCGTCACGACGGAACTGGTAATAATGCCGCCGAATTCGCGGCCGCTTCGCCGCGATCCCGCCGGCGTTTCAAGCCGGCGGATTGGTTCGGGAGGAAAGTGAAGAAAATGTCAGAGGTTCATGTCCATCGCGTCCAGCCGGCGTGGAAGAAAAACGCGCTGATCGACAATGACACCTACCTGAAATGGTATGCCGACAGCGTCAAGAACCCGGACAAGTTCTGGGGCAAGCACGGCAAGCGCATCGACTGGTTCAAACCCTTCAGCAAGGTCAAGAACACCTCCTTCGACGGCCAGGTCTCGATCAAGTGGTTCGAGGACGGGCTGACCAACGTTTCCTACAACTGCATCGACCGGCACCTGAAGAAGCGCGGCAACCAGACCGCCATCATCTGGGAAGGCGACAATCCCTACGACGACAAGAAGATCACCTACAACGAGCTCTACGAGCATGTCTGCCGGCTCGCCAATGTGATGAAGAAGCACGGCGTCAAGAAAGGCGATCGCGTCACCATCTACATGCCGATGATCCCCGAAGCCGCCTACGCGATGCTCGCCTGCACGCGCATCGGCGCCATCCACTCGATCGTCTTCGGCGGCTTCTCGCCGGACGCGCTGGCCGGCCGCATCGACGACTGCAAGTCGACCTTCGTCATCACCGCCGACGAGGGCCTGCGTGGCGGCAAGCCGATCCCGTTGAAGGACAACACCGACAAGGCGATCGAGATCGCCGCCAAGGCCGGAACGAAAGTCGAAAAGGTGGTTGTCGTGCGCCGCACCGGCGGCAAGACCGGCTGGGTGGCAGGCCGCGACGTCTGGTATCACGACGAAGTCGCGACGGTGAAGGCCGAATGCAAGCCGGAGAAGATGAAGGCGGAGGATCCGCTGTTCATCCTCTACACCTCGGGCTCGACCGGCAAGCCGAAGGGCGTGCTCCACACCACCGCCGGCTATCTCGTCTATGCCTCGATGACGCACCAATATGTCTTCGACTACCATGATGGCGACATCTACTGGTGCACCGCCGATGTCGGTTGGGTCACCGGCCACAGCTACATCGTCTACGGGCCGCTCGCCAACGGCGCCACCACGCTGATGTTCGAAGGCGTGCCGAACTATCCGTCGCAGTCGCGCTTCTGGGAAGTCATCGACAAGCACAAGGTCAACATCTTCTACACCGCGCCGACGGCATTGCGCGCGCTGATGGGCGCCGGCGATGCGCATGTCACCAAAACATCGCGCAAGTCGCTGCGCGTGCTGGGCTCGGTCGGCGAGCCGATCAATCCTGAAGCCTGGGAGTGGTATTTCAACATTGTCGGCAACGGCAAGGTGCCGATCGTCGACACCTGGTGGCAGACCGAGACCGGCGGCATCCTGATCACGCCGTTGCCCGGCGCCACCGACCTCAAGGCAGGCTCGGCGACGCGGCCCTTCTTCGGCGTCAAGCCGCAACTGGTCGACGGTGAAGGCAAGGTGCTGGAAGGTGCGGCCGACGGCAATCTCTGCATCACTGATTCCTGGCCGGGCCAGATGCGCACCGTCTATGGCGATCATGACCGCTTCATCCAGACCTATTTCTCGACCTACAAGGGCAAGTACTTCACCGGCGACGGCTGCCGCCGCGACGCAGATGGCTATTACTGGATCACCGGCCGCGTCGACGACGTCATCAACGTCTCCGGCCATCGCATGGGCACGGCGGAAGTCGAATCGGCGCTGGTCAGCCACGACAAGGTTT
Organism: Mesorhizobium newzealandense; assembly: GCF_042682145.1. Taxonomy (NCBI): domain Bacteria; kingdom Pseudomonadati; phylum Pseudomonadota; class Alphaproteobacteria; order Hyphomicrobiales; family Phyllobacteriaceae; genus Mesorhizobium; species Mesorhizobium newzealandense. The sequence continues at coordinate 465,748 of NZ_JBHUGZ010000002.1, read as the reverse complement.
CGGAGGCCGCCGTCGTCGGCTACCCCCATGACATCAAGGGCCAGGGCATCTACTGCTATGTCACGCTGATGGCCGGCGAACAGCCGAGCGAGGAGTTGCGCAAGGAACTCGTCGCCCATGTCCGCAAGGAGATCGGCGCCATCGCTTCGCCCGACAAGATCCAGTTCGCGCCCGGCCTGCCGAAGACACGCTCGGGCAAGATCATGCGCCGCATCCTGCGCAAGATCGCCGAGGATGATTTTTCGGCCCTCGGCGATACCTCGACGCTGGCCGATCCGGCCGTCGTCGAAGACCTGATCGCCAACCGGCAGAACAAGAAAAGCTGATGCAATCAACTGTCGCGGTGGGCTCCGTCACCGAGCTTTGGCGCTATCCGGCGAGTTCGCTCGCCGGCGAACGCCTGGACGCGATTTCGGTGGATCAGGAAAGCGTCGACGGCGACCGCATGTTCGGTCTCGTCGATGTCTCCGACAACGAAATCGCGCGGCCGGACCGCGACGTGAAATGGCACAAGGTGCCGCACATCCGCACCCGGCTGTCACAAGCCCGCGAGCTCGAGATCGCCATCCCCGACGGTGACTGGCTGGCGGCCCCCGGCGCCGAAAGCGATCGCGCCGTTTCCGCCTATCTCGGCTTCGCAGCCGCGATCCGGCCGTTTCGGAGGGACAACGCGGCGCCCGGCTTTTCCGGGCCGTTGACCGCCGAGCGTTACCGCAAGGCCCCGATCCACTTGCTGACCACGGCTTCGCTGGCGCAGCTGAAGGCATTGCACCCCGAAGGAGTGCCTGACCCGCGCGGCTTCCGCCCCAACATCGTCGTCGACATGGCAGCGATCGAAGGCTCGTTTCCCGAAACGGAATGGATCGGCCGCAAGCTGGCGATCGGCGACCTGCTGCTGACCATCTCCGAGCCGTGCCGCCGCTGCGGCTTCACCATCATCGCCCAGGAAGGTTTCGATAACGACCCGGCCATCCTGCGCAATCTGGTTCGTCACAACGCGCACAATCTCGGCGTCTACTGCACGGTCGACCAGCCCGCCCGCGTCGAAATCGGCGCGGCGATGCGATTCATCTGATCATCGGTAGAGGTCCGCCCGCGTCGGCGGCAGGCCGCTCGGGCCGCGTGCCCGTCTGGTGACGACGGTCTGGAAAATCTGCGCCGAGGCGCGCTCGAAGGTGATCGAACAGCCGGTGAGATAAAGCAGCCACAACCGTGCCTTGGCTTCGCCGACCTCGGCGATCGCCTCGTCGAAGCGGGCATGCAGACGCTCCGCCCACAGCCTGCAGGTGCGGGCATAGTGCTCGCGCAGGTTCTCGACATCATAGACGAGGAAGCCATGCGCTTCGAAATTGCCGAGCGTCATGCCGATCGTGTCGAGTTCACCGCCGGGGAAGATGTATTTGATCAGCGCCTTGTATTCCGGCCCCTTGCGCAGGGTTTTCTTCATGTCGCCCTTGCTGCGCCTGGTGATGGCGTGATGCAGATAGATGCCGCCCGGTTTCAGCAATCGGTGGATGGTGGAGAAATAGGCGGCATGGTTGGCCAGCCCCAGATGCTCGAACATGCCGATCGACGATACCTTGTCGAAGCTACCGGAGAGCTCGGCGTAGGATTTTATCTCGATGGTGATCCTGTCCTCCAGCCCCTCGGCGCGAATGCGCTCCCGGGCGAGTTGCGTCTGGGCTTCCGACAGCGAGACACCGTGGCCGACAACACCATAGTTCTTCACGGCATGGATCAGCATCGCTCCCCAGCCGCAGCCGATGTCGAGCAGTCTTTCGCCGGGCTTCAGCCGCAGCTTGCGGCAGATATGGTCGAGCTTGTCGATTTGCGCCTGATCGATGCCGTCGGCGAAATCCTTGAAGTAGCCGCAACTGTAGACCATGCGCTCGTCGAGGAAGAGCCGATAGAAGGCATTCGAGATGTCATAGTGATGCTGAATCGCTTCCTGGCTCGAACCGCTGACGAAGGGATTGCGCCCCGAAAGATCGGTCCGCGCCGTCATCTGCTTCCTTGAAAACAGCACGGCCGGCAGGTCACGCAGGATCGCCAGCTTGGGCAATGCCTTGAGTTTCGACCTGAGCTTGCCTTGCGAAGGCAGAGCGTAGAAATCAAACAGCGATCCGTCTTCGACATCGACCGCCTTGGAAATCCACATCTCGATCAGCGTCGAGAAAGAAGGGCGGCGAACCATCTGCCAGACAATGTCCGGGTCGTTGACGGTAAGCACGGGGCCGGTGGCGGGGCCAATCCGCTCGCCGGTCCAGAGCTTGACGGCAAAGCCCGGCTTCAGTGTTTCAACTACCGTTCGAACGATCCGCGCGGCCTTGTCGGTGGCGTCCATGCTCCCTCCCGAAGCCAGAGCGCCAATGTTGTCCGTTTGCCCCTGGACTGCAAGCCGCCCGTCTGGCCGGCCTGTCTGAAAAGACACACCGCCGGCTTTTTGGGAGTGATGCCTTGCCATTTGCCAAATCAGACCCCATCATCTCTGTGTTGTTCAACAAATCGAAAGGAGGTGATCCGATGTCGAGTGATTTCGTTTTCCAGAACGTGGCCTCAGCGGATTGCACTTTCGGGAAGCAGTCTTCCCGTTAAGGCGCGAGATGCGCGGCGGGTGACCCTAGAGGTCACCGCCATTGGCCGCGCCACGGACGGAAACACGGAAGGCCGCCGGCTTCGAAAGAAGCGGCGGCCTTTTCCTTTTGAAACCCAAGCCGAAGACCGGCGCATCGCTTTGCCGCGAATGACCAGGTTCCGGGCTGCTATTTGGTCAGCGCCAGGGTTTCGATGTTGCGGGCAATCGCCTGAAAGGCGTTGTCGAGTTCGGCACCGGTGGCGGCCTGATAGAAATGCTTGATCGAACCGCTGTCGGCGCTGGCACAGTCCTTCAGGGTCGCTTCGGCATTGGCTTCTTTCAGATCGAAGCCGATCGTGAAGATTTCGATGCCCTTGCCTCGCATGGCGGCACAGAGCGTCTTTGCAGCTGTGCGGGTCGGTTCCTTGCCGGCGTCGTTGTAGACCTCGTCGACGCTGCTGGCGTCGAAATAGGATAGGTTGAATTCGCCATCGGTCATCAGGATCGCATATTTGGCGACTCTCTTCTGGTCCATCCTTGCCGGCCTCTCGGAGGCTTTCATCACGCTGCCCCAGTTCTCCGAGAGCATGAACCAAGTCCACTGCACGCCGATATGGCCGGCGGTGCCGCCCGATGCGACAAAATCCTTGATGACGTTCTTGAGTGCGTCGGCGTTGGCCGTCAACGGCACGAGCCCGGCGGCCGGGCAAGCGGCGGTACGGCTGTTTGCGGCAAAGGTCGACAACAGATAGTCGCGATTGACCATGCTGGAACCGGGACCTGCGTCCGAATATTGATCGGCACCCTTACGTTCGGTGGCACAGTAGTCCGGGCGCGCCGAAACGGCCTGTGCGCTGGTGTTGCCCGGCGCCTGCTTGCGCTGGCTGGCGTTGGTTTCCACAAAGACGCTGCTGGCGGCGAGCGCCCCTGTATTGACCGAATTGGCGTAGGGCACGATGGAAACACGCACCCTTGGCCTGGTCGGATCCTGGTTGCCCAGGAAACTGTCCACCGCATTGCTCGCGGCCGCCTTCAAATCCTTGATCTTCTGACCTGCCATGGATCCGGTCACATCGAGCATCATCGCCACTTCGATGTTCCTGTCCGAATAGAGCGCCGTTGTGGAAGCGGTGACGCGTTTCATGTCACCCATGCTGAAGATCGGGAAATACAGGGCGACATCGACATGGGCGTCGGCCTGGACCGTGTTGGCGGTCCTGTCGACAATCAGCCTGTCCATGACGATCTGGTTGGCCTGCAGGATGCCCGCCTGGCTGTTGGCGTCGAGAAAGACCTGCACCGATTTGTTGGCATCGGCTTCCCTAGTGACGCCGGTCGTCAGGTCGCGTGCCGTCGACGTCACCGCGGCGTCGACAACGCCTTGCAGGCTCGATCTGGCATTGTAGAGCTGCGATACGTTGACGGAAAAGCCAACAGCAAGCGCCAAGACCGAGGCGGTAAGGCCGAACAGCACTGCAAAATTTCCACCGCGATGGCTGGCGAAAACGCCGACCGCGTGAACAAGACCCCCGTATTTCCGCATCCTATTGCCTCCACTCGCCTCGGCCTCGTCGCCGCGGGAAGGGCAATGCAGGATTCCAGCCGGGTGACGCCGCCACGGCGCAGAAGACCCGCCATGCGCCAACAACCTATTGTTTTTGTTTGGTTTCGAGCTGCATAAAGGTGAATGACTGGTAAACAGAAAAACACTTTTGCGACTTCGTTTACGAGCCGCTTACCATGATCGGAGCAAGAGATTCCGGAATGCCCGATGACGTCCTGTTGCGGTACAGGGCTTCTGTGCCGAAGCGAACCAGTTGTCCCGCAGTGCGCGAAGCGGCCGGACTAGGCCAGCATCTGCGCGCTGACCGTCCTGTCGATGCCGTGATAAGGCGGATTGAACAGATTGCCTTCCTGTTCGTAGGTCCACACCTTGAACAGGCTGAGCCGATGCGGGCCGAAACTGTGCAGCAGCGGCACGTCGGTGGCGTCGCGGCCGCGCGCGATCACGACGCGGCCAATCCTTTGCGCGTTGTGGCGGGGATCGAACGTGTACCATTTGCCGTCGAGGAATACTTCCAGCCAGGCCGAGAAATCCATCGGCGCCGGATCGACCGGCACGCCGATGTCGCCGAGATAGCCGTTCACGTAGCGCGCCGGAATGTTCATGCAGCGACAGAGCGTGATCGCCAGATGGGCGAAGTCGCGGCACACGCCGACGCGCTCCTCATGCGCCTGTGCCGCGGTGCGGGTCGAACGCGCATAGCCATAGCCGAAGGACAGCCGGTTGTGGACATAGTCGACGATCGCTTGCGCCCGCGCCCAACCCGAGGGGAGATGGCCGAAAAGCTGCCACGCCAGGCCGCTCAGATGATCGGTCTCGCAATAGCGGCTGCCGAGGAGATAACCGAGCACCTCGTCGGGCAGTTCCGGCACTGGCACTTCCCTGGCGAGCGTGTTGACCGCATCGGTCTCGCCGCTGTCCTCGACGACCGCATCATAAAGGATGCGAAAGCCGCCGGCGGGCGCGGTGAAGCGGCGGCAGGCATTGCCATGCAGATCGTGGTAGAGCCTTGTCGGCACGGCGGGCGATGTCAGCACCCGCGTCTGCCGCTTGATGTCGGCCTGCCTGTCCTTGTGGATCTCGAGCAGTGAAATCACCGGGGTGGCCGCGGTGCATTCGATGGCGATTTCGTAGCCGAGCCGGATCAGCATCGCAGTCCCCCTTCGATCCTCGTGGAAAACAGTTTTGCTCAAACGCGGAAGGAAGGGCCGAAGTTCCCTGGGGCCATCGAAAAGATGGCCGTCGCGCCTTCCCATAAAGACGCCGCGACGTTAGGTTCGGCGATCGCCACAAGCGCTCCCCCTACTCAAGGAAAACCATGTTCGCAGGCAAGAAATTCGCGGCCTTCCTCTTCGATATGGACGGCACGCTGCTCAATTCGACCGCCGCCGCGGAGCGCGTCTGGAGCAATTGGGCGATGGGGCACGGCCTCGACGTGGCGGCTTTCCTGCCAACGATGCATGGCAGGCGGGCCATCGAGACCGTCCGCCGGCTGGCACTTCCCGGGGTCGACCCACAGCACGAGGCGAACGAGATTACACGGGCCGAAATCGCCGATGTCGAAGGGATCAATGCCATCGCTGGCGCTGCGGCATTCTTGAGTGCGCTGCCGCCGGATCGCTGGGCCATCGTAACATCATCGCCGCTCGCGCTTGCGCTGGTGCGGATCGCGGCGGCGGGCATCCCGCGTCCGGCGACAATGGTCACGGCGGAAGACGTGGTTCACGGCAAGCCTGCACCCGACTGCTTCCTGTTGGCGGCCGAACGGCTTGGCTTCGACGCCCACGACTGCGTGGTTTTCGAGGACGCAACGCCGGGCATCCAGGCGGGCGAGGCGGCCGGCGCCACGGTGGTGGTGATCACCGCGACGCATCAGCACAAGATGGACACGCCGCACGCCAGCATTTTTGACTACAGCGGCCTGACGGCGGTCACTGACGCCCAGGGCCGCCTTGGTCTGGAGCGAATGCAAAGCGCGGCGGCTTCCTGATGCATGTCGCCCAAAGCATACCCACGGGCCTGACCCGAGGGTGCGCAGCGGTTTTGGGAGAACGACATGCATAAAATGCATAAAGCAAAGACCTGAAGCGCGTCGCCTGATCCCGTTCGAACGCTACGCGCTTCAGATCCTGGCAACGCCTAGAAATCGCTGGTCAGGCCCTTGACCTCCCAGTCGCCATAGCGACCGGGCTCCCTGCCGCCACGGCCGCCGACTTCCTTCGGCGCCGCGGCTTCCTTCTCCAGATATTTCACTCGCCTTGCTTCAGCTTCCGCGAGCGCTCGTCTGGCTTCCGGCGTCAGCGCCTTTGGCTGGACGTCGTGGCCAAGGTCGGCATTGGTTTTACTGGTTTCGTCGTTCATGCGATATTTCCGGCGGATTGAAACGGGGACTGGCATTTCCCATCATATAGCGATGAGCCCCACAGGGATCGACCCCCTTCACCAGCTGGGCAGGAGCAGACGATGAACACACTTCGCACCGCCATGCTTCTTGCCGCAATGACGGCGCTGTTCATGGGCGTCGGCTTTTTGATCGGCGGAACCGGCGGCATGATGATCGCCCTGCTGATTGCCGCCGGCACCAATCTGTTCAGCTACTGGAACGCCGACAAGATGGTGCTGTCGATGAACCGCGCCGTCGAGGTCGACGAAAAGAACGCGCCCGAATACTACGCCATCGTTCAGTCACTGGCCCAACAGGCCGGCCTGCCGATGCCGAAGACCTATCTGATCGACAATCCGCAGCCGAACGCCTTCGCCACCGGCCGCAACCCGCAGAACGCCGCGGTCGCCGCCTCCACCGGCCTGCTACAGCGGCTGAGCCATGAGGAAGTCGCCGCGGTGATGGCGCACGAACTCGCCCATGTGCAGCATCGCGACACGCTGACCATGACGATCGTCGCCACCTTTGCCGGCGCCATCTCGATGCTTGGCAATTTCGCCTTCTTCCTCGGCGGCAATCGCAACAACAATCCGTTCGGCTTTGTCGGCGTGCTGGCGGCGATGATCGTCGCGCCCTTCGCGGCGATGGTCGTGCAGATGGCGGTCAGTCGCACCCGCGAATACGAGGCCGACCGGCGCGGCGCCGAAATCTGTGGACACCCGCTCTGGCTGGCGTCGGCCCTTGACAAGATCGCCCGCGGCGCCGAACGCATTCCCAACCCCGATGCCGAGCGCAATCCGGCAATGGCACATCTCTTCATCATCAATCCTCTTTCCGGCGAGCGCATGGACAGTCTGTTTTCCACCCACCCGAGCACCGAGAACCGCATCGCCGCCCTGCAAGCGATGGCGCGGCAGATGGAAGATGGCGACGCCAAGGTCGCCCCGCGCCAGGCCCCGGCGCCCCGGCAGGCGGACGAACCGCAGCCTTCAGGCCCGTGGGGCCAGGCAGCGCGGCCTGAACAGCCGGCGGAACCGGCCGAGCCGAAACCCAATCCATGGGGTCGCAACCCGACCGGGCCCAAAGGCCGGTGGTCGTGAGCGTGTCGGACAGAGGACCTCGGCGCACCGTTTCAGGCGATCAGGAACACAAGGACGGCGGCGACTTCGTTGCCGGTCTCGCCGCCCGCAAGGCCGCGGCGCGCCTGCTTGCCGCCGTCATCGACGCCAGGACGCCGCTCGACGGACTGACCGACCACGAGAACGGCCACCCGCAATACAAGGCGCTCGACCTGCGCGACCGTAGCCTGGTCCGCGCCATTCTGGTCACCGCACTGCGCTATCGCATGACCATCACGGGGCTGCTCGCCCGCCGATTGGAGAAGCCGCTGCCGCCCAACGCCACCGCGCTGTCGCACATATTGCATGTGGGGGCGGCACAGATCCTGTTCCTCGACATTCCCGACAGCGCCGCCGTCGACCTGGCGGTGACCCACGCCAAGTCCGATCCGCGCACGCTGCGCTTTTCCGGCCTGGTCAATGGCGTGCTGCGCACGCTGGCGCGTGCCAAGGAAACCGAGCTGCCTGCCGCCCTTGCCGCCACCGACGAAGCGCCGAAATGGTTCTCCGATCGGCTGAAAACCGCCTATGGCCCTGAGAAGGCCAGGCTGATTCTCGCCGCCCATCGGCACGAGGCGCCAGTCGATTTCTCGGTCAAGACCGACCCAGAGCTGTGGGCCGAAAAGCTCGGCGGCATCGTCCTGCCGACCGGCACAATTCGGGTGGAGAAGCTTGCCAATGCCGTCATCGAATTGCCCGGCTTCACCGAGGGCGCCTGGTGGGTCCAGGACGCCGCGGCCAGCCTGCCGGCACGGCTGTTCGGCGATGTCAGAGGCTTGCGCGTCGCCGATCTCTGCGCCGCCCCCGGCGGCAAGACCGCACAGCTCATTCTCGCTGGCGCCAACGTCACCGCCGTCGACACCTCGAAGAACCGGCTGGCGCGGCTGACGCAAAACCTTGAACGTCTCGGCCTGTCGGCCGACATCGTCCAGGCCGACCTGCTCAAATACCAGCCGGAAGAGCTGTTCGACGCCGTGCTCCTCGACGCGCCCTGCTCGTCGACCGGCACGGTACGGCGGCATCCCGACGTGCCGTGGACCAAGACGGCGGCCGATGTCGAGAAGCTGGCCGACCTGCAACGCAGGTTGCTCGCCCGCGCCGTCACGCTGGTAAAACCCGGCGGCAGGATCGTCTTTTCCAACTGCTCGCTCGACCCGATCGAGGGCGAAGACCTCTATCGCGCCTTTCTGGCCGGCACAGCGGGAGTAGCCAACGATCCGTTGCGACAAGGCGAGATCGCCGGCATCGATCCATTCCTGACGCCGCAGGGCACGCTGCGCACCACGCCCGCCGATTTGGACCTCGGTGCGCCGGAACGCTCGGGCCTCGATGGCTTCTTCGCCGCGCGCATGCGTAGAGCCGGCTAAGGTTTTAACCGACCGGATTTACTGACTTTTTCAGGGAGAGTCGGGGGCATAACCGGGTGAGCCGGGGCCGTCCGATGGAATTCGCCTTCGCACGAGTCATGCAATCATGTAAACTTGCGCCGGGGTAGAGGACGATCAGGAGGGGTTTTGGCACTCGCTGCCAGCAGCACGACGCGTCTATGGACGCTTGTCGCGAGGGAGTTCTGGCGCAAAACGCGCCGGCGCCTGCGTGCCGGGCCGATCTATCGCTGGCGCTATTCCGGCCGCACGCCGGAACGTGTGCTGATCGCACCGCCGGACCTGCGCGTCGCCGACCCGCAGATCGCGCTTGAGATCTACTATGGCCGCTATCCCTTGTCGGGGCATCTGGTCGAGACCGGCGGCAAGTCGCCTTTCCAGATCAACGTGCCCAACCATGGCTGGCAGAAGACGCTGCATGGCTTTCGCTGGCTGCGCCACATGCGCGCCGCCGGCACCGAGCTCGCCGCCGCCAACGCCCGCGCCTTGGTCTCCGACTGGATCGTCATGCACGGCAGCCATATTTCCGGTATCGCCTGGGAGTCCGGCACTACAGCCAAGCGTATCATCGCCTGGCTGCAGCACTCCTCTGTCGTGCTGCAGGGCGCCGAGTTCCCCTTCTACCGCGCCTTCCTGAAATCGCTCGCCATCCAGATCCGCTACCTCAGGTCGATGGCGCGCGAAATGCCTGACGGCAAGGACAGGCTGCGCGCCCGCATCGCGCTCGCCTTCGCCGCCCTGTCGCTGCCGGCGCCGGCATCAGCACTGCGCGGCGCGACCCGCAACCTTGCGGACGAACTCGACCGCCAGATCCTTGCCGACGGCGGTCACATTTCGCGCAATCCGATGGCCGTCCTGGAAATCCTCGCCGACCTTTTGCCGCTGCGCCAGACCTATGCCAACCAGGCGGAAACGCCGCCGCAGGCCCTCATCGGCGCCATCGACCGCATGCTGCCGGCGTTGCGCTTCTTCCGACATCAGGACGGTAGCCTCGCCCGCTTCAACGGCATGGGCGCCACCATCCATGACCGCATCGCCACCATCCTGCGTCACGACGATACCGCCGGCGCGCCGCTGCTGCATGCGCCGCATTCCGGCTATGAGCGCCTGTCGATGGGCGGCGCCACGATTATCGCCGACACCGGCCTGCCGCCGCCGATCGACGTGTCCAACGCCGCGCATGCCAGCTGCCTCGCCTTCGAACTGTCGTCCGGCCGCCAGCATTACATCGTCAACGCCGGCATCGACACCTACGGCGCCGCCGAGTTCCGGCCGCTGGCGCGCGCCACCGCGGCGCACTCGACCGCCACCATCAACGACACCTCGTCGGCGCGGTTCAGCCATTCGCTGCGCGTCAACGACCTGCTCGGCTCGCCGCTGATCGGCGGCCCGCAGCAGGTGCAGTGCAAGCGCACCGACCAGAAGGGCGCTCAGGGTTTCATCGCCCGCCATGACGGCTATGTCCCGCGCTTCGGCTTCCTGCATGAGCGCGAGCTGAATTTGTCGGCGAACGGCAACGTGCTGGCCGGCAGGGACCGCTTCCTGCGGCCCGGCAATGCGGAAATCCGCAACAACGGCCGTGACTTCGTCACCATACGCTTCCACGTCCATCCCGACATCAACCTGCTGCAGGACGAGCACGACCGGCTGGTCCTGGCCGGCGATCAGGCCGACACCTGGGTGTTCACCTCCAGCGAAGTGGAGCCGGAGGTCGAGGAATCGATCTATTTCGCCGGTCTTGGCGGCCCGCGCCGCAGCCGCCAGATCGTGCTTGCCTTCAAGGCCTCGGAGGTCGCCGAAGTCCACTGGCAGCTGACGCGCACCAGCATCGCCGGTTACCCGGAAAACAACTGATCGTATCTGCCTCGAGCATGAGGCCGAGAAGTTGCAGACTTTCGGATAACATCATGCGGCAAAACAAAGAGCCAGCCAGCGCTTCCGGTTTGATTTCCCGATGTCATGTGCTACGGCGCGGGCATCCACCACACCAGCCGTGAAAGGCCGCCAGCCCATGGCCGTCGCCGCCAAGAACATTCCCGCACCTGACCTCGTTGCCGTGCGTCGCGCTTTGCTCTCCGTCTTCGACAAGACCGGCCTCATCGATTTCGCCAGGGCGCTGGCCTCGGCCGGCGTCGAGCTGGTCTCGACCGGCGGCACGGCAAAGGCGATTGCCGAGGCGGGCCTGGCGGTGCGCGACGTCTCCGAGCTCACCGGTTTTCCAGAAATCATGGATGGCCGCGTCAAGACCTTGCATCCGTCGGTGCATGGCGCGCTGCTTGGCGTGCGCGACGACCCGGAGCATTCGGCTGCGATGCGCAAATACGGCATCGAGCCGATCGATCTGGTCGTCTCCAATCTCTATCCGTTCGAGGAAGTCCGCCGCTCCGACGCCGACTATGCCGCGATCGTCGAGAACATCGACATTGGCGGCCCGGCGATGATCCGCGCCTCGGCCAAGAACCATGCCTATGTCGCCATCGTCACCGACCCCGGCGACTACGCCTCGGTGCTGAACGCGCTGGAGATGAACATCGGCTCGCTGTCGCTGGATTTCCGCAAGAAGCTGGCGGCCAAGGCCTTTGCCCGCACCGCCAGCTATGACGCCGCGATCTCCGGCTGGTTCGCCGAGGCGCTCGAGATCGAACATCCGACATGGCGCGCCTTTGGCGGCAGGCTGGTCGAGGTGATGCGCTACGGCGAGAACCCGCACCAGAGCGCCGGTTTCTACGTCAATGGCGACAAGCGGCCGGGCGTCGCCACGGCGCGCCAGCTGCAGGGCAAGCAGCTGTCCTACAACAACATCAACGACACCGACGCCGCTTTCGAACTGGTCGGCGAATTCGATCCCGGCCGCTCCGCCGCGGTCGCCATCATCAAGCACGCCAACCCGTGCGGCGTCGCCGAAGGCACTTCGCTGAAGGCGGCCTACGCCAAGGCGCTCGCCTGCGATCCGGTCTCGGCCTTCGGCGGCATCGTCGCTGTGAATCGCACCCTCGATGCCGAGGCCGCCGAGGAGATCGTCAAGACCTTTACCGAAGTGATCATCGCACCCGATGCCTCGCAGGGAGCGATCGATATCGTCGCCGCCAGGAAGAATCTGCGCCTGCTGGTCACCGGCGGCCTGCCCGATCCGCGCGCCGCCGGCACTGTCGTGAAATCCGTCGCGGGCGGCATGCTCGTCCAGGGCAGGGACAATGCCGTGGTCGACGACCTCGAGCTGAAGGTGGTGACCAAGCGCGCGCCGACACCTGCCGAAATGGCCGACCTGAAATTCGCCTTCCGCATCGCCAAGCACGTCAAGTCCAACGCCATCGTCTACGTCAGGGATGGCGCCACCGTCGGCATCGGTGCCGGCCAGATGAGCCGCGTCGATTCCTCACGCATCGCCGCCCGCAAGGCGCTCGACGCGGCCGAGGCTGCAGGCCTTGCCGAACCGCTGACCAGGGGTTCGGTCGTCGCCTCCGACGCCTTCTTCCCCTTCGCCGACGGATTGCTGGCGGCGATCGGAGCCGGCGCCACCGCCGTCATCCAGCCCGGCGGCTCGATGAATGACAAGGACGTCATCGCCGCCGCCGACGAGCACGGCATCGCCATGGTGTTTACCGGCGTGAGACACTTCCGGCACTGAGCGTTTCTTCCCTTCTCCCCCTGTGGGAGAAGGTGGATTGGCCCGCAGCGCCAAGACGGTTGAGGGGTGCTGGACGGAGCGCGGTCGGTTCCAAGCTGGAACACCCCTCATCCGACCGAGCTTCGCTCGGCCACCTTCTCCCACAGGGGGAGAAGGAAGAGGCGCTGCTACTATTCCACCGGCTGGTCCGCAGGGTATGGCGTCCTGATCAGGATCGCCATGCCGATCGCCAGGAACAGGATGATCACCGCCATGCCCAGCCGAGCCGAGTCGCTGACGGCGGTGATGGTCGCCACCAGGAACGGCGCCAGGAAACTGGTCGCCCGGCCGGCCAGCGCATAGATGCCGAAATAGCGGCCGGATTCTGCCGCCGTGACGCTGCGCGCCATATAGGAGCGTGACGACGCCTGCACCGGCCCGAAGGCCAGGCCGATCAACAGGCCATACATGATGTAGGCCTTTTCGGCGGCCGTACCGAACAGGCCGCCCGAATCGACTGTCGAAAGCTGTATCAGGCCGAGCAACGTGAAGCCCGGACCAGTCGAAACGACGCCGATCGTGGCGATCGCCAGCATCACCAGCGCAATCATCACCACCACCTTCGAACCGAGCGCGGTGTCGAGGCGCGCCGCGACCCAGCAGCCGAAGATGGCGACGACATTGAGGATGATGCCGAACATGCCGATCTCGGTGATCGACCAGTGGAACATCGCCGCCGCAAAGGTGCCGCCCAGCGCCAGCAGCGCATTGACGCCATCCTGATAGATCATGCGGGCGACGAGGAAGCGGAAGATGCCGCCACGCTGGCGCACTTCGGCCAGCGTCGATTTCAGCTCCGACAGGCCTTCGCGCACCGCCGGCCCGATCGGAATTCCCTTGATCGCATCCGGCGTGAAGAAGAACATCGGCAGGATGAACAGGAAGTACCAGCCCGCCGACAGCGGCCCGGTTGCCCGCGCGTCCTCGCCGAGCTTCGGGTCGAGCCCGAACAGCGGGTCGATGCCGATGATCGTCTTGCCGGTCTCCGGCGAGCCCGCCAGGCAGGTAACGACGAAGATCAGCGCGATCATGCCGCCGAGATAGCCGAGGCCCCAGGCGATGTTGGAAATCCGGCCGATTTCGCTTTTCGGCACCAGCCGCGGCATCATCGAATCGTTGAACACAGTCGAGAATTCCGCCGCCACCGAGGCCAGCGAGAACAAGGCCACGATGAGGAACAGGTTGGAGCCGGGGGCGGCGAACCACAACAGGCAAAGGCTGGTGATCTTGATCGCGGCGAAAAACGCGATCCATGGTTTGCGCGGTCCGGTCTGGTCGGCGATCGACCCGAGGATCGGCGACAGCACGGCAATGACCAGTCCGGCAGCGGCGATGCCATAGCCCCAGACCGCCTGGCCGGTGTTGGGATCGCTCGCCATGCGCGAAACGAAATAGGGGCCGAAGATGAAGGTGGTGACGACGGTGAAGAACGGCTGCGCCGCCCAGTCGAAGAACATCCATCCCCAGATGCCGCGCCCAGACGCACGCTGCACTGTTACCTCGGTCATGTCCCCTCCCAGCATCCGCGCCGCGCGTCGCGCGCCATGTCTGCATGTTTCCGATGGTCATGCAAACGAACAAGCGTCGCGCCGCCGTTCATTGGTTTGCCCGCCTTCATTTCCGATTGAACGGGGGCGAAGGCGCCAACCTCTACCTCCCCCTTGTGGGGAGGTCGGACCGAAGGTCCGGGGGGGGGTGTCCGGCGCCGCCCCCACCCCGCTGCTTCGCAGCGACCCTCCCCACAAGGGGGAGGGTAAGCGCCAAGCGAGGCCTTACATCCCCGTCAGATCGCTCATCAACCCGGACGCGACCGACAGCCGCGACACGGTGATGTCGCCGCCTTCGGTCAGCGCCTGCAGCCGCTCACGGATGCGTGCCACCCGCTCGCCGCCGGCTTCCAGCCAGGCCGCCACCGGATCTGCAACCTTGGCATGGCCGGTGAGCGCCGCGACGGCAATGCCGCGCCGCGCCGCGCCGATCGTGTCGGTGGCGCGCGATAGCGCCAGCTGATCGTAGTAGTCGGAGGGTGTGATCGAGCGCGCCGCGTCTTCAACACGCGGGATGCGGAAGGCATCGCTGACCGCGAAGAACGCCTTGGCCGCGGCGACGATGTCGGCATTGGCCGTTCTGGCCGTGAGCGCAATGTCGGGAATGAGTTCCGCCACCTCGCTCAGCGCCAATTGCTCGGCCAGCTTTTCCGGCGCGCCACTCTTGAACAGCCCGTGCCGCTTCTCCTCGATCCGCTCGCGCGAAAAGGCCGGCAGCAGCGAAACGATCTTGGGCTCCAGTGCCTTGCGTGCGTCCTGCAGTTCGGCGATGCGCTGGCCAAGCGGTACCGTGCCGGCATCGTTCTTGAGATACCAGCCGCTGGTCACGTAGATCAGCCGGCTGACCGCCTGATAGAGATCGAGCTGCACCTGGCCGTCGATCAGATTGTCGAGCGCGTCGATCTCGCGATAGAGCGCCGGCAGCGCAAAGCCGTCGCGCACCACCGCGAAGGTGCGCACCACGGCGGCGGCGGTGCGGCCGGTTGCTTCCTGTAGACGGTTGACGAAGGACGGGCCGCCGCGATTGACCAGGTCATTGGTGACGACGCGCGCAATGATCTCACGGCGCAGCCGGTGGCCGTGGATCTCGGCGGCGTATTTCTTCGCCATCCGGTCCGGGAAATAGCCCATCAGGTCGCGATCGAAATGCGCGTCGTCCGGCACGTCGCTGGCGACGATATCGGAAAACAGCACGATTTTGGCATAGGCGAGCAACACGCCGAGCTCGGCCCTGGTCAGCGGTTCGCCGCGCGCTTCGCGCTCGGCGAGTGCTGCCGGCGACGGCAGTGTCTCGACCACGCGGTCGAGCAGGCCGCGTGCCTCCAGCGCCGTCATGAAGCGGCTCTGATGCGCGATGTCGGCGAGGCCGCGCTTGCGGGCGATCGAAAGCGCCAGCGTCTGTTCGTAATTGTTGGACAGCACCAGTCCGCCAACCTCGCCGGTCATTTCGGCCAGCAGCTTGTTGCGCGCCGGGCGGGTCAACGATCCCTTGCGCATGGCGGACGCCAGCGCGATCTTGATGTTGACCTCGACGTCGGAGCAGTTGACGCCGCCCGAATTGTCGATGGCGTCGGAATTGCAGCGGCCGCCATTCATGCCGAACTCGATGCGCGCCCGCTGCGTGACGCCGAGATTGGCGCCCTCGCCGATCACCTTGGCGCGCACGTCGAGCGCGGTGATGCGGATGGCATCATTGGCGCGGTCGCCGACCTCGGCGTTGGTTTCGCTGGATGCCCTCAAATACGTGCCGATGCCGCCGAACCACAAAAGGTCGACCGGCGCCTTGAGGATGGCGCTCATGATCTCGACCGGCGTGGCGGTCGTCTTGCTTAGGCCGATCGCCGCCGCCGCTGCCGCCGGCAGGGTGATCGACTTCTGGTTGCGCGATACGATGATGCCGCCCGCCGACAGTTTCGTCTTGTCGTAGTCCTGCCAGCTCGAACGCGGCAGGGCGAACATGCGCTCGCGCTCGGCCATCGAAGCGGTCATGTCGGGATCGGGATCGATGAAGATGTCGCGATGGTCGAAGGCGGCGATCAGCCGGGTCGTCGGCGACAACAGCATGCCATTGCCGAACACGTCGCCGGACATGTCGCCGACACCGACGACGGTGAAGGGCGAGGTCTGGATGTCGCGGTTGATCTCGCGGAAATGCCGCTTGACCGCTTCCCAGGCGCCCTTGGCGGTGATGCCCATCTTCTTGTGGTCGTAGCCGGCCGAGCCGCCGCTGGCGAAGGCATCGTCGAGCCAGAAGCCGTGCTTCTCACTGATCGCGTTGGCGGTGTCGGAGAAGGTTGCCGTGCCCTTGTCGGCAGCAACGACGAAATACGGATCGTCCGGGTCGCGGCGTACGACGCCGGCCGGCGGGATGACACCGTCGAGGCCGATATTGTCGGTGATCGACAGCAGGCTGGAGACAAAGTTCTTGTAGGCCGACGTGCCGGCCTCGAAGATCGCGTCGCGGCTGCCGCCCGCCGGCAGGCGCTTGGGGAAGAAGCCGCCCTTGGCGCCGACCGGCACGATGACGGCGTTCTTGACCTGCTGCGCCTTGACCAGGCCGAGCACCTCGGTGCGGTAGTCCTGGGCGCGGTCCGACCAGCGCAGGCCGCCACGCGCCACCGGGCCGAAGCGCAGATGCAGCCCCTCGACCTCGGAGCCGTAGACGAAGATCTCCCGCCACGGCCGCGGCGCCGGCAATCCCTCGACCGCATGCGAATCGAGCTTGATCGCCAGCGACTGGCCCTTCTCCTTCGTATCGGCAACGAAATGATTGGTGCGCAGCGAGGCTTCGATCAGATTGAGGTAGCGGCGGATGATGGTGTCGTCATCGATGTTCGGCACATCCTCCAGCGCATCCTTGATCTTGGCCTTGAGGTGCTTTGCCGCCACCACGCCTTCGGTCTCGGCTGTCGGGCCAAGCCGGGCGATGAACAGCGCATGCAGGCCACGCGCGATGTCGGGATAACGGTTGAGCGCGGCGGCGATGAAATCCTGGCTCTGCGGAATGCCGACCTGCTGCAGATAGCGGCCATAGGCGCGCAGGATGGTGATCTCGCCCGACCACAGCCCGGCGGTTTGGGCGAGGCCGTTATAGCCGTCATTGTCGACGTCGCCGCGCCAGACGGATAGGAACGCGTCCTCGAACAGCGCCCCGCCATCGCCAAGGTCGATCGGCTTGCCGTAGCTGTTCTCCAACTCCATGTCGTGGATGAAGACCATACCGGACTGGTCGTCGCCGACCTCGAAAGTGCGCTCGCTGATGACGCGGAAGCCGATGTTTTCCAGCACCGGCACCCGCCGCGACAGCGCCACCGGGCTGCCGTGGTGATAGATCTTCAACGACGCCTGATGCGGCTTCTGCTCAGCATCACGGTAATAGTCGATGGCGATCGGATAGCCGGCGCTGATCCTGGCGATGCGCCCGGCATCGGCCAGCGCCACCGCCGCGCTGAACGAATCGCGGTAGCTTTCCGGCAGCCGCGCGGCAATAGCCTTCAACCCCTGGTCGCCGCCAGTGGCGTCCGCCGCATCGGAAAGGGCGTCCTCCCAGGTGCGCACGATGTCGCGGATCGCCGCCTCGATCGTCGCTTGCTCGACCTTTGGCGTCTTACCGCCGGAACGGCCGATGACGAAGTGCACACGCGCCAGCCCGCCTTCGGGGAAGGCTGGATAATAGGCCGACAACCGGCCTTCGAACACGGTCTTGAGATAGCTGCCGATCTTCTCGCGCACCACGCTGTCGTAGCGGTCGCGCGGCACAAAGACGAGGATCGAGACGAAGCGGTCGAACTGGTCGGCGCGCACCAGCGCCCGAACGCGCGGCCGCTCGACCAAGCCGAGAATGGCGGCGGCGTGCTTCCTCAGGATCGGCACCGGCACCTGGAACAATTCGTCGCGCGGATAGCTCTCCAGCACGTTGATCAGCGCCTTGCCGGAGTGATCGTGCCGGTCGAAGCCGGACTTGGCGATGATGGTTTCGGCCTTCGACCGGAGATAGGGGATCTTCATCACCGAGCGCGTGTAGGCGGTCGAGGTGAACAGGCCGACGATGCGCAATTCGCCCGCCAGCGTGCCCTTGGGAGTGTAGGTCTTGACGCCGATGTAATCGAGATAGATGCGGCGATGCACGGAAGACTTGGCATTGGCCTTGGTGACGATCAACGGCTCCGGTCCATGCAGGAAGGCGCGGATCTCCGGCGTTGTCGTCACGGCTTCGGTGCCGCGCCTTAGCACCAGCACGTCGGGATCGGCCAGGATGCCGAGACCGGGCTTGTCGGCGCGCTCCAGCGTACCGCTTTCCTCGCCGCCGGTGTATTTGAATTCGCGCATGCCGAGGAAGGTGAAATTGTCGTCGCGCAGCCACTCCAGGAAGGCGATCGCTTCGGCAACGCTCTTCTTGTCGAGCGGCACCGCGGTATAGCGGTACTCCGAGATCGCTTGGTCGAGGCGGGCCAGCATCGGTCTCCAGTCGTGGACGGCAGCATGAACCTGGCCGAGCATCTTGCGCAGCCGCTCGGTCATTCCGGTCGCCTGCTCGGCGGTCAGCCGCGGGATGTGGACATGGATGACGCTCAGCCGGTCGTGGTTGCCGTCGTCCTTGGCGAAATTGCCGTCGCCGAGGATTTCATCGACGCCTGTCTTGCCGTGGCGCACGGTGATGACCGGGTGGGTGACCAGGGTCGGCTCGCCGGCGCTCTCGGTGATCTCGCCGAGGATGGAATCGAACAGGAACGGCATGTTGTCATTGACGACGGTGATGATCGTCACCGGGCGACCCTCGCGGACAACGCCCGAATCGGCATCGACGGCGACGACGCACTCGCCCTTTTTGTGACTGGCGACTGCCTGGCCGGCGAGATCGGCGGCGCGTTCGAGATCGGCCGCTGCGTAGGTTGCGATGTCTTCAGCCGGCGCGCGGGCGAGCAGATAGTCGGCAAGCCTGGCTGGTCTTTCCTCCGTTTTTGTCGCTGCCGTGGCTTTTTTCTTCGACTTGCTTGCGGATTTCACGCTGGCCATGATGCCATTCCCTCCCGTCGCATGCTTTTGCGACTATGGTAGCAGATGACCGCTGTTTGGCGACAAAGGTTTGACGGCTTGCCAAGAATTATCGCAATTCTGCGGCAATCCGCCGCCCACCGAGGAGAAATGACCCATGACCGGCAAGATCACCGCGCTTGACCTTGGCCCGGGAGAGCTGAGCGAGGCGACAAAAACCTATTTCGCCAAATGCGAGGAGAAGCTCGGCCTCGTCCCCAACGTGCTGCGCGCCTACACCTTCGACGACAAGAAACTGCGCGCTTTCACCGATATGTACAACGACCTGATGCTGGGAGAGTCCGGCCTGTCGAAACTGGAACGCGAGATGATCGCGGTCGCCGTCTCCTCGATCAACCATTGCTATTACTGCCTGACCGCGCATGGCGCGGCGGTGCGCCAGCTGTCCGGCGACCCGGCGCTTGGCGAGATGATGGTGATGAATTTCCGCGCCGCCGACCTTTCGCCGAAGCAGACCGCAATGCTCGAATTCGCCGTCAAGCTGACCGAAGAGCCGGCCAAGA
This sequence comes from Mesorhizobium newzealandense, assembly GCF_042682145.1. Lineage (NCBI taxonomy): Bacteria > Pseudomonadati > Pseudomonadota > Alphaproteobacteria > Hyphomicrobiales > Phyllobacteriaceae > Mesorhizobium > Mesorhizobium newzealandense. The sequence continues at coordinate 445,951 of NZ_JBHUGZ010000002.1, read as the reverse complement.
TCGTCGAGGCCGATCGGGCCGCACTTCGCCAGGCCGGCTTCACCGATCGCGACATCTGGGACATCGCCTCGACCGCCGCCTTCTTCAACATGTCGAACCGCGTGGCGGCGGCAATCGACATGCGGCCGAACGACGAATACCACGCCATGGCGCGGTGAGGCTCGGCGGCCGGAACTCAACCGCACCGTATATTAGCCACCTCGCATTCTCGTTGCATGTTCGCCGCTTTGGTCCGATGATCGCCAGGCGGCGTGACCGCAAGCCGGTTCCATGCCGCTGATCAAGGGAGGAGAACATGGCGAAGTTTCTCTACGTCTATCACGGCTCGGGCAAGATGCCGACCGAGGAGGCCGAACGGAAAGCGGCAATGGACGCCTGGACGGACTGGTACGGCAAGCTCGGCTCGGCCGTGGTCGACGGCGGCAATCCGGTCGGCATGTCGAGGATGTTGCTGCCCGGTGGCAAGGTCGAGAACAATGGCGGCAGCAATCCAACGGCCGGCTACACAATCGTCGAAGCAAGAGACATCGACGATGCCGTCGGCAAGGCCAGGGACTGCCCTATCCTGATGGACCCGGGTTTCAGCGTCGAGATCGCGCCAATCATTGAAATGATGTGACGCGGCGTTTGTTTAAGCACGATCTCTCCTGCCGAAGGCCAGAGAAGCAAAAAACGGTTCCCGTTTTTCGCTGATGCGGTCCTTCGGTTCGGATTTATGCTCTGTCAGCGCGCCGCGATCGCCGCGGCAGCGCCGGCCATCGTCGTCGCGCTGACGCGGTTGGAGATCTTCATGGCGCGCTTGCTCTTCAACAGCTTGCGCGCCTGCGAGGCGGCAAGCACCCAGGCGAGATCGATGGCGACCAACACCACGGCCATGGTCGCCGTCAATTCGACCCAGCCGACGATGCTGACCGAAGCAAGGTCGATGATCGTTGGCAGCAGCGCCAGATAGAACATCATGATCTTGGGGTTGCCGAGCGTCACCGCCATGCCGGCGAAGAACAGTTTTGCCGGCGAATCCTCACGCGGCATTTCGCCTGCGTTTGCCTCGACCGGCGCGGTCCACATCTTCAAGGCAAGATAAGCGAGATAGGCGACGCCGATCCATTTCACCACGACGAAAGCGAAGTGAAAACTCTGCGCCACGACAGCCAAGCCGAACACCGCCAGCGACAGCCAGATGCCCTCGCCGATCCACATGGCGAGCAGGAACGGGAACACGTCGCGAAACCCTTTAGAGATGACGCGGGCGACGAGTGCAGCGATCGACGGGCCGGGCGAGCCGGCGGCAACGAATAAAGCGGCGGCAAAGATCAGGAGCGATGTGAGGTGCATGGCAGTGCCTTCAAGCGTTGGGGAGCGGACGATACCTGATCGGCGGCGATTTGGCACCCTGCGGCCTGCTGCGAAATTCACCCTCTGATTGCAGCCCTTGCCGTACCCATCGGGTGCGGCTAGAAGAGCCGCCGCGAAACAATTTCGAGCTTCATTTTGCCTCAGTAACCGCCGGTCTCGTCAACTCCCCCGACACACTGCATGGCGCCGCATTCGCGGTGCCTGTTTTCATTTTCATGTGTTCCTCTGGGCGGCGGTTCGAGACCGGTTTGGCACTGCTGAACCGCTGTCGCGCGCTGTCCGCCGTGACATCTGATTCCGATCATAGCTAGCTATCGCCACGCCGTGCCCGCATGGGCATCTCGACATCGCCGGCCTGATGAACTTCCCGACGGGAAGGCTTATCGGCATGTCTGGCACCTTGCGTGTCCACTGGGCGATCACGCCCAAGACCGCACCTCGCCCGCTCATCAACTGCAACCGCTGCGGCACTGTGAAGGCCTATTGCTGCAGCGGGAAATTCCGCGTCAACGCCAACGGCAAGCGTATTGACGTCTGGCTGATCTACCGCTGCGTCGATTGCGACAATTCCTGGAATTTCGGCATTCTGGAGCGCTGCAACCGCCGCGACATCGAGCCGGCGCTGCTGGCCGCGCTCGAAAGCAACGATCCGGCGCTCGCCCGGCGCCATGCTTTCGATGTCATTGCACTGCGCAACCGGGTGGGACATGTCGAGGAGTTCCCCGATGTCGCCGTGCACAAGCAGAGACTTGGCGACACGAGGGAAAGCTCAACCGGATTGGAACTCCAGCTCCGGCTCGAAATGCCGACATCGTTGCGGCTAGACCGCTTGCTCGCCAACGAACTCGGCGTCTCGCGATCGCGGCTTCAGGCGCTGGAAGAGCGGCGATTGTTGATCGTTGACCCGGAAGGCGCCAAAGCCTTGCGCAAACCGGCCCGGCAGGGAACGACGATCCGGATCGACCTGGCTGGCGAGCCTGATCGGGAGCACATCATCTTGGCTGCCGGTGGATAAACGAAGAGGGGCGAAGCATGCTTCGCCCCTCTCGACTTTGGGAAAAGAGGATTAAGCCGCGCCGACCGCCTTGGCCGACTTCTCGAAGCGCTTGCGCTCGTTGGGGTCGAGATAGAGCTTGCGCAGCCGGATGGTCTTCGGCGTCACCTCGACCAGTTCGTCGTCCTGGATCCAGGCCAGCGCGCGCTCCAGCGTCATGCGGATCGGCGGCGTCAGCTTGACCGCCTCGTCCTTGCCGGCGGCGCGGATGTTGGTGAGCTTCTTGCCCTTCAGCACGTTCACTTCCAGGTCGTTGTCTCTGGAGTGGATGCCGATGATCATGCCCTGATAGACTTTGACGCCGGGATCGATGACCATCGGGCCACGGTCTTCCAGGTTCCACATGGCGTAGGCCACCGCCTCGCCCTGCTCGTTGGAGATCAGCACGCCATTGGTGCGGCCCGGCAATTCGCCCCTGTAGGGCTCATAGGCATGGAACAGCCGGTTCATCACGGCGGTGCCGCGCGTGTCGGTCAACAGTTCCGACTGATAGCCGATCAGGCCGCGCGTCGGCGCGTGGAAGACGATGCGCTGGCGGTTGCCGCCCGACGGGCGCAGCTCGACCATCTCGGCCTTGCGCTCCGACATCTTCTGCACGACGATGCCGGCGTGCTCCTCGTCGACGTCGATGACGACTTCCTCGACCGGCTCCAGCAATTCGCCGTTCTCGCCCTTCTGCATGACGACGCGCGGACGCGACACGGCGATCTCGAAACCTTCGCGGCGCATCGTCTCGATCAGCACGGCCAGCTGCAATTCGCCGCGGCCTGAGACGAAGAACGAATCCTTGTCGGGCGATTCCTCGATCTTCAGCGCGACATTGCCTTCGGCCTCGCGCAGCAGGCGGTCGCGGATGACGCGGCTGGTCACCTTGTCGCCTTCGGTGCCGGCAAGCGGGCTGTCGTTGACCAGGAAGGACATGGTCACGGTCGGCGGATCGATCGGCTGCGCATGCAGCGGCTCGGTCACTGCCGGATCACAGAACGTATCGGCAACGGTGCCCTTCGACAGGCCGGCAATGGCGACGATGTCGCCCGCCTGCGCTTCCTCGATCGGCTGGCGTTCGAGGCCGCGGAAAGCGAGGATCTTGGAGATACGGCCGGTCTCGACCAACGTACCGTCATGGTGCAGCACCTTGACCGGCTGGTTGGACTTCAGCGTACCAGATTCGATTCGGCCGGTGATGATGCGGCCAAGGAACGGATTGGCTTCCAGGATGGTGCCGATCATGCGGAACGGCCCGGGATGAACGGTCGGCGCCGGCACATGCTTGATGACGAGATCGAACAGCGGCGCCAGGCCCTGGTCCTTGGGACCTTCCGGATTTTCGGAAACCCAGCCGTCGCGGCCTGAACCGTAGAGGATCGGGAAGTCGAGCTGCTCGTCGGTGGCGTCGAGCGCTGCGAACAGGTCGAACACCTCGTTAACCACCTCGACATGGCGGGCGTCCGGACGGTCGATCTTGTTGATGACGACGATCGGCTTCAGGCCGACCTTGAGCGCCTTGCCGACGACGAACTTGGTCTGCGGCATCGGCCCCTCGGCGGCGTCGACCAGCACGATGGCCGAATCCACCATCGACAGGATGCGCTCGACCTCGCCGCCGAAATCGGCGTGGCCGGGCGTGTCGACGATGTTGATGCGGGTGTCCTTCCAGTCGACCGAGGTCGCCTTGGCCAGGATGGTGATGCCGCGTTCCTTTTCGAGGTCGTTGGAATCCATGGCGCGCTCGGCAACGCGCTGATTGTCGCGGAAGGAGCCGGATTGCCGGAGCAATTGGTCGACGAGGGTGGTTTTTCCATGGTCGACGTGCGCGATGATCGCGATATTACGAATTTTCATGTTCTGGTCTCGGAAGCGTTGCGGGCAGCAGGCCAAAAGGCGCTGCCTCTTTCGGTTGCGCGGCTCATACAGGGTTTTTCGCAGTTGCGAAAGAGGCGGCGCGACACCAAATACTCATCAAATCTTAAGCATCTGCGTGTGAGATGATTTTGTTAACCAAGGCGGGAACCTTTCGGGTCCCGGACAGTTCGAACGTCATGACCGATAAACTCAACCGATTTTGGCCGCTCATCGCGTCCGCTGCCTTTGCCGTCCTGCTGGCGGTCAACGCCGCGCAGTCGGCCGCGACGCAGAAGGAGGCACGGCCAGCCTTGCCGACCGATGCGCCATCCGCCGAGCAGGTTTTCGCCAACGCCCCCGACGGGGTCGACCCGATGGTGACCGGGCCGGTCAGCGCCGCCTTCAAGCAGAGGCAGGACGCCGCCAACTGCGACAGCGCCGTCTGGCCCAACATCCCGATGGTCTGCTACCCCGACTGACGACCGCTGCCAGCGGTCGTCATCCCAGAGATGACGAAGGTCGGCTTACGCCGACCGCACCGGGTCGAGCGTGACCTTGTAGAGCTCGTTGTCGTCGCGATCCATCAGCCGCACCGTCATCTGTTCGCTGGCGCCGTTGATATCGACCAGCCCGAAGAACTGCAGGCCGGCTGACGGCGGCAGGTTCTGGCCTTGCTCGGCGGTCGGCGCCTTGATGAACTTCAGCTCCGGACCGAACGTCATGTCGAAATCGTTCGGGCCGAACGTGCCGGCATGGATCGGCCCTGAGACGAACTCCCAGAACGGATTGAAATCCTGGAACTGCGCCTTGTCGGGATTGTAGTAGTGCGCGGCGGTGTAATGCACGTCGGCGGTCAGCCAGACAGTGTTGCTGATGCCGGCGTTCTTGATGAAGCGCAGCAGATCGGCGATCTCGAGTTCGCGTCCCTTGGCCGGGCCGTTGTCGCCGTTGCTGACCGCTTCGGCGCCGACCTTTTTGGCGCCATCGTCCCAGACCACGAGGCCGAGCGGCATGTCGGCGGCGATGATTTTCCAGGTCGCCTTCGAATTCGCCAGTTCGCGCTTCAGCCATTTCGTCTGCTGTTCGCCGAGCATGCGCGATTGCGGCGTCATCTCCGTCTGCATGTCCGGACCGTTGGGGCCGCGATAGGACCTCATGTCGAGGAAGAACACGTCGAGCAGCGGCCCGTAGGCAATCTTGCGATAGACGCGGCCGGGCTCGGACGGTTCGTAGCGGATCGTCGTCATTTCATGGAAGGCGCGCGCCGCGCGTGCCGCCAGCACGTGGATCGATTTCTCGGTGTAGCGGTTGTCGGCGCTGAGATCCTTCGAATCCGACCAGTTGTTGAGCACCTCGTGGTCGTCCCACTGGTAGAAGGTCGGGCAGATGGCGCTCAAGCCGAGCACGTTCCTGTCCATCATGTTGTATTTCCACTGGTCCCGGTATTCGTCCAGCGTCTCGGCGACCTTGCGCTTGCCATCGATCAGCACGACGTTCTTCCACTTGCCGCCGCCGGGCAGGTCGACCTCGTCCTTCATGGCGCCGTCGGCATAGATGGTGTCGCCCGAATGCAGGAAGAAATCGGGAGTGTGCTTGCCGATCGTAGCGTAGGTCTTCATGCCGGTCTCGTCGATGCCCCAGCCTTGGCCGGCGGTGTCGCCCGACCAGGCGAACTTGATGTCGCGCCTGGAGGCGGGCGCGGTGCGGAAGCGGCCGGTGATCGGCTCGGAGACGGCGTTGATATCGGCAAGGTCGGCGGCCGTCATGCGGTAGAAGATGTCCTGGTCGGAAGCGAGGTCGGTGAGCAGCCGCTTGACCGTATAGTCGCTGGCCGGCGAGGTATCGAGCGACGCCAGGCGGACGGCATCGGTGAAACTTTCGGTCGACGACACTTCGAACATGACGCGCGATGGGCGATCGGTACGCGTCCACACCATGCCGCTGGTGGCATCGACATCGCCTGACTGGACGCCATGGGTAAAGCCCGGGCGCTGGTTGGCGCGCGAATAGTATGGCAGCGCCAGGCTGGAGGCGCCGACCAGGCCAACGGCGCTGGCGGAGGTGACGAAAGCGCGGCGGGTCATCGAGAGCTTGTTCATGGCTGTCTCCTGGATGGCTTGAACGGTGCCGCCAAACTCCAGCGTCAATGTTTCAGGCACATCTCGAAACCATGAAGGTTTTCTGACGATCAACAGGCGGGCTGCTGATCTCCCCCACGTGGGGGAGATTGGCAGGTTGGACGACGGCGACTACGCTGCCTGCGGCTCCGGCTCGAACGCCGGGCGGCTGGTGTTGATCAGCAGCGAGATACAGGCGGCGGCGATTGCCGTCATGCCGGCGATCAGGAAGGCCAGCTCATAATTGCCCTGCAGCTCACGCATGGTGCCGCCAAAGGCAGCCGCAGTGGCCGCACCGATTTGGTGACCGGCGACGATCCAGCCGAACACGATCGGCCCGCTCCGGTCGCCGAACGCCTCGTTGGCAAGCCGCAGCGTCGGCGGCACGGTGGCGATCCAGTCGAGGCCGTAGAGCACCGCGAAGATGATCAGGCTGGTCGCCGAGAAGCCGGAATAGGGCAGGTAGATCAGCGACAGGCCACGGATGCCATAATAGACGCCGAGCAGCTTGCGCGGATCGAAACGGTCGGTGAGCCAGCCCGACAGCGTCGTGCCGATCAGATCGAAAATGCCCATCATAGACAACAGACCAGCAGCCTGCACCTCGCCGATGCCCATGTCGCCGCAAAACGCGATCAGATGCGTGCCGACCAGTCCGTTGGTGGTGAAGCCGCAGACGAAGAAGGTGGCGAACAGGTACCAGAACACCCGCGTGCCGGCGGCGCGGCGCAGCGTCGAGAACGTATGCGCGAGGAAATTGCCTTGCGATGCGGGTGGCGTCGGCGGCACGTCGTCGGCATCGGCGCCATAGCGCACCATGCCGATCGAAGCCGGCCTCTCCGGCACCAGCAGCCAGACCAGCGGTATCAGAGCCGCGGTGGCGATCGCAACAGCGATGACGACCGGCTGCCAGCCACCCGACTGCGCCAGCGCGGCGATCAGCGGCAGGAACACCAGCATGCCTGAGGCACTGGAGGCCGACATCAACCCCATGACAAGACCGCGATTGGTCTTGAACCAGCGATTGACGATGGTGGCGCCAAGTACGCTGGCGACGGCGCCGGAACCAATTCCCGAGAACACGCCCCAGGTGATGAACAGATGCCAGGGCTTGGTCATCAAGAGGCTGAGCGCGGTCGAGCCCGACATCACCACCAGCGAGGCAAGCAGCGTGCGGCGCAACCCTATCCGCTCCATCAGGGCTGCGGCAAATGGACCGGTGAGGCCGTAGAGTAGGATGCCAACGCCGGCGGCCAGCGAGATGATGTCGCGCCGCCAGCCGAAACTGTTCTCCAGCGGCAGCATCATGACGGCGGGCGCCGACCGCAAGCCGGCCGCGACCAGCAAACAGAGAAAGATGACGCCGACCACGACAAAGGCGTAGCGCTGGCCAAAGGGACGGGATTGAGCTATCATGTTACTGACCGGTACGTTGCAGGGGTGAGAACATCTATACGTACCGATCGGTAACACGTCAATCGAGTTCCATGATGCCAACGGACAAAAATATTGAACTGACCATCAGCGACGGTCATGCGTCGCCGCCGAAAGCCGCCAAGAAGATCCTCGATGTCGCCTACGACCTGTTTTACCGGCGCGGCATCCGGGCGATCGGCGTCGACGAGATCGTCAGGCGGGCCGGCGTCACCAAGCCCAGCCTCTATCGCAGCTTTCCGTCCAAGGATGAGCTGGCGGCTTCCTATCTCAGGCAATATGACCTGGAATACTGGGAGCGTTTCGATGAGGCGGTCGCCACCCATCCCGGCGACCCGCGCGCCCAGATCAAGGCTTTCCTGACCCGCATCGGCAAGCGCACGCAAGTGGCGGAATATCGCGGCTGCGGCATGACCAACGCGGCGGTCGAGTACCCCGAACACAGCCATCCGGCCCGCGTGGTCAGCGAGGCCAACAAGCAGGAGTTGCGCCGACGGCTGCGCGCCATGGCGGTTGTGATGGGAGCGCAAGACCCTGACACGCTGGGCGACGGCCTGCTGCTCCTGATCGAAGGCGCCTATATCAGCGGCCAGTTGTTCGGGCTCGGCGGCCCAGCGCAGTCGGTCGCCCGCAATGCCGACCTGCTGATCGAAGCGAGCTTGAAGAAATAGCGTTTGGCGCTACGCTTCGGTGGGTTGCAACGGAGATCGTCCGCCATGCGTGCCATTCTGATCCCGCTTGCCCTCGCCGGCCTGTGTCAGGCGGCCCATGCCGACGGCATCTCAAGCGCCTATAGCGATCTCGATTGGAAGAAGGACTGCGTGACCTACGCGCAGGCCGAGGAAGGCGACGGCGACTGGGCCGATCTCGCCTGTTCCGGCTATCGCGGCTATCCCGTGCTGGTCGCCTATGACGATGCCCGTGAATCGCTGTTCTATGGATTTCCGCCGGGCGGCGACATGACATCAGTCTGGGAGAGTTTTTCCGGCTTCAATTCCTCCGGAGCCAAGGTCGAGTGGCGCATCGAGACCAATGGCGAAAAGGCCGTGCCGTTTGCCGTGATCCACCGCCGCTCGATCAGCAATCCTGAGGATCAGAACAAGCCGACCGAGGTGCTGCTCGTCGCCAAGGTCGGCCAGATGGACGCGCGCGACGGCTGCACGGTCGGCCTGGTGCTGGCCACCGGCAATCCCGCCGCCAACGATCAGGCGCGCAAACTCGCCGACGAGAAAGCCCGCACCTTCGCCTGCGGCAAGGACAAGCACACCGTCATCGGCAACGTGCCGGCTTTCGGCCGCGTCGACAACTGACCAGTCGGGCTACTTGCTCGCCTTCGCCCGCTCGATCGCGTCGACGATCATCTTCTTGGCATATTTGGAATCGTGCCAGCCTTCGATCTTGACCCATTTGCCGGGCTCGAGATCCTTATAGTGCTCGAAGAAGTGCTGCACCTGCTGGCGCGTGATGTCGGGCAGCTGGGTATATTCGGTGACGTTCTCGTAGCGCAGCGTCAACTTCGGCGACGGCACGGCGATGATCTTTTCGTCCTGGCCGGCATTGTCTTCCATGATCAGCACGCCGATCGGCCTGACATTGATGACGCAGCCCGGCACCAATGCGCGCGTGTTGCAGATCAGCACGTCTATGGGATCGCCATCACCCGACAACGTGTGCGGCACGAAGCCGTAATTGCCGGGGTAGCGCATCGAGGTGTGCAGGAAGCGATCGACGAACAGCGTGCCGGCCTCCTTGTCCATCTCGTACTTGATCGGCTCGCCACCGATCGGCACCTCGATGATGACGTTGACGTCCTCAGGCGGATTCTTTCCGCTGGCTATGGCTTCAATGCGCATGGCTTTGTCCCTCTTATCGATGAAACGATCGATAGCGGGCGCTGCGGCGCTGCGCAATGCGGCGAATGGTGCTGGACACGGTCGGCGGGCGTGGTGGCCGGAAGGCCGGGCTGTCACTCCCAGACGAAAGCGACCTTCTTCAGCGCCTTCTGCTCGAAGATTTCGACACCCTCGGCAACATCACGGCCGCCGGCGCCGGCATAGAAGGCGAGTGCGTTCTGGTTGTCTTCCAGCGCCCACACCACCATGCCCTTCAGCCCGTGATCGGCCAGACGCGCCCTGGCCGCCGCGAACAAACGGCTGCCGAGCCCGATACCCTGATATTCCGGGCGCAGGTACAATTCGTAGATTTCGCCCTGCTGCCGCAGTTCCCGGGCGCGGTTCTTGCCGATCGTCGCATAGCCGGCGATCTGGCCGCCGATCTCGACCACCAGAACGGTGGCGGCGCGGCGGATGGCATTCGCCCACCAGTCGGCGCCGCGGCGGTTGATCATCGACGTTAGGGTACGGTGCGGAATGATGCCTGAATAGGCGCCGCGCCAGGCCTGCAGGTGCACCTCGGCGATGTCGCCAGCGTCGCGCGGCTCGGCCTTCCGGATGTCGATCGTGAGCGTATTCATGATTTGTTAACCATAAACCCGCATCGCCCGATTGCAAGAGTCAGGGCAGCCCGCCGATCGCTTTCTCACAGGCGATCATCGCCTCAATGAGGTGCCTTCGATTCCGTCTTGGAAAGGCTCAGATCTCGACGAGATGGTCGTCGAGTTCGTTGGCGTCGCCCGAGGTGACCGGGAAATGCTCGGCCAGCACCGCCCCCACCGATTCGATCGCCTTGACGAAGCCATCGGCAAGCCGGTCGTCGCCGGCATGCGCGGTCAAGTCGCGGACGACGCCATCCCAGACATGCTGGCCGACCTTGGCATCGATGCCCGAGTCGGCGACCACCTCGGCGTAGTGCTCGGCGATCGAGACGAAGACCAGCACGCCGGTGCGCGCCGTCGTGCGGTGGACGTTGCGGGCAAGGAACTGCTTGATCGCATTGGCGTGCGCCGCCTGATAACGCAGCCGCCTCGGCACCAGATGGATGCGCAGGCCGGGCAGCGCCCATAACAAGGCCATGACACAGGCCAGCGCCAGCAGCTGGGCGATGACGAAGTGCGGCAGCCGGATCGACAGCCACCAGGCCTCCAGTCCGTAGCCGACGGCAAGGCTGACGATCAGCATGCCTGCCGTCGCCATGAAGGCGGCCGGGAAGAAATAGCCATCGCTGGCATGCGCCACGACGCAGTAGATCTCGCCATCGGTCCTGGCTTCGGCAGCGCGGATCGCCGCGGCGATGCGCTCATGATCTTCTGGACTGATCGGTCGTGTCACCATGATCTTGTCTCACCAGCTTCCTGAAGAACCACCACCACCGGACGAACCGCCGCCGCCGGAAAACCCGCCACTGCTGCTCGAACCCGACGACCAGCCACTGCCCGAACTTCCCGACGACCAGCCGCTGCCCGACGACGAACCCGTCGTCCAACCGCTGCCCGACGATCCGCTCGGTCCGCGGCCGTAACGGAATGTCATGCCCAGCCATTTGTACACGCCCGGCGACAGCTTCGTGCCGAACATCGGCGGCAGGAACGCCATCGCCAACCCGCCGAAGAACATTGTCCCCCACAGGATCAGGAACACCGCGACGATAGGGTCGATGGGAGTGCTGTTGTCGGTGGGATTGCGGTGACCGCGCGCTTCCAGCTCCTCCGGATTGCCTTCCAGCACCAAGACCATGTCGTCGACGGCCTTGCTGATGCCGCCGGAGAAATCGCCGGCGCGGAAGGCCGGCACCATGTCGTTTTCGATGATCAGCTTGGTGTGCAGGTCGGTCAGCGTGCCTTCCAGCCCATAGCCGACCTCAATGCGCATCTTGCGGTCGTTCTTGGCCACCAGCAAAAGCACGCCATTGTTCTCGCCGGCCTGGCCGAGTTTCCAGAAGCGGAACAGCCGGTTGGCGTAAGGTTCGATCCCTTCGCCATCGAGGCTATTGATGGTCGCTACGACGATCTGGTCGGAGCCCTTTGTCTCGAAATCGGCGAGTTTTTGCGTCAGCGCCGCCTTGGTGGCGGGGTCGATGATGCCGGCATTGTCGACGACACGGCCCGTCAGCGCCGGCAGTTCGGCGGCAAGGGCCGTGAAACAGCAGAACAGCACGGCAGCCAATACGATCAAGGCAGCGCCGATCGCCGCAGCCGGGCGGCTGGGTGTCGTCGGATCGATGCTGCGTATCGTCATGCCATCACCAGCTTCCCGAAGAACCGCCGCCGCCGGACGAACCGCCGCCGCCGGAAAAGCCGCCGCCGCTGCCACCCGAAGACCAGCCACCGCCGGAACTGCCCGACGACCAGCCGCCACCGGAGGACCGCCGGTGTGGTTCGAAGGTCATGCCGAGCCAGCGATAGCGGCCGGGACCAAGCTTCTGGCCGAAGATCGGCGGCAGAACGGAAACCGCCATGCTGCCGAAGAAGATGATCGCCCAGATGCCGATGAACACCGCGAAGAACAGATCGTCGGTGTTGAAGGGCGGCTGCTGGTTGCGCTCGCCCCGCGCCACCAACTCCTCCGGATTGCCTTCCAGCACCATGACCATGTCGTCGACGGCTTTGCTGATGCCGCCGGAGAAATCGCCGGCGCGGAACGCCGGCACCATGTCGTTTTCGATGATCAGCTTGGTATGCAGGTCGGTCAGCGTGCCTTCCAGCCCATAGCCGACCTCGATGCGCATCTTGCGGTCGTTCTTGGCCACCAGCAGCAGGACGCCGTTGTTTTCCTTCGCCTGGCCAAGTTTCCAGAAGCGGAACAGCCGGTTGGCGTAGGGCTCGATCTCTTCACCATCGAGGCTATTGATGGTGGCGACGACGATCTGGTCGGAGCCCTTGGTCTCGAAATCGGCAAGTCTTTGCGTCAGCGCCGCCTTGGTGGCGGGGTCGATGATGCCCGCATTGTCGACGACACGCCCGGTCAGGGCGGGCAGGTCGGCGGCGAGAGCGAGAGGAAGGAAGAGAAAGCCTAGAATGGCATACAGCAAGGCAAGGTTGGCGATCCGTCGCGCCCCCCAAGATTGGCGAAAGCGGAGGCGACAGCCAATCTCCCCCCTTGAGGGGGAGATGTCCGGCGGGACAAAGGGGGGTGTGGACACGCCTGCGGTCCGTCTCGTCAGGATGCGATACTAGGAGATTTGCCGGCTTCGCCGCTCACCCGCCCTGCTTCGTGCCGAAATCGACCTTCGGCGTCTGCAGCTTGTCGTCGTCGATGGTGAAGTTGGCGAAGGGCTGGTTGCTGCGGAACCAGAAGGTCGCCCACAGCACCGAGGGGAAGGTCCTCAGCGTCAGATTGTAGTCCTTCACCGCCTGGATGTAATCGCGCCGCGCCACCGCGATGCGGTTTTCGGTGCCCTCGAGTTGCGCCTGCAGCGCCAGGAAATTCTGGTTGGCCTTGAGATCCGGATAGGCTTCCGACACCGCGATCAGCCGTGACAACGCGCTTGTCAGCCCCGCCTGGGCATCCTGGAACTTCTTGAGGGCTTCCGGGTCTTTCAGCGTTTCCGGCGTCACCGTTATCTGCGTTGCCTTGGCGCGCGCTTCAACCACCGCGTCGAGCGTGTCCTTTTCGTGCGCCGCATAGCCCTTGACCGTCTCGACGAGGTTGGGGATCAGGTCGGCGCGGCGCTGATACTGGTTCAGCACCTCGCTCCATGCCGCCTTGGCGTTTTCCTCCGCCGTCGGGATGGTGTTGTAGCCACAGCCGGCAAGCAGCGGCAACACGATCGCCATCATCAGGAAGGCGGGCAGCGTGCGGAATATGGACGGTGGAGCAAGGCGCTGGGCAAACATGATGGGGTCCCTCGGTAGAAGTTGCATGCGAAGCATTACCACAATCGGCGCGCAAGAAAACGGCCTCGGCCGCGCAGCCCACCTGGCATGCCGCATGCAATCGCAAGGCCCTGTGATTGGCCGCGCGAACGCGATAAGGTCCGGGCAAAACGGGACATCATCATGGCGGAACGCCAGGACAGCGACAGGGAATCGCGCCGTATCCTCGAACGCATCGCGCACGAGACGGATCCGGCCGGCAATTCGTTTGTGGGGCGAACCACGAAAGGCGTGCGCGACCACGTCACCGCGGCCGATGCCGACCGTGCCGACCCGATCGAAATTTGGGGCACGCGCATTGGCCGGACAATCGGCCTGCTGCTGACGCTGGGCCTGATGGTCTGGCTCGTGCTTTACGTCATCCGGGGCAGTTAGGAATCAACGAACAATGAGCGCCGAACAAACCGACGCGCCGCGTGCGGTCATCGTCATTTCCAGCCATGTCGCGCGCGGCTCGGTCGGCAACCGAGCCGCTGTCTTTGCGCTGGAGACGCTGGGCTTTCCGGTATGGGCGGTGCCCACCGTCGTTCTGCCCTGGCATCCAGGCCATGGGCGGGCAACGCGGATCGTGCCGCCGCTCGACCAGTTCAAGGCGCTGATGGCCGATCTCGAGCGCGCGCCATGGCTGGGCGAGGTCGGCGCCGTGCTGTCGGGCTATCTCGGCGAGGCCGGCCAGGCCGAGGCCGTTGCCTCGCTGGTTGCCGCGGTGAAGGCTAGGACGCCCGATGCCGTCTTTATCTGCGATCCGGTGATGGGCGATTCGGGTGGCCTGTATGTGCCGGAACCGACTGCTGCTGCCCTGCGCGACCGGCTGATGCCGATCGCCGATATCGCCACGCCCAACCGCTACGAACTGGAATGGATGGCCGGAGCCCCTTTGCCAGACCTCAAATCAGTGATCGCGGCGGCGCTCCACGCCGGCCCATCGACCATGCTGGTCACCTCGGCGCCCTCGATGATGACCGGCGGCACCGGCAATCTTCTGCTCGACGGCAACCAGGTGCTGCTGGCCGAGCACCGCCTGATCGACAAGCCGCCGAATGGTCTCGGCGACCTGACGGCGGCCGTGTACCTGGCGCGCATCCTCTCCGGCCAGCCGCCGATCAAGGCGCTGCAGTCGACGACGGCGGCGGTCTACGAGATCCTGGCGCGCACCGCCAAGCGCGGCGGCGACGAACTGCAGCTCGAAACCGATGCGCAGAGCCTGTCGCACCCGATGGCGATGGTACAGCTTCGCCACCTCACGCATCCGGGGCGGGACCGCCGGGCGTGACTCCAGCCGCGGCCGCCATGCTTGTCGGCGTCGATGGCTGCAAGGCCGGCTGGATCGCCGTGCGGCGCGATCCCGGTTCGACACCTCGTAGCTCCTGCATGGCACCTTCCGTCAATGTCTTCGCGAGCTTCGTCGCCCTGCTTGCATCGCTCCCGGCTGACGCGGTCATCGCTGTCGACATGCCGATCGGCCTGCCCGAGTTTTCACAAAAGGGCGGACGCGGGCCGGAGGCGCTGGTGCGGCCGCTGCTCGGGCAGCGACAATCCAGCGTCTTCTCGATCCCGTCCCGCGCCGCGCTCTATGCCGACACCAACGACTTTACCACCATCGAAGCGTGGTACGCCGCGCATCGCCGGGCAAGCGAGGTGGCCAAGACCACATCCGACCCGCCGCGCGGCGTTTCGATCCAGGCATTTGGTATCTTTTCGAAGATCCGCGAGATCGACACCTTGTTGATCGCACATCCCGAATTGCGCAGCCGCGTCTTCGAATCGCATCCGGAAGTCGCTTTCTGCCGGCTGAACGGCGATCAGGCCATGCAGTTGCCCAAGAAGATCAAGGGCAGCATCAATCCGGCCGGCATGACGGAACGCAAGGCGCTGCTAAACCGGCACGGCTATGAGATGGGCTTTCTCGATCAGGCGCCGCCGCGCGGTGCCGCCGCCGACGATTTTCTTGACGCGGCGGCGATGATGCTGATTGCCGGTCGTATCGCCGGCGGTGAAGCGCGGCCGTTTCCCGACCCGCCGGGCCGCGACAGTTTCGGGATCCCCGTCGCCATCTGGGCGTGAACCTGGGCAAGTCCAGGAAAGTGCGAGACGGTTTTCCGTCCGGAATTGCGTCAAGAGACAAGTCCAGCCACGCATCTTGCACGGCGATTGCCGGGCAGCCATCTGCAATTCGGCATTGCCCGCAACAGGCTTTTGCCGTTAGAGCCTCTTTTGAGCAATTCCAGGAAAAGTGTGAAACGGTTTTCCGTCCGGAATTGCGTCGAAGCAAACAGATAGAACGGTTCGGCTTTTCCGTGAAACGGTGAACCGCTCTAGACCGCAACGAGCTGCCGCATCCAACCCGGAAAGGCTCCAGACGCCGCCCATGCCTCATCTCCCCGACCACCTTCTCGCCGGCTACCGCAATTTCATGACCGGCCGCTATCTCACCGAGAGCGGACGCTATCGCGAGCTTGCCCGCGAAGGCCAGGCGCCAGAAACGATGATCGTCGCCTGTTGCGACTCCCGCGCGGCTCCCGAAGCGATCTTCGACGCCGGGCCCGGCGAACTGTTCGTGCTCCGCAATGTCGGCAATCTGGTGCCGCCCTACGCGCCGGACGGCGAGTTCCATTCAACCTCTGCCGCACTCGAATTCGCCGTGCAGAGTCTCAAGGTGAAAAACATCGTCGTCATGGGCCATGGCCGCTGCGGCGGCATCCGCGCCGCGCTCGACACCAATTCCGCACCGCTGTCTCCAGGCGACTTCATCGGCAAATGGATGAGCCTGATCGCGCCAGCGGCCGAGACCGTGTCCTCCAGCACCTTCATGACGGCGTCGGAGCGGCAGACCGCGCTGGAGCGTATTTCGATCCGCTATTCCATCGCCAATCTCCGGACCTTTCCTTGCGTCTCGATCCTCGAAGGCAAGGGGCGGCTGTCGCTGCACGGCGCCTGGTTCGACATCTCGACCGGCGAACTCTGGGTGATGAACAAGGAGACCGGCGATTTCGAACGGCCGGAGATGACATAGACGATGATTCCGAACCGAAGGACAGCGGCGAAAAGTGGGAACCGGTTTTTCGGGTAAGATCGCGGTCAAACGGGAAGATGGAGGCAGCGCATGATGGGAGATCGCCGTTCGGTCACTTTCGTCGCGGCAGCGTTGCTGTTTTCGATCATTCCTGTCCGCGCCGACGATGGCGCCCTCATCAGCCGCTGGTATTCAGCACTGCTGGTCGCCGACCGCACCGAACTGTCCGACCTGCTCGCCGATGACGTCCGCATAAAGCTGGAAGACCTCGGCATCGTGCAAAGCAAGCAGGAATTCATCGCCTCGATCGACGAATGGCAAGGCGCCGTCGCGGGTGCGGAGATCCGGCACCGGATCGAAAAGAGCGAAGGCGGCGTCACCACGGTGATCGCCTGCTACGACTTCCCCAACAACGACATGCTGATGCAGGAAACCTTCGCGGTGACCGACAACCGCATCACCGCCAGCTCGCAAGCGGCGATCGCCGAAAATTGCGACGGCTACTGACACGATCCTGAACGACGGCACGGTTGCGTGCGGCAAATCTGCGCCCTACATCGGGGTGACCCGCCCTTTCCTTCGCTGCCAACATTCGAAAGACAGTCCATGCCTTCCACGAAAGCCGTCGACCTCGCCGCCCATCCGCTGACCGCGTGGCAAGGGCCGCTGAGCCTGCCCGATTTCACCCGCATCGGCGACGACGACTTCTCCCCGGTCTTCGACGCGGCACTGAAGGCGCATGAAGCCGAAATCGAAGCGATCGCCGGCAACAAGGATGCGCCGACCGTCGAAAACACGCTGCAGGCGCTGGAACTCGGCGGCGAAGCGCTCGATCGTGTCTCGTCGATCTTTTGGTGCCGCGCCGGCGCCTACACTAATGAGACGATCCAGGCGCTGGAGCGCGACATCTCGCCAAAGATGTCCAGGCATTTCTCGGCGATCTCGATGAACG
This sequence comes from Mesorhizobium newzealandense, assembly GCF_042682145.1. Lineage (NCBI taxonomy): Bacteria > Pseudomonadati > Pseudomonadota > Alphaproteobacteria > Hyphomicrobiales > Phyllobacteriaceae > Mesorhizobium > Mesorhizobium newzealandense. Next base: position 428,413 of record NZ_JBHUGZ010000002.1, on the reverse strand, counting down.
AGAGGCTGTTTGCCCGCATCGACGATCTCTACCAGCGCCGCGAGAGCCTGAAACTCGACGCCGAGACGCTGCGGGTGCTGGAGAAGACCTGGAAGGGGTTTGTTCGCTCCGGCGCCAAGCTTGACGCCGACGGCAAGAAGCGGCTGGCAAAGATCAGCGAGGACTTGTCTTCGCTTGGCACGACCTTCGGCCAGAATGTCCTTGCCGACGAGCGCGACTGGGCGCTGTTCCTCGACGAAGCCGACCTCGCCGGTCTGCCGGATTTTTTGAAGAGCTCGATGGCCGAGGCCGCCGAGATGCGCGGCCAGAAGGGGCGCTATGCCGTCACCTTGTCGCGCTCGATCTACGAGCCGTTCTCGACCTTCTCCGAACGCCGCGACCTGCGCGAGATCGCTTTCCGCGCCTTCACCATGCGCGGCCAGAACGGCGGCGCCACCGACAACTCATCCGTTGTGCGCGACATGCTGAAGCTGCGCGCCGAAAAGGCAAAACTGCTCGGCTACGGCTCCTTCGCCGCCCTGAAGCTCGACGACACCATGGCCAAGACCCCGAAAGCAGTGCACGCACTGCTTGATCCGGTCTGGGAAAAGGCGCTGGAAAAGGCGGCCGCCGACCAGACCGAACTGCAGCGGCTGGCGACCGAAGCCGGCAGCAATGAAAAATTCGCCGCCTGGGACTGGCGCTTCTACCAGGAGAAACTGCGCGCCGAAAAATTCGCCTTCGACGAGGCCGAATTGAAGCCTTACCTGCAGCTCGACCGGATCATCGAAGCCTGCTTCGACGTGGCAACCAAACTGTTCGGCATCACTTTCGAGGAAAAGCAAGGCATTGCCATATGGCATCCCGACGCGCGCGTGTTCGTGGTGAAAAATGCCGACGGCAGCGAGCGCGGCCTGTTCCTTGCCGACTATTTCGCACGGCCGTCCAAGCGCTCCGGCGCCTGGATGAGCGCGCTCAAGTCCGGCTACAAGCTTGGCCACGGCTCGAAGCCGGTGATCTACAACGTCATGAACTTCGCCAAGCCACCGGCGGGCGAGCCGGCTCTGCTGTCCGTCGATGAGGCAAAAACGCTGTTCCACGAGTTCGGCCACGCCCTGCACGGCATGCTGACCGACGTCACCTGGCCATCGGTCTCGGGAACTTCGGTCAGCCGCGATTTCGTCGAATTGCCCTCGCAGCTCTACGAGCACTGGCTGACCGTGCCGGCGGTTCTGGAAAAGCATGCGCTGCATGTGAAGACCGGCAAACCGATGCCGAAGGCGCTGCTCGACAAGATGCTGGCTGCGCGGACTTTCGGCGCCGGCTTCGCCACGGTCGAATTCACCGCTTCGGCGCTGATCGACATGGCCTATCACGCGCGGCCGGATGCGCCTGAAGCGCCACTTCGTTTCGAAGCCGAAACGCTTGAAAAGCTTGATATGCCGGACACCATCGCGATGCGCCATCGCACCCCGCATTTCGGCCATGTGTTTTCCGGCGACGGCTATTCGGCCGGCTATTACTCCTACATGTGGTCGGAAGTGCTCGACGCCGACGCCTTCGCCGCCTTCGAGGAGACGGGCGACCCGTTCAATCCGGCGCTGGCCGAGCGGCTGCGCAAGAACATCTACGCCGCCGGTGGCTCGAAGGACCCGGAAGAGCTCTACACGGCCTTCCGTGGCAAGATGCCTTCGCCGGACGCGATGATGGTCAAGCGCGGGCTGGTGTAATCCAGCCTCACACCTTCCACGGATCAGCCACCCGCGGCCAGATCGGCCGCGTCAGCTTGGTGTAATTGGTCACCGCCGGATTGCTCGGATACGAACTCGGCGCCGAGACATAGATGATCTCGGCGGCGATCGGCTCGAAGCCGGCGTAGAAATGATTGGTCGACTTGATCAGCAGCACGTCCTTGCTCATCGGATCGATGCCGATATTGGAAAAGATATCCGGTTCGAAGGTCTGCGTGCGATTGGTGTTGAGGATGATGTCGACCTCGGTGCCTTCGATGCGCACCAGCGCTGTTGGCCCGAGCGTCACCCGGCTTGGTCCGAAACTCTGCCAACCCTCGGCAACAGCCTTCAACACCCGCACGCGCGCGTCGATCGGCTCGCCGGCCTGCGGCCCTGCCTTGCCGCCGAAACGCAGGTCGATGACGGCGCCCTCGCCTGCCGCCAGGCAGAAGGTGACTGCGATCGGATCCCAGATCGTCGCCATACCGACACTGTTCAGGCCGCGCGCCAGCATCTGGCGCAGCACGACGGTGCCGTCGCCAGGCACGCCGCCGCCCGGATTGTCCCAGATGTCGGCGATGACCACCGGCCTGCCCGGATTGTCAGCGCGCACAGCCAGCGCCCGATCGATGCCGTCGGCGGCACTCAGCATGGTCATCGCCGTCTTTTCGCGCAGCGCGTAGAGTTCCCGCCCCAGCTGCTCCGCCAGCGCATCGCCCTTGGCCTTGTCGTTGTCGGTGACCACCAGGAGGCGCGTGCCCATTTCAGCCACGTCGGCCGCCATGAAGCCATGGATGACCGAGATCGACAGCACGCCATCCTTGCCGTGCAGCGCCTTGATGCGGTCGACGAAGGAGCGCATCGGCTCGCGGCTGGTCGGCAGCACCTGGATCATGCGGCAGTCGAAGGTCGAGATGACAGGCTTGATCTCACCACGCGCCGCGGCGAGGCCAAGCGCGACGACATGTTCACCGCGTTCGTAGAAATCGGTGTGCGGGAATTCGAGGAAGTAGGCCATGATGTCTGACGCCGCCACACGTTTCGGTGTCAGATGGCTGTGCGGATCGAATTCCGACGCGATCACGACCTTCGGCCCGACCATCTCGCGAACCCGCTCGAGCAGGTCGCCTTCGCAATCGTCATAGCCTTGCGCCACCATGGCGCCGTGCAGGCCGAGGATGACCGCGTCGACCGGCAGTGCCGCCTTGAGCTGGCCGAGGATCTCGTCGCGCAGCGCCTCATAGGTCTGCCGCTGCACCAGGCCGCCGGGCTCCGCCCAGGTGGCGGTACCCTCGATGACGGTCAGGCCTTCGGCCGCCGCGCGCCGGCGCAGGGCGACCATCGGCGACGAGCACAGCGTCGGCGTTTCCGGATGTTTGCCGGGTCCGGCATAGAAGGCCATCTCGAACGAGGCCCGGTCGGTCGGCACAGGCGAGAAGGTGTTGGTTTCCGTCGCCAGCGAGGCGGTGAAGATGCGCATGAAAGCTCCGTGGGCCTAGAGCAATTCCAGGAAAAGTGTGCAACGGTTTTCCGTCCGGAATTGCGTCAAAATAAAGAGATAGAGCGGTTACTTGACCGCCCCGAGCGCCAGCCCCCTGACGAGGTAGCGCTGCAGCCAGATGAACAGGATGGCCACCGGCAGGGTCGCCAGCAGCGTCGCCGCCATGACGTGGTGCCATTCGATGGTGTAGCGGCCGGCGACCAGCGAAAACACCTGGATCGGCAGCGTGTAGCTTTCCTGGCTGCGCAGCATGGTCAGCGCCACGACGAATTCGTTCCAGGCATTGATGAAGGTGAAGATCGCGGTCACCGCGATCGCCGGCAGGCAGAGCGGCAGGAACACCTTGCGCAGGGTCAGCCAGCGGCCGGCACCCTCCATCCAGGCCGCCTCTTCGAGATCGCGCGGGATGGTGTCGAAATAGCTCTGCAGCATCCACACCGTGAAGGCGACGTTGAAGGCCATGTAGATGAAGCCGAGCGCCGTGGTGCTCTCGACCAGGCCCCAGGCCGCCATCAGCCGAAACAGGCCAAGCACCAGCACGATCGGCGAGATCATCTGCGAGATCAGCAGAAACTGGCGCAAGGCGCCGTAGCCGGCAAAGCGGAAGCGCGACATCGCATAGGCGGCCGGAACCGAGATCAGGATGGCGCCGACGGTGGCGATGACAGACACGTAGAGCGAATTGAGCAGTGCCCGGCCGAAGCCGGTCGCCACCCACATGTCGGAGAAATTCGACCAGCGGAATTCACTCGGCCACCAGGTTGGCGACAACACTTCCTGCCTTGGCTTGACCGCGGTCAGGAACATCACCGCGAAGGGAAAGATCGTCACCACGATCAGCGGCGCCAGCAGCAGCCATGCAATGATCGAACGCCTCAGCTTACTCGTCATGCGCGTTGCTCCCGCATTGCCAACCGCACATAGATCATGGTGAAGACCAGCAATATGGCGAACATCACCAGCGACACCGCCGATGCTTCGCCCAGTTTGCCGATGCGAAAGGCCAGCTTGTAGAGGTGGGTGACCAGGATGTCGGTCGAATTGGCCGGCCCGCCCTGCGTCATCACCCAGATGATCGGGAAGGAATTGAAGACGTAGATTGTGTTGAGCACGATGGCGATGTTGATGAACGGCTTCAGCAGCGGAAAGGTGATCTCGCGGAACTGCTGCAGCGGTGTCGCGCCTTCGAGCGCCGCCGCCTCGTAGAGGTCGTCCGGGATCGACGACAGGCCGCCGAGGAAGATCGTCGTCGTGAACGGCACCGTCACCAGGATGCCGATCAGCACCTGCATCGGAAAGGCGGTCTCGGCGCTCGCCAGCCACTGGATGTTGTGATCGATGAGGCCGAGGCCGATCAGCGCCGAATTCAGCATGCCGCTTTCGCCGCTCAGTGCCCAGCGCCAGACCACAGCGGTCATGGTCAGCGACACCGCCCAGGGCAGCATGATGATGACACGGGCAATGCCGCGGCCATAGAAATCGGTGTTGAGGATCATCGCCACCGGGATTGACAGCAGCAGCGCGCCGCCGACGACCAGCACCGTCCACTGGCCGGTGCGCCAGAGCGCGGCCATGAAATCGGGATCGGCAAGCAGGCTAGCGAAATTGGCAAAGTCGTTGAATTCGCGAAGCTGGCCGAAGCGGCTGACTTCATGCGTCGAGATCTGGACCAGGTCCCACACCGGCCAGAAGATGACGACAGCCGCCAGGAACAGGCTGGGCAAGGTCAGGAGATAGGGCAAGAAGCGATTTTGCATCGGCTGACCTGCGCCTCGGCGCGGTGGATCTGAAGGTTCTGATTGAGCGACGCCCCTATCGGTCGCTCTAAAGCATGATGCCGAAAAGTGTGAAGCGGATTTCGGACGACATCATGCTCTATCTCTTGATTTAGAGGCGGATTCAGATTTCAGGTCGATTCGACCTGAAATCATCCGGCTCCAGGTGGAAATCAAGGTGTGGCGCGCCCCGCCTGAATGGGGCGCGCCACGGGCGCAGGGAGATACGCCCTATTTCTTGAGCACAGCGTTGGCCTTGGCCGCCGCGTCTTTCAACCCTGCCTCGGGATCGCCGCCGAGATAGATCTTCTGCATGGCGTCGGAGGTGATCTGGGCGACTTCTTCCCAGCCGGGGATGATCGGCGCGAAGCGGGCATCAGGCAGCAGCGCGGTGAACGCCGCCAGATCGGCGTTGTTCACATAGTAGTCCATTTTGGCTTCTTCCTTGTTCACCGGCAGGAAGCCTTCGCCTTGCGTGAACTTGGCACGCTGCTCGGTGGTGAACAGGAAATCGAGCAGCTTCCAGGCCTCGTCCTTGTTCTTGGAATTCTTGAACATGATGATGGAGTCGGTGACGCCATAGGTGCCCCGCGCACCGGTCGGTCCGGCCGGAATGGCCGCCACGCCATATTTCAGGCTCGGCGCCTCGTCCTTGATCTGGTTGGACAGGAAGGGTGCGGTGATCATCATGCCGACCTTGCCCTGCTTGAACAGGTTCTGCACATCCTCGCGGTTGTTGGAGGTGACACCGGGCTCGGTCAGGCCTTCGTCGATCATCGACTTGTAGAGCTTGGCGGCTTCAAGCGCGCCCGGCGTGCCGAGGCCGGAGGTGCCGTCCTTGTTGAGGATCTCGGTGCCCTGGGACCACATCGCATAATAGTAATAGACGTCGGTCTCGATCTCCTTGCCCTGCAGGCCGAAACCGAAGGTGCCGGACCCGAGCGCCTTGATCTTGCGCGCGTCTTCCTGCAGCTCGGTCCAGTTGGCCGGCGGATTGGCGATGCCGGCCTTCTCGAACAGCTCCTTGTTGTAGTACAGCGCGCGCGCCGAGGCCGCGATCGGCAGGCCGTAGGTCTTGCCCTCCATGATCGAGGGCGACAGGAAGGTGTCGATGAAGCGGCCCTTGAAGTCCGGGGTGATGTAGCTGTCGAGCGGCTCGGCGACATCCTGCTGGACGAAGTCGATCAGCCAGCGCGTGCCTATGATCGACAGATCGGCATTGGTGCCCGCGGTGATGTCGGTGGTCAGCTTCTGCAGCAGCACCTCCCACGGCACCACTTCGAACTTGACGGTGATGCCGGGGTTGGCCGCCTCGAATTCCTTCTTGACGCTTTCGAAATAAGGGCCAGTCTTGGCGCTGTACTCGGCGACGGTGACGCGCACCTCGCCCGCATTTGCCTGCGCCGCAAATGCCAGCATGCTCATTCCGGCCATCAGGCCGACAGTCCATTTTGCAAGGCTCATTTGATGTCTCCCATTTTGATTTCGCGCTTGCGCGCCTCTTCGCGACCAGCGCAGAAGATTTATGTGACTTTCCTACATTATCGATGATTTGAAGGCTTGCAAGCAGATTATTCTGTTGCTTAATTACATTTCGTGGGCTAGGCCTGATGCGACTGTCAGAGCTCCCGAAGGATGACGCACGGTGGTTTCGCGACCCAAGTTCGAAGGCAGGGCCAAGTTCGAAGGCAGGGCCGAGTTCGAAGGCAAGACTGTCGTGGTGACCGGTGCCGGCGGCGGTCTCGGCACGGCCATCGTGACGCTGATGGCGCAAAGGGGCGCCAGGGTCATCGGCTGCGACCAGTCCAGCGAAGCGTTGAAGAGCCCGCACCTTGCCTCCCGCCACGTCTTCGACCTTCTCGACCGGGCTACGATAGACGCGGCAATCGGCGCGATCCTCGACAGTGATGGCGTGCCCGACATTCTGATCAACAATGCCGGCTGGACACGCGCCGAGACGCTTTCCGCGCTCACCTCCGACAAGATCGAGCAGGAACTCAACCTCAACCTGACCGGCGTGATGACGTTCGCTGATCCGCTGGTCAAGGCGATGGCTGGCAGCGGCTCCGGCAGCGTCGTCTTCATCTCTTCGGTCAACGCCATCGCGCATTTCGGCAATCCCGCCTATGCGGCGGCCAAGGCCGGCATCAACGCCTATGCCAAGGCGATCGCCGTCGAGCTCGGCCGCAGCGGCTTGCGCGCCAATGTCGTCTGCCCCGGATCGATCCGCACCGCCGCCTGGGATCATCGCTTGGCCAAGGATCCCGAAATCCTCGGCAAGCTGCAGCGGCTCTATCCGCTCGGCCGCATCGTCAACGCTTCGGAAGTGGCCGAAGCCGTCGCCTTCCTTGCGTCCGATCGCGCATCGGGCGTAACAGGCGTGGTGATGCCGGTGGACGCGGGACTGACGGCCGGTTGCCTGCCGTTCATCGACGACATTCTGGGAGCGTGACCATGACCGACGTCGAGTTCCGCGACCTGTCGAAATCCTTCGGGCAGCACAAGATCCTCGAGAACGTCAGCCTCGATATCAAGAGCGGCGAGTTCGTCGTGTTGGTCGGGCCATCCGGCTGCGGCAAGTCGACCTTGCTGCGCATGCTGGCCGGGCTGGAGATGATCACCTCCGGCGACCTCATGATCGGCGGCGTGCGCGCCAACGGATTGCCGCCGCAGCAGCGCAACATCGCCATGGTGTTCCAGTCCTATGCGCTGTTCCCGCATCTGAAGGCATCGGACAATATCGGCTTTGGCCCGAAGATCCGTGGCGAAGCGCGCGCAGTGGTAGACGAAAAGGTCAAGAAAGCGTCCGGCGTCCTCAATCTCTTTTCCTATCTCGACCGCTATCCCCGCCAACTGTCGGGCGGCCAGCGCCAGCGTGTTGCCATGGGCCGCGCCATCGTGCGCGAACCGTCGGTGTTCCTGTTCGACGAGCCCTTGTCCAACCTCGACGCGCAATTGCGCGTGCAGATGCGCGTCGAGATCAAGGCGCTGCACCAGCGGCTGAAATCGACGATCGTCTATGTCACCCACGACCAGATCGAAGCCATGACCATGGCCGACCGGATCGTGGTGATGAACCTCGGCAAGATCCAGCAGGTCGGCGCGCCGCTGGAGCTCTATGACCGGCCGGCCAACAAGTTCGTCGCCAGCTTCCTCGGCTCCCCGTCGATGAGCTTTGTGTCCGGTTCGCTCAAGGCAACGCCAGAGAAAACCTGGTTCGAGTCGGCCGGCGGCGGACGGCTTGCGCTTGCCGGCAGACAGGTGCCGGCGGGCAGCGCGGTGGAGGCCGGCATCCGGCCCGAGCATTTTGTCATCGGTGAGGCTGTCGACGCGATGGCCATCAAGGTGGATGTCGTCGAGCCAACCGGCTCCGAAACCCATGTCTATGGCGCCATCGGCACCGATACGGTGCGTGCCGTGTTCCGCGACAGGGTGCCGGTCAGGCCGGGCGACGTGCTGCCGGTGAGCGTCGATCCCGGCAACATCCACCTGTTCGACAAGGCAACGGGCCTGCCCGTATGAAAACACGGATATGAAAACGCCGACCGACATCATCACGCGCCTGCAACTGATGTCGCAGGACGGCACGAAGTCGGATCGCAAGCTGGCGGCCTTCGTGCTTGCCGACCTCGATCTCGTCTCCAAGGCGGCGATTTCGGAAATTGCCGCGCGCGTCGGTGTCAGCGAGCCGACGGTGACCCGGTTCTGCCGCAACCTCGGTTGCGAGGGCCTGCGCGATTTCAAATTCTATCTGGCGCAAGCCATCGCCATCGGCGGCCAGTATCTGTCGCCGGAGCCGTTGAGTCGCGACGCCCGCGAACAGCGTATTGCTTCCGCCATCACCGAAGCCGCGATTGCCGCCATCCAGCGCGCCAGCGAAAACCTCGACATGACGACGCTGGTCGCCGTCGCCGCGCGGATTGCCGTTTCCGGCAACGTGCTGTGCATCGGATCGGGTGGTATTTCGTCGATGATGGCGACCGAAATGCAGAACCGGCTGTTCAGGCTGGGTGTGTCGGTGCTGGCGCAGATCGACGGACAGTTGCAACGCATGTACGCCGCCGTAGCCACGACAGACACCACGCTGATCGCCTTTTCGGTTTCCGGCTATGCGCGATCGGTCATCGATGCGGTGCAGGTCGCCCAGCAATATGGCGCCACCACCATCGCCATCACCTCGCCGGACTCGGCACTCGCCAAAGCGGCCGACACGGTCATCCATTTCCAGTCGCTCGAGGATGGCAACATCTACAAGCCGACATCGTCGCGCTATGCGCTGCTGTCGATCGTCGACATGATCGTCACGTCGGTCGCCGAGACGCGCGGACCGAGGGTTCTGGAAAATTTGCGCCGCATCAAGCAGAGCGTGAACACGTTGAAGGTCGACGATCCCCGCCTGCCGCTGGGGGATTGAACCTGCATCGAAGGCATCAGGACTGCAGGCCAAGCGCCTCGATGCCTTTCGCCAGCATCGCCGGATCGCCTACAATGCGCACGGTCTTCAGCCGGGCGGTGCCGCCGGCGACAATCGACACGGCGGACGCCGGCACGCCCAGCGCCTTGGCGATCAACTTTTCGAGTGCTTTGTTGGCGGCACCGTTTTCCGGCACGGCGCGGACGCGGGCCTTCAGGTGGCTTCGCCCGTCTGCCGCGGTCTCGACGCCTTCGAGCCTGTCCAGCGCAGCCCTTGGCGTCAGCCGCACAAACAGATCGACACCGTTTTCGCGCGGGCAAAACGGCGCGCTCACAGGTTGGCTGCCTCAGACGACCAGCGACAGCACGGTGGTCAGCAGGAACTGCCGAAGGAAAAACAGGATCAGCAGCAGGATGATCGGCGAAATGTCGATGCCGCCAAGGTCCGGCATGAAACGGCGAATCGGCCGCAACGCCGGCTCGGTCAGCCGGTAGAGCATGTTGCCGATGCTGCCGACGAACTGATTGCGCGAGTTGACGACGTTGAAGGCGTAGAGCCAGGAGAAGATCGCCGAGGCGATGATGACCCACCAGTAGAGGTCAAGCGCCATGACGATTGTTTGAATGAGGGCGATCATGCCGGTCTCCGATTGTTGCCGACATGTAGCCATTGCGGGCGAAACCGGCAAGGGCCGCCTTCCCGCGCGCGCCGGCCCGACGCCTGGCGACCATGGATTTCGGCAAAACGCCGCCTTGACAGGAAAGCGCGGCGCCCGATAAATGCGCCCATCCGCTGGACGGGGCTGTAGCTCAGCTGGGAGAGCGCGTCGTTCGCAATGACGAGGTCAGGAGTTCGATCCTCCTCAGCTCCACCAGTGGAATAATCGATTTTCTGCTCTCCACGCCAAGAGGAAAGCGCGACGTTCGCCATGGCTCGCCTGCGGGCGATATTTGTTGTGCCAGCGCGCCTTCGAAGGCCGCGGCGCAATACTGCGCCCTTGTCTGGCGTTATCCGGCTAAAACTGTTGTCAATTGGACTTATGACCGAAGCCTCCCGGCGATTGTTTCCATTTTCTTTGGAAGCTGCCCCATTAGATTGACGTTACCAAATCAGTTTTTTCTGTGCGTTGCGACAACGGCGTTTCGGCGGGGGCGACCGAAGACGCTATATGGATTTTCGAATCGAAATGAAAATTCGCCTGCGGAAGCAAAGACGTGTCAATTCGCGAGAATCTCGCTGCAAACCTTAGACGCCTCTGCAAGGATCACGCCTCGGTAAGTGCGGTATGTCGTGAGTTGGGCATCAACCGCACGCAGTTCGAACGCTACCTGCAAGGGCAGACGGTTCCGAACAAGGCCACTGCCAAGCTGATATGCGACTACTTCCGGATCGACGAAGCCGAATTGTACCGGGATCCCGGCGTGCCCGAAGCCAGGGGGCGCGGGCTGCCGCCGATTTCCGAGAGCCTGTTCAACCAGATGATCCGCCCTCCCAGTCCATCGATCGCGGGAGGCACCTATTTCACCTATTTTTCGATCCCGGCCCGCCCTGATCTCTTGATGCGATCGGTGACCTTCGTGCGGCGCGAAGCCGAGTTGGTCACCTTCAGAAGGGTCACCGGCTGGTCGGAACGGCGGGGATCGACCTGGGCGCGGGCGCGCGGCAACCACTATGGGGTGGCGATCTCGCGTCTGAACTGGATCTATTTCAGCGGCATCAATCGCCGCCAGACCGGCGAGCCGTCGCTGATCTCCGTGCAATGGGCTCCCATCTCCGAACCGGTGCTGACAGGCAAGGCCATGCTTCTGACGGAGGCCGGGCCGGCATTCGTGTCCGTCATCATGCGGCGCGACATAGCCAACATCCGCCCCAGGGATGCCATCGGCATGGCGCATGTCATCAGGCTCGACGATCCTGATGTCGACCAGCTGGTGGTCGGCCTCACCCGGGACGGGCTGGGCTAACCCCTTGGCCATGGGCCCGCTTACGCTAAATAAGAATAAGAATATACCGAAAGAGCGTATGCCAACGATTGTCTACTCCGTATCTGAATAAAATCGATATTTTACACTTTAGCGTCAGGAAATATAATTCACCAGGTCGTCGTTAGAGCACAGAATTACTGCAATTTTAACAAACCATTAACTCTTTCGACCTTACCTTTCTTGTCGTGGATCCCGTTTTTGGGGGTCTTTCAGCGGATCCCGATGGGGTCAGGAAAGGGATGAATATGGCCAAGAAAGTGAACACCGCTCCGAAGCTGACGATTGCCGCCGGCACGCAGACCGTCTTCTTTTCGCAGGGCATGCACTACAACAAGCGCTGAAATCGTTCAGCGCCGGCGAGCGGTTCGCTTGTCGGCGCCCGATCTATGCCTTGACCATCTCAACCCCGCAAACAAGCCCGTCTTCGGCGGGCCAATCGATCAATTAGTCGGCTCAGTATGTTCAGTAACGCCTTCCTTGAGGCCAACCAGAAGACAGGAGCAGCACGTGCCAAATCAATCCTTACGTCAGTCCGAGATCGATAGCCTTCAATACATTTCGTCGATGACCAATGAGCTCGTGCAGATGGCCGAAGCAAGCCGTTTTCCCATGATCTCCTATCTGCTGGGCATGGCCTATGCCGAAGCCTTCGACGTCCTTCGCGGCGCACGGCCGGCCAGGCATGCGCAGCTCAGCGGCAACCCTCTGCACCCCAAGACGCAGGCGAAAGACCATCGCGCTCATGCGAGGAGAGCGTAGCGGCATGCAATCGTCAGCCGCATGCGCGGTGGCAGGCTCGACCTTCCGGCCAAACCGCTGGGAGACACTGTGCGCGTTGCAAAGCCTGCTGCCGCTGCTGAAAAAGGCCGCCACGGATCTTGGCCGCCCCGACATGATCTACTGGTTCGAACAGGCCGATGCCGAGGTCGCCAACATCATCAAGGGCAGGCCGACCGATACGACCGCCATTCCGGCCTTGATCATTTCCTGCCCGCAGGACCGGCATCCGGTCGCATAGGCCCAAGGCGTTTCAGTGTTTGATTGAATCGCCGAACCCGCTCTAACCGTTTGTTTTTACGCAATTCCAGGCGGAAAACCGCCGCGCACTTTTTCCGGCAATTGCCCGAGGGGACCTTGCGATGAATATGATCGTCAACATCAAGAGCGTCGACGCCAGGGAGAACCTTTTCAGCCGGCTCGACACCTTGATTGCAGGCGACCGTCATCGCCTGACGCCGCGCGGGTCGAGGCCCGCCAGCTCGTCTCGATGGCGATTGCCGACAGCTGCCAGGCCGACAGTCTCTGGGGCGCTGTGGATGCCTTTCACGCTCACTTCGATTTCATGATGCAGACCATCGAGATCAACGGTGCCGATGATCCGAACCTCAGCATCCTGCGCACGAAATGCCGATTCTATATCGAACAGGTCGAGGCTCTGTGCCAGTCGCTGAGCTATTGATCGACCGAGTCTGCTCCAAGGTCTGTTCAGATTCTGGTCAGGCCGAGCCGAGAATGGCGGGTTCCGAGAACCGGAGCGGAGCGTACTTTTGGGTACGTGAGCACCGGAAGCGCAGGTATCAGCCGTTCGTAGGCCGGCCGCACCTCAATATCAACAGATCTTAGTTGCGTAGGCTGAACACGAACGGCGCTGTGCGGCTTTGGCGCGCGCCGAGTTCCGGCGGCGGTGCCGGCACGGTGGCGCCTTGCAGCACGGCCAGTGCCGCACGGTCGAGGTCGGCATCCCCGGAGGAACGGGTGAGCCTGGCAGACAGGACCCGGCCGGACGAGTCGACCGTGAAGGCGACATACGGTTTGCCTTCCACGCCTCGAGCCTTGGCCGAACTGGGATAGCGCGTGTGCCGCTTGATCCAGGCCCCCAGACGGGAATCCCATTTGCTGGAGTCGCCGGATCGCGACGTCGGTTCCGCCGCCTTCGGCGCGGCCGTCTTCACAGCCGGCTTTGCATCGGCGCTGGCGACACTTGCCGTCTTCGGCGGCGCCGCCTTCTCCTTCTTGGGCCGCGGCTTGGGCTTGTCGACAGGCTTCTTCGCCCTGGCTTCGACCGGTTTCTTGTCCTTGGGCGGCTCGACTGGTTTCGACTGCGGCAAAGGAATGACCACGTCGGGCGCAACAGCCTCGACAATATCCGGGACGACCTCGTCCGGCGGCGGCTGGTCGACCTGTTGAGCCATCTCGGTCCGGGTGGGTTCGGTCTCGTCGGGTGGGACGGCTTCCGGGTGGTCGACAACCGGTTCCGCCTTCTCGACCGGGTCTTCGGGCGTCGGCTCGGTCTGATCTGATGTCACCGCGTCCAGCGCGGCAACCTGTTCCTGGACGGCCGGCATCACCACCATCGGCGCCATCTCGATCACCTGGGCCGGTGGCTGGCCGCCGTCGGCTTCGTTGACCATGCTGAAATTCTGCACGGCATAGGCGACTGCGACATGGCCTCCAAGGACCAGCGCGGCCGCACCCGCCCACAAGCCAAGGTCGCGCCAGCTGAAGCGCGACAACTCGGCTGTGGGCAAGGCGGCCGCCGGCGTCATGGTGCCACCGCTCCGCTGGTGGCGGGCGCCGGAGCATCGGCCGCGGGAACCGTCTCCAGGCCGACCAGCGCGATCTTCAGATAGCCCGCTCCGCGCAGCAGGTTCATCGCCTCCATCAGGTCGCCATAGGCGACCACCTTGTCGGCGCGCAGGAAGATGCGCGTCTGTTTGTCGCCCTTTGTCCTGCCGTCCAGCGTCGCGGCAAAAATCGGGCGTGGTACGGTATCGTTGCCGATCGCCAGCGTCAGATCGTCCTTCAGGGTCAGGAACAACGGTGTTTCCGGCCGCGGCGCGGGCGTTGCGGTCGAGCCCGGCAGATCGACATTGACATCCACCGTCGCCAGCGGTGCGGCGACCATGAAGATGATCAGCAGCACCAGAATGACATCGATGAACGGGGTGACATTGATCTCGTGGCTTTCCTCGAGATCGTCATCCATGGTCTGTCGGATTCTGCTTGCCATGGCGTTGCTCCGCTAGTCCGCCGTCATCATTCCGCGGCCATCGCCGTTGCCGGCGCGACGGTGCGGAAGTCGAGATCACGGCTGACCAGCCGCTCGATGCCCGCCGAGGCATCGGCGACGATCTGCCGGTAGCCGGCTATCGAGCGGGCAAAGACGTTGTAGATGACGACAGCCGGTATCGCTGCGACGAGGCCCATCGCCGTGGCCAGCAGCGCCTCGGCGATACCGGGCGCCACCACTGCGAGATTGGTAGTCTGCGCCTGCGAGATGCCGATGAAGGCGTTCATGATGCCCCAGACGGTGCCGAACAGGCCAACGAAAGGCGCGGTCGAGCCGATCGTTGCCAGCACGCCGGTGCCGCGCGACATGCGCCGCGACGCCGCCGCCTCGATGCGTGACAGGCGCGAGGTGACCCTCTCCTTCAGCCCGTCGCCCGAGACATGATCGAGCGCACCGGTCGAAAGCGCGGTCTCTTCCTCGGCCGCCCGCACCAGCAGCGCGCCGGGGCCGCCGCTGCGGTCGAGCGCACGGCTGGCCTGCTTCAGCGTGGCGGCATCGCCGATCGCCCGCACGGCGCGACGGATGCGCAGCTTGCCGGCGAAAATCTCAAGCGATTTGGCCAGCCATATCGTCCAGGTGACGAGGGAGGCGAAGGCCAGTCCGATCATCACCGCCTTGACGATGATATCGGCCGCCATGAACATGCCCCACGGCGACAGATCATGCGGCAAGGTCAGTTCCATCGCCATCGAAGGTCCGGCCTCGGCCGGCGCTGTCGTGTTCGGCTGGGTGCCGGGTTGCTGTTGCGCGAGCGGGGCGACTGCCGGCGCGGCGGGAGCAGCGGGTGCCGACATGGCTGGCGCGGCACCGGTCGGTTGCTCCTGGGCCGTCGCACTGCCGGCCGACAGGATCACGGATGCGACCAAAGCCGCCAACAAACCATTTCTCGACAACAGCTTCTTCCTTGTTCTCACAGCGGCCAGCCGCCTTCTATTCCCCGCCACATCTCGTCACTGCACATAGCCGACGGGTTGGCCGGTGACGGGGTGCGCGAACACGCCCATCTCCACGCCGAAGATGCCTTTCAGCACATCGCTGCGCATGATTTCGCCGGGCGTGCCGCGTGTCAGCAGCTTGCCGTCCTTCAGCGCGATCAGCTCGTCGCAATAGCGCGCCGCCATGTTGGGATCGTGCAGCACGACGACGACGCAAAGGTCGCGTTTGCGGCTGAGATCCCTGACCAGCCCGAGCACCTCGACCTGATGGGCGATGTCGAGCGCCGAGATCGGCTCGTCGAGCAGCATGACGCCGGCGTTCTGCGCCACCAGCATGGCGAGCCAGGCGCGCTGGCGCTCGCCGCCGGACAATTCGTCCACCAGCCTGTCCGCGAAACCCTCCATGTCGGTCAGGACCAGCGCCTCGTCGACATGCTGCCTGTCCTCCGCGCGGAAACGGCCAAGCGCGCCATGCCAGGGATAGCGCCCGAGCGTCGCCAGTTCGCGCACCGTAAGACCGGTCGCCGCCGGCGTCGTCTGCGGCAGATAGGCCAGCGCACGGGCGAGTTCGCGGGCGCCCCATTGCAGCAGCGGTCGCTTGGCGAAAGTGATGGCGCCTGAGCTTGCCGGTTGCTGGCGCGCCATCAGCTTGATCAGCGTCGACTTGCCCGACCCGTTATGGCCGATCAGCCCGTAGACGCGCGAGCGCTCCAGTTCGAGCGAAACCGGACCGAGCAGCGTCCGCTCGCCGACGGCAAAGCGCACCGCGTCGATATGGAAGGCAGTCTGGGCATCAACTCCCGCCACGGTCATGGGCTTCTCTCCAGTGCGGCCGCTCGTATTTCCAGATTCTGGTTTCGGCAGGCCGATGCCCGGGTTGACTATAAAACATGACCTACTAGTCAACATTGAAGATGACTGCAACAATCAACAATTCGTCGCGACCGTCATATCGACGCGAATTCGGATCCGCGCCGGCGGCATCTGCCGGCGGCTGCACGCCCAGCATCTGGTGTCGTCGGGTTGATGCAAAGTGGCTGGAGCAATTCCAGGAAAAGTGTGAAACGGTTTCCCGTCCGGAATTGCGTCAGGGCAAACTCGAGTGCCGGTCCGAAAACTGGGAGCCAAAGATGATCAAGGCGACGCCCTTCGACTTTCCCTATGACGGCAGGCTGGTGGCCGAAAACACCGCGCTTGTCGTCATCGACCTGCAGCAGGATTTCCTGTCGACGACGGGCTATTTCGCCAGGCAGGGATATGACCCCTCGCCGCTGAGGGCGATCCTGCCGACCGTGAGCCGGCTGATCGCCGCCGCGCGCAAGGCCGGCGTCAGGGTCATCCACACAAGGCAGGGCTATCGGGCCGACATGGCCGACATGACGCCTTACGAGAAATGGCGCCGCAAGCGCGCCGGTCTCGAAGGCACCGAAATCCTGCTTCGCTCGGGCCCTGGGTTTCAGATCGTTCCGGAGATCGATATGGCGCCGCAGGACATCATCGTCGACAAGACCTGCAACAGCGCCTTCACCTATACGGATTTCGAGCTTGTCCTGCGCGCGCAAGGCATCACGCATCTGATGTTTTCCGGATGCACGACGGATGTCTGCGTCCACACCACGCTGCGCGAGGCCTGCGACCGCAACTTTCAGTGCCTGACGATTTCCGATGCCTGTGCCAGCGGCGACAGACAAGCGCACGAGGCGGCGTTGCACATGGTGACGGTCGAGGACGGCGTGTTCGGCACGCTGGCCGAGTCCGCCGCCGTCATCGAAGCCCTGTCGCGGCTTGGCGACATGCCGGAAACAGCAAAAGGCTGACGAAAGCCTCAGCCCGCGGCGCGCGTCTCCAGACTCGAGCGGGACGCAAACGCCCCGGGCTGGAAGGCGTCGGTTTCGCGACGCGCCAGCGAATTGCGCAGCAGGGCGATCGTTTCACGGCCGACGGTCGCGATCTCGCGCGGCGAGTCGACGCCGACAATCATGAATTCATCGATCCCGAGAGCCGCATAGGCAAGCAGCGACAGGGCGGCCTGGGCCGGCGGCCCGGCAACATCGACCGCCTTGTGGCTGGTGGCGGAAGCACTCTGGTGGATCCTGACCGGAAGCGCAAAGCGCAGTTTGCCGGCCCGGCCGTGCTCGGCGGCGGCGCCGCGCACCCGCTCCATCAACTGCCGGACTTCGTCGATCGAGCCTGGCGCCAGTTCGAAGACATCGGCATGCCGGCCGGCCACCTCGAGCGCCGTTCCGGACTGCCCGCCCATGCGGATGACCAGGTCGGCACCGTGCGGACCCTTGCGCGGCACATAGCCGCCCTTGATGCTGTAGAACGCGCCTTCATGGTCGAACGGCCGGTCGTTCAACCACAGTCGCTTCAGCAGCACCAGATATTCATCGATGCGCTGCCAGATGACGGTGTGCCCGACCGGGCGCGTTTCGGCATCGTCGTCGTTGAGCGGTTCGCTGATCATCCTGAGCGCCAGCCGTCCACCGCTTTTCCTGTCGATCGACGCCAGTTGGCGGGCCGCCACCGTCGGTTCGACCACACCTGCCCAGTGGGTGAGCACGACTTCCAGCGACGACGTGCGCTCGAGCACCTGGGCAGCGAGATCCATATTGGTCAGCAGCCCGGCCGTATCGTCGACGACGATCTTGCGGAAACCGCCGTCCTCGATCAGCCCGAGCTTGGTCGCGGTCTCGGCAAAGTCGTAGAAAAAGGGAACGGCGGCCCCAGCGGGATGAGTCTTTCCGGGAACATGCGTGAACTCGATCGGCATTGCCATCTCCTCCATCACTGGAATCATTGATGCGGTGAAATTCGGATCCCCAGCCGCGCGCAGGCGCACCGGCGGTCCGGTTCATTCAACTCCGATTACCTGAAAGCGGTGGGCGGCTAACCCCGGTCGATCTGACGACTCAGGGAATGAGGCCCAGAACAACTGCCCCGGTGAACACGAACGCAAGGGCAAAGACGAGATAGGCGAAGGCACCGGCATAGGCCGGGCGAAAGGCCTGGGCATTGGCCAGCCTCTGGCCGCTGCGGTCCGTCTGGGCGTTCTGGATATAGGACATATCGACCTCCGTCTCGCTGGTTAATCTATAAAACTTGTAGACTTTGTCGATTGCTATTTTTTGGCGATAGGCAGAAAGATTTTCTGATATCGAGCCGGAAATTGGCAGAAGATTGCTTAGATGGTGTGTTTTGGCCACCGATCCACATGGCCTGCCCGCGTTGCTCCCGGCCTTGAATGGACCTATGGCCTTGTCCCCGCTGCACCCAATTCGTGCATTGGCCGCCCGGAGCGGGCGGGATAGCATCGCCCAGTGAGCGCATGGGAAATCGTCCAACAGGGGGAGCAGAAAAATGGGCACGAGACTGGCCGGCAAGGTCGCCATCATTTCAGGCGGTGCAACGGGAATGGGCGGCGCGGCCTCGGAGCTGTTCGCCGCGGAAGGCGCCAAAGTGGCGATCATCGATCGCAATGAGGAAGCAGCTGCCGCAACCGCGGCGGCGATCCGCGCGCGGGGGCATATAGCCGAATATTGGGTGGCCGACGTGTCCGATGAAGCCCAGGTCGAGGCGGCCGTGAAAGGCGCGACCGAAAAACTCGGCCCGGTCACCGTGCTGTTCAACCATGCCGGCACGATCGTCATCAAACCCTTCCTGGAGACGACGGTGCAGGAATGGGACTGGCTGCATGCCGTCAATGTGCGCTCGATGTTCCTGATGACGCGCGCGGTGCTGCCCGGCATGATATCAGCCGGCGGCGGTTCGATCGTCTGCACCTCGTCGATCTCGGCGGTGGCGGCGACGCCGATGGAGGTGCTCTACGACACCACCAAGGGCGCCTGCCATATGTTCGCCCGCGCCATCGCCGTCGAGTTCCGCGACCGCAATATCCGCTGCAATGCGGTCTGCCCAGGCTTCATCCGCACACCGCACGGCCTGCGCGAGGTTGCCGATCTCGGCCGGCTCGGCGTCGACGTCTCCGACGCGGCACTGGCGGCGCAGCAGGGCCGCATCGGCGAGCCGGAAGAGGTGGCCAAGGCAGCGCTCTACCTGGCCAGCGACGAGGCCAGCTTCGTCAACGGCACGCATCTGTTCGTCGACAATGGCTTTACCGCGATGTGATCAGCCGGACGCTGACAGCCCTGGCTGTCAGCGCTCCTCGCGTCGAAACGGCTTGAGCAGCGCTGATGGCGCCACCGCATTGCGCGACATCACGGCCATGGCGACAATGGTGAAGATGAAAGGCAGCATCAGGAACGCCTCGTAGGGGATATGCCCGAGCCCGCTCGCCTGCATGCGCAACTGCAAGGCATCGACAAAGGCGAACAGCAGCGCCGCCCCCGCCGAGCGCCACGGATCCCAGCGGCCGAAGACGACCAGCGCGATCGCCACCCAGCCGCGCCCCGACACCACGCCAAAGGTGAAGGCGTTGAACTGCGCCATCGACAGGAAGGCACCGGCCAGCCCCATCAGCGCACCGCCGAGGATCACCGCCTGGAAACGGGTCGCAATGACGCTGACGCCGGCCGAATCGGCGGCACGCGGATTCTCGCCGACCATGCGCACCGACAGACCCCATGGCGTGCGGTAGAGCACGAAGGCGGCCAGCGGGATGGCCAGGATCGCCATGTAGACCAGTGCAAACTGGTTGAACACCGCCGGCCCAAGCACCGGAATGCTGGAAAGCACCGGGATCGGCAGCGTCTCGAACCCCTTGATGCTAGGCGGCACCGATTGCTGGCCGAAGATCAGCCGGTAGAGAAAATAGGCGAGCCCCGACGAGAACAGCGTGACACCAATGCCGCAGACATGCTGGCTGAGGCCCAGCGCCACCGTGAACAGTGCATGCAGCGCGCCCATCAACATTCCCGTCAGCACCGCCGCCAGCACGCCGAGCCACAGGCTGCCGCTGAGGCTGGTGGCTGTGAAGCCGGTCATTGCCGAGAGCAGCATGATGCCTTCGATGCCGAGATTGAGCACGCCGGCGCGCTCGGAGAACATTTCGCCGAGCGTCGCAAACGCCAGCGGCGTGGCGATGCGGATGATGGCGGCGAGGAAGCCGACCTGAAAGATCTGTTCGAACACCGCGCTCATCGGGCGGCTCCGACGCGGCGGATGCGATAGGCGGTGAACAGCAGTGCCACCAGCATGGCGAGCAGCGCCGTGCCCTGGATGACATCACTGAGGAAGGCTGGCACGCCGGTCGCGCGCGACATCGCCTCGGCGCCGGTCATCACCGCGGCCAAGAAGATCGCCGCCGGCACCACGCCCAACGGATTGAGCCGCGCCAGCATGGCGACGACGATGCCCGAATAGCCGTAGCCCGGCGAGATGTCGCTCATCACCTGGAAATGCACGCCGCCGACTTCGCCGACCCCGGCCAGCCCGGCGAGCGCGCCGGACAGCAGCGCGGTCGAGATCAGCACCCGCTCGACGTGGATGCCGCCATATCTAGCCGCTTCGGGATTCTCACCGGTGACCCTGATCCTGAAGCCGAGCGTCGTGCGCACGATCAGGAACCAGATCAATGGCGCCGCCAGCAGCGCCACGACAACACCGAGATGCAGTCGCGTGCCTTCGAGCAGGACCGGAAAGTTCGCCGAATCCTCGATCGGCGGCGAGATCGGATAGCCGCTGAAACTATCCTTCCACGGCCCTTCGATCAGCGCCATCAGCGCATAGTAGATGACCGAGTTGAGCAGCAGCGAGCTGACCACGTCATCGACCTTGAATTTCACCCGCAGCGTCGCTGGCACCAGGGCGACGGCAGCGCCTGCGGCGGCCCCGGCAACTGCCATCAACAGCATGGCGAGCGGCCCCGGCATCGGTATGGCGCCGACAAAGCAACCGGCGACCGCGCCGGCCAGCAACTGTCCCTCGGCGCCGATATTCCAGAATTTTGCCCGGAAGGCGACGGCCACCGCCAGCCCGGTGAAGATCATCGGCGCGGCACGCACCATCGTTTCGGTGATGGCGTAGCTGTCGCCGAGCGAAGCGGTGAACATCACACCATAGGCTTCGAGGACGCCGGCGCCGGCCAGCGCGATCAGGCCGCTGCACAGGACAAGCGTCGCCGCGATCGCCAGCAGCGGCAGGGCCAGGTTGAACCAGGCGGGCGCCGAGGTGCGGACTTCCAGGCGGAACATCAGCTGTGGCCCTCCGCGCCGGTCATCATCAGCCCGAGCCGTGCCACAGTCGCATCGGCGCTGTCGAGCGTGCCGGCGATGCGGCCCTCATACATCACCGCGATGCGGTCGCAGAGCACCAGCAGCTCTTCCAGATCCTCACCGATGACGATGATGCCGCAGCCCTTGGCGCGCATGTCGAGGAACTTTTCGTGGATGAAGCGGGCAGCACCGATGTCGAGCCCACGCGTCGGCTGCGACACGATCAGCACCTTCGGATCGAAGGCGAGTTCGCGCGCCAGCAGCGCCTTCTGCAGATTGCCGCCGGACAGTGCCCCTGCGCGGGTCATCGGACCGGGGCAGCGAATGTCATAGGCCTTGATCTGCGCCTCGGCGAAGGCACGGATCGCATCCGGCTTGAGCAGGCCTTTGTTGCTGAACGCCGCCGTGCCGATGCGCGGCAGCACCATCGAATCGGCGAGCGGCAGATTGGTGACCAGACCCGTCGTCATGCGGTCTTCCGGGATGCGGCCGAGGCCGAGCGCCTGAACCTCGCGCGGCGAATACCCAGACACTTTCTGGCCGGCGATCGTCATCCGGCCTGCATCGGGCACACGCGTGCCCGAGATCACTTCCGCAAGCGCCCGCTGGCCATTGCCCGAGACACCGGCAATGCCGAGGATCTCGCCGGCGCGGACGGAAAGCGACACGTCGCGCAGCGCCGTGCCCGAATGCTGCGATGTCGAAATGCCATCGAGCGTCAGCACCGCCGTACCAGGCGTCGACGGCCCCCTCGCCGGCGGCACGATCTCATGCCCGCACATCAGTTGCGCCATTGCGGCCGACGTCGTGTTGGCCGGGTCGTCGACACGGCCGGCGACGCGGCCGAGCCGCAGCACCGTGCAGCGATGCGTCAGCGCCCGCACCTCGTTGAGCTTGTGCGAGATGAAGATGATGCCAAGACCCTGCGCCGCCATCGACCGCAACGCCGAAAACAGTCCGTCGACTTCGCTCGGCGCCAGCACCGCCGTCGGCTCGTCGAGGATCAAGAGCCTGGCACCGCGAAACAGCGCCTTGACGATCTCAAGCCGCTGCTGCTCGCCGACTGACAGCGCCGATACCGGCAGGTCGGGATCGAGCGTCAGCCCATGCTGGCGGCCGATTTCCAACAGCCGGACCAGCCCGCCGGCGCGGTCGATCCGGCCCGATCTGCCGGGAATGCCTATGAGCAGGTTCTCCAGCACCGTGAGCCTTGGCGCCAGATGGAAATGCTGGTGCACCATGCCGATACCGGCGGCCAGCGCATCGGCCGAACTGGTGATCCGCACCGGCTGGCCTTGGATCAGGATCTCGCCGGCGTCGGGCGCATAGGCACCGAACAGCACGTTCATCAGCGTCGTCTTGCCGGCGCCATTCTCTCCCAGCAGGCCGAGGATCTCGCCCGGCGCGACGGTAAGATCGACAGCCTCGTTCGCCTTGACGGCGCCGAAGCTCTTGGTGATGCCGCGCATTTCGATGAGTGGGGCGGGCAAGGCGGAATCCTGATGGTGTTGGCGCGACTCTTCACCCTCCCCTTGTGGGGGTGAGAAGCGGTCCGCGCAGCGGACGAAAAGCCAATTGCTTGGCTTCTCGAGCTTCGAACGCCCTGAGCCTGCGAAGGGCCGGGCGTTGAGTTGCCGGGTCCCCGCTGCTCTGCAGCGTCCCGGCGTTCGCTGGCCTTTCATCGTGCCACCGGCACGATGAATTCGCCTGCGGCGAACCGGCTGCTCACCCCCACAAGGGGGAGGGTTAAAGAATTCAATCCGAAACCGGCGTGTTCTCGTCGACGTCGACGCGGAAATTGCCTTCGAGGATTTCGGCCTTCTTCTTCTCGACCAGATCCTTGACGTCGGCGGGCAGCGTCTTGTCGAACTTGTGGTAGGGCGCGAGATGCGAGCCGCCCTTGGCCATGCGCGAGAAATCGCCATAGTCCTGCGCCGTGAAGACGCCGGCCTTGACCAGCTTGATCGCCTGTTCGACCGTCGGATACATGTCCCAGACCGGGCCGGTGATGACCGTGTCGGGGCCGAGGCTCGACTGGTCGGACATGTTGGAGATGGCGAGGATCTTCTTGTCCACCGCCGCTTCGATGACGCCGAAACGCTCGGCATAGATGACGTCGACACCGGCGTCGATCTGGGCGACGGCCGCTTCCTTGGCCTTCGGCGGATCGAAGAAGGAACCGATGAAGGCGACCTTCTTCTTGATGTTGGGATTGACCTCCTTGGCGCCGGCGAAGAAGGCGTTGACCAGCCGGTTCACTTCCGGAATGCCCATCGCCGCGACGGCGCCGATCGTGCCCGACTTCGACATCTTGCCGGCGATCATGCCGGACAGATAGGCCGGCTCATGGATCCAGTTGTCGAAGACGCCGAAATTCGGCTCGGCCGGACCGGCGCCGGAGCCGAACAGGAAGGCGGTCTTCGGGAACTGCTTGGCGGTGCGGCGCGATTCACGCTCGGCCGCGAAGGCATCGCCCAGCACCAGCTGGTAGCCGCCTTGCGCATATTCGCGCATGACGCGGCTGAAATCGGCGGTCTGCACTTTTTCCGACCATTTGTATTCGATGCCGAGTTCCTTCTCGGCCTTCTGCAGGGCGACATGGATCTGGTTGTCCCATGGCTCCTCGATCGGCGTGGCGAAGATCGCCGCCACCTTCAGCTTCTTGTCCTTGGCGAAGGCGGCGCCCGGCAGCATCGCCGCAACCAGGCCAAACGCGCCCAGTTCAAGCACGTTGCGGCGCGAAAGCCCTTCGCGTTTTATCTGGAATCTATTCTTCGGATTTTCCATTGCATTCCCCTCTGTTCGACAGCCGTGTCGAGCCGGCCGTTCGTGAAAATGTCAGACAGGAAACTATGGAACGGGTCCGGACTTTTGTCCACACGGTCAAATTTGACCGCGCCTGAATCAGCCTCGATCTTGGCCGACCAAGAAGAGCTGCCGATCAAACCCGTTCGAGCGCGATCGCTATGCCCTGGCCGACGCCGATGCACATGGTCGCCAGCGCATAGCGGCCGCCGCGTTCGCGAAGCTCCAGCGCCGCGGTGCCGGATATGCGGGCGCCCGACATGCCCAAGGGATGGCCGAGCGCAATGGCGCCGCCATTCGGATTGACGTGCTCAGCATCCTCGGCAATGCCGAGCTGGCGCAGCACGGCGATGCCTTGCGAGGCAAAGGCTTCGTTGAGCTCGATGACATCGAACTGTTTTGGGGTCAGGCCAAGCCGCGCGCAGAGCCTCTGCGTCGCCGGCGCCGGGCCGATGCCCATGATGCGCGGCGCCACTCCGGCGGCAGCACCGCCAAGGATGCGGGCGATTGGCGTCAGGCCATATTTCTTGACGGCCGCTTCAGAAGCAACGATCAACGCCGCCGCCCCGTCATTGACGCCGGAGGCATTGCCGGCAGTCACCGTGCCGCCTTGCCGGAACGGCGTCGGCAATTTGGCCAACGCCTCGATCGTGGTGCCGGCGCGAGGATGCTCGTCCTTGGAGACGACCACCGGATCGCCTTTGCGCTGCGGGATCGTCACCGGCGTGATTTCCTTGGCCAGCCGGCCATTGGCTTGTGCCGCGACAGCCTTGTCCTGGCTGCGCACGGCAAAGGCATCCTGGTCGGCGCGTGACACCGAAAAATCCTCGGCGACGTTCTCGCCGGTCTCCGGCATCGAATCGACGCCGTATTGCTTCTTCATCAGCGGATTGACGAAACGCCAGCCGATGGTGGTGTCATAGATCTCGGCGTTGCGCGAAAACGCCGCGTCGGCCTTGGGCATGACGAAGGGTGCCCGGCTCATCGATTCGACGCCGCCGGCGACCATCAGTTCCGCCTCGCCGGCCTTGATGGCCCGTGCCGCAATGGTCAGCGCATCCATGCCCGAGCCGCACAGGCGATTGACGGTCGAGCCCGGGATCTCCTTCGGCAGCCCGGCCAGCAGCAGCGCCATGCGCGCCACGTTGCGGTTGTCCTCGCCGGCCTGGTTGGCGCAGCCATAGATGACATCGTCGACCGCTTGCCAGTCGATGCCGGGATTGCGCTCGACCAATGCTCTCAAGGGTATGGCGCCGAGATCGTCGGCACGCACCGAGGCCAGCGAGCCGCCGAAGCGGCCGATCGGCGTGCGGATGTAGTCGCAGATATAGGCCTCGGCCATGTCATGCAGCCTTTGCTTTTCCGCTTCCCTCATGCGCCGCCTTGGTGCGGGCCTGCAGGTCGCGCAATGTCGTGAGTTCGAGTTCGCTTGGCGCCGGTGTTTCGTCAAGCGCCTCCGCGAACTTTACGATCCAGCCACAGGTCTCCTGCACCTGCTGGCGCGTGACACCTGGATGCAGCGACATCACAGTGAATTCCTTGGTCACCGGGTCCGGCTTCCAGATGGCGAGGTCGGTGATCAGCAAGGTTGGGCCAGCGGTGTCGATGCCAAGCCGCTGGCGATGGTCACCACCGTCGCCATGGCCGAAGGAGGTGAAGAAGTCGATCTTCTCGACCATGCCGCGCCTGGTCTGCGCCATGGTGATGTAGATCTCCTTCGACGACGTTGCGATCTCCGGCGCGCCGCCGCCGCCGGGCAGCCGGGTCTTGGGATGGAAATAGTCGCCGATGACGGTGGTGTTGATGTTGCCGAACTTGTCGAGTTGCGCCGCGCCGAGGAAGCCGATCGAGATGCGGCCGCCCTGCAGCCAGTAGCGGAACATTTCCGGCACCGCGACGGTGGTGACCGCGGTTTCGCACAATTCGCCATCGCCGATCGAGAGCGGCAGCACGTCAGGCGCGGTGCCGATCGTGCCGCTCTCGTAGATCAAGGTAATGTCCGGCGCATGCGTCAGCCGCGCCACATTGCAGGCTGCGGATGGCGCGCCGATGCCGACGAAGCAGACATCGTCATTCCCTAGCTCGCGGCTGGCGGCGATGGTCATCATCTCGTTGGGGCTGAAGCCTGGATTGTCGCTCATGCCGCTTTCCTCAGATGATCGACACGGCCTGCAAAGTCGTCGGCGCTCTTGTCAATGACGTTCGCCTGCATCCACGCCTGGAATTTTTCCCGGTCGGCGGCGATCTCGTCCCATTCCAGATAGGCCGCATTGTCACGCGCATAATAACCATGCGCGTAGGACGGGTGCGAACCGCCGGGCACGACTGATATCGCCGCGATCGTCCAGCGCGGCAGCACCGTCAAATTGGGGTGCAGATCGTCGAAATTGTCGACGACTTCCTCCACCGTCACCACCGCTCGACTAGCCGCCAGCACGGCTTCCTTCTGGATGCCGATGATGCCTTCGACCAGCACATTGCCTTTCCTGTCAGCCTTCTGCGCATGAATGAAGGTGACGTCAGGCCGGATCGAGGGGACGGCCGCCAGCACCTCGCCGGTGAACGGGCAGGTGATCGATTTGATGTTCGGATTGACCGCCGCCAGCCCAGCGCCGCGATAGCCGCGAAACACCGCGCAGGGCAGGCCAGCCGCACCCGCCTCATAGGCATTGGCCATGCCGGCATGGCTGTGTTCCTCGATCTCGATCGATCTGGGAAAGCCGTTCTCGATGGCGTCGCGGGCACGCCGCAGCAGGCCGACCCCGGGATTGCCGACATAGGAGAAGACGATCTTCTTCGCCATGCCCATGCCGATCATCTGGTCGTAGATCAGGTCCGGCGTCATCCGGATCAAGGTTAGGTCGCGAAACCCCTGGCGGATTGCCTCATGCGCCGCAGCAGTCGGAATCAGGTGCGTGAAGCCCTCGAAGGCGACCGAGTCACCATCGTTCAGGTTCTCGGCCACGGCCTGTTTGAGCGGCAGGAACTTGACCATCGCTTGGGCTCCAGGTTCGAAATGTTCGTATTGCGAACATTTGTTTTGTATGCGATACTTTCTACGCCAAGTGATGGCGTTGAGTCAATCCGGGCGCCGATGACGCCCATGGAGGTGAGATGGACCAAGAGGCTGCTTCCCGCGACCATGTCGGCTCGCTCGAGCGCGGCCTTGCCGTCATGGAGATCCTGGCCCGGCACCCCGCCGGCATGACGCTGACGGAAATGGCGGAGGAAGCGGGACTGACCCGCGCCGGCGCCCGTCGATTCCTGCTGACGCTTGTCGCCACCGGCTACGCCACCCAAGCCGGGCGCGTGTTCTCCCTGTCGCCGCGCCTGCTGACGGTCGCCCGCACCTGGCTCGGCGGCGCCTCGCTGTGGAGCTTCGCTGCCCCCATCATGCGCGCCGTGGCGACGCACCTGAACGAGGCCTGTTCGGCGGCCATCCTGTCGGGGCAGGATGTCGTCTATGTCGCCCGCATTCCCGGCCGGCGCATTCTCAGCGTGTCGCTCGATGTCGGCACCAGGCTGCCGGCCCATTGCACCTCGATGGGGCGCATCCTGCTTGCCGGCCTGACGTCCGGGGAATTGGACACATTTCTCGGCCAGGCGACGATCGAGAGACGAACGCCGAAAACGATCACCGACCGGCATCTGCTGGCTGCCGCCATCGGCAAGGCGAAGACGGACGGCTTTGCCATCGTCGACGAGGAGCTGGAGCTCGGCCTGCGCTCGATCGCCGTGCCGATCCGCGACCGCGCGCAACGCACGGTCGCGGCCATCAACGTCTCGACCCAGTCGGCCCGCTTCACCGTCGCGGAGATGGAACGGGAAATCCTGCCGGCGCTGCTTGAGGCCAGGCAGCGCATCGAGGATTTCTTCGTCGTCTAAGTCATCGGGGTTGCATCTCGCACTTTCAATGCTTGATGCGGTCGCGCATCGCGTACCAGAGCATGCCGAGCACATAGAGCGGTCCGCGCAGCGCCGTGCCGCCGGGGAACGGCATAGGCGTCAGCGTCGAGAACAGGTCGAGCCGCGAGGCGTCGCCGGTGATCGCCTCGGCCAGCAGCTTGCCCGACAGTGTCGACAGGATGACGCCCTTGCCGGAATAGCCATGCGCGAAATAGACCTCGCCATAGTGCCCGACATGCGGCAGCCGCGACGTCGTTACCGACACCAGCCCGCCCCAGGCGTGATCGATTCGGCAGCCCTGCAGTTGCGGAAAGGTCTTTTCCATATGCGGCCGCACGAAGCCGGCAATGTCGGCCGGCGGCGACGGCGTGTAGCGCTCGCCGCCGCCGAACAGCAGACGTCCGTCCGCCGACATCCGGTAATAGTTGACGACGAAGCGGGTGTCGGACACCGCGACATTGGCCGGGATGACATTGCGTTTGCCTTCCAGCGGCTCGGTGGCGACGATGTAGTTGCCGACCGGCATGATGCGGCTGTTGACGCGCGGCTCCAACCCATTGAGCAGCGCATCGCCGGCCAGCACGACATGCTTTGCCCGGACCGACCCGTTGGCCGTCGAGACCTTGATCGAAGGCTCCCGCTCCAGCCCCACGGCAACCGAATTCTCGTGGATGATAACGCCCGCCGCGACCGCGGCGCGGGCAAGGCCGAGCGTGTAATTCAGCGGATGCATGTGGCCGCCAAGCGGCTCGTACATCGCGCCGTGATAGGGCGTGTCGACCTTGCCGCGTGCCTCCGCCGCCGACAGGATTTCGGCATGCGGGAACTTCATCACCGTGGCGAGGCACTCGGCGTCTTCCTCGATATCCTTGAGATCGGAGCCGTTGACCGCGCCGACCAGATGGCCCGTCAGCCTGAGGTCGCAATCGATGGCGTGGCGCTCGATGATGTCGAGCACCAGCCCGCGCGCCTCGAAGGCGAGGTCGAACAACGCTTTCGCCCGTTCAGGTCCGTAGAGCTTGACCAGGCCTTTGGCGCCCTTGCGCAGGCCGGGGATCATCTGGCCGCCATTGCGCCCCGATGCGCCCCAGCCGATCTTGCCGCCTTCGAGCAGTACCACCTTCAACCCGCGTTCGGCGGCGTGAAGGGCCGCCGACAGGCCGGTGCAGCCGCCGCCGACCACCACCAGGTCGGCGTCGACATCCCCCTGCAGGGCGGGATGGTCCGGCGACGGATTTGCCGTCGCGACATAATAGGATTTGCCGATATCCAGGCCGGAATTGAAGCCCTCGGAATTGAAGCCCATCATCACACCTTCAGCAGCAGGTGGTCGCGTTCCCAGCTCGTCACCACGCCCTGGAACAGGTCGAGTTCGACACTCTTGACGCGCAGATAGGTCTGGAAGAAGTCCTCGCCGAGCAGTTCCCGCACCGCGTCGCAAGCGGTGAAACGATCCAGCGCCTCCTCCATGGTTTTCGGCAGCGTGCTCTTGATCTTGTAGGCATTGCCCGACGCCTCGGCCGAGCGCGCGAGCTTCTGCTCGACACCGAGATAGCCTGCGAGAAGCGAGCCGGCGATCGCCAGATAGGGGTTGGAATCCGCACCCGGCAAGCGGTTCTCGATCCGCCGCGCGGCGCGGCCACCGGCCGGCACGCGCAGGCCGCAGGAGCGGTTGTCATGCGACCATTCGATGTTGGCAGGCGCGCTGTGGTTTGGGCGGATGCGACGGAACGAGTTCACATTCGGCGCAAACAACGGCATGATCTCGGGGACATATGTCTGCAGGCCGCCGATGAAATGGCCGAACATTTCGGTGTCGGCATCATCAGTGCCGGCAAACAGCGTGTTGCCGGCCTCGTCGATGACAGACATGTGCAGATGCATCGAGCTGCCAGCCTGCGCCGCGATCGGCTTGGCCATGAAGGTGGCGTGCATGCCGCTTTGCTGCGCGGCCTGGCGCGTCAGCCGTTTGAACAGCAGCACCTTGTCGGCCAGCGGCAGCGCATCGCCATGCAGGAAATTGATCTCCAGCTGCGCGGTGCCCGATTCATGGATCAGCGTGTCGAGCGGCAGCCCTGCTGCTGCGGCATAATCATAGATGCGGCGGATCACCGGCTCGAATTCCTCGAGCGCGGCCATGTCATAGGGATGCTGCACGGTCTCCGTGCGGCCATTGCCGCCAACCGGTGCGGTCAGCGGCCGGTCGGGATCGGGATTGGGCGCGGTCAGATAGAATTCGAGCTCCGGCGCCACCACCGCCCGCCAGCCACGCTGGCGATAGAGATCGAGCACGGCTCTCAGCACATGACGCGGCGAAGCCATCCATGGCCGCTCGTCCATGTGGAAGGCATCGGCAAAGACATAGGCCTTGCCCGCACCGGCGCCAGGCGCCAGGCACAGCGTCGAAACATCAGGCACCATGCGCATGTCCGGGTCCGAATAGGCAAAACCCTCGTCGATCGACCCGGAATAGCGGCCGTCGATGCTGACCAGAAAAGCGCTGCTCGGCAGATAGAGCGCGCGATCTTCCAGCGCTTTGAGGAACTTGGCCGTTGGCAAGGCCTTGCCGCGCAGGACGCCGTTCATGTCGGGCACCAGGCACTCGACCTCGTTGATGCCGTGCTGGGCTAGCCAGGCCTTGGGATCGTTACCGCTGGAGAGCGAGGTATTCGCGTTTTTATCAAGCATTTCGTTCATGTCCGTATCAGAGAGAGTATGGCTTGCGCGGCCACGTCCGTTCCAGGGGTCAGCGCCATATGGGCTGCATTGTCCCTGAGGCGGCCGCGCATGGCGTCATCGGCCAGCAGGCCGAGAATGACTCTCTCCAATACTCCTTCTGTCCAGCCATCACGGCCGATATGGTTGCCGACGCCGGTCTCCTCGGCGCGCCGCGCATTGTCATGCCCATCCCAGCAATAGGGCATGATCAGCGACGGCACGCCGAAGCGCAGCGCCTCGCAAAAGCTGTTGTTGCCGCCGTGGTGGATGAACAGGTCGGACTTCGCCACCACCGAGGGCTGCGGAAACCAGGCGTCGAGATAGACATTGTCCGGCACCGCGCGATAGGCGTCGCGCAAGCCGCCGGCATTGACGATGAACCGCGCCGGCAGCCTGTCGAACACGGCCAGCATGCGCTCGATCAGTCCGACATCCATGGCGCCGAGACTGCCGAAACTGACATAGACCAGCGGTCCGCCATTGCGCGGAAACACCGGCACCTGGAACGGGCCTTCCGAACGCACGCAGCCTTCGAGATAGACGAAGCGGGCTGGATCGAGCGGTTCGGCGCGCTCGCGGCGCACGATCGTCGGCGTCAGCAGCAGGTTGAGGTCAGGCGAGGCTTCGAGGAACAAGCCCTTCGGCAGCGGCGCCAGGCCGGCATCCGCCCGGAAGCGGTTGAAGCGGTCATGCGCCGGCGCCGAGGCCTTGAGATAGCGGGCCTCGAACGTCGCGCGTTGCGGGTCGTCAGTGCCAAGACCCGACAGATAGGGCGGCACCTGCGCGTCCGGAAGCTCGGTCTCGGCGCAGGAAACGACACGCACCCACGGACAGCCGGCCGCAGCGATCGCCGGGAACATGATGACATTGTCGAGCACCACCGCGTCCGGTTTCAGCCGCGCCAGCAATTGCCGCAGCGGCGCCTCGGCATTGACCGCGGTGTCGACGATCGCCTGCCAGGTCGGCGCGACATAGGTTTCGAGCTGGTCGACGGGGCTCAGCCTGAAATGCGGCAGATGCCTGCGAACGAAAGCCTGCCAGTAGCTCTGGCGCTCGCTGTCGCTCAGCGGCTCGTCGGTCGGCAGCTGATATTCCTGAAAACCATAGTCGGCAAAGACACCGGAAAAGCCGGCATGGCAGATGAAGACAGGCCGGGCGCCTTTCGCCCGCAGCGCCTGCGCAATGCCGACGCAATTCAACGCCGCGCCGAAACTGGCTTCGGGAAACAGCGCGATGGTCGGGCTGGCTTTACGCGTCAATCAATCCTCGTCATTCCGGCCGGCTGATCATGCCGAACAGGGCGGGAGCCCCGCGACTGGCCGCTTGCGGTCGCTGGTTGCGGGAGAGCCGCAGGTGAATGCGAAGCAGATCGGCAGCCACCTCATACTGCCGGCTTTCAAGATGGTCGAGTATATTCAGGTGTTCGCGCAGCGACTGCCGCAGCCGGAAGACGTTGACGCCGGCATAGATGCCCGGCAGCCGGCGCAGCCTGAGGTGATCGGCCAGCGCGTCGGCCACGAAGCGGTTGGCGCAGCCCTCGGCCAGCATGCCGTGAAAATCGATGTCCAGCCGCTGGAACTCGCGTGTGTCGAAGGCGGCGTCGGGCAGCGCCGACAGCGCTTCCATGCCCTGGCGCAAGGCGGCGGCGCGTGCGCCGTCCAGCCGGAAGCCGGGCGTCAGGATGGCTGCGGGCTCCAGCAGCAAGCGGTACTCATAGCTTTCGCCCTGCGCCTCCGGATCATCCGGCGCGCGGCGGAAAAGCCAGGACTGCCCGGGCGCACGGTCCAGCAGATTCTCTTCCGTCAGTTTGTTGAGCGCTTTTAGTACCGTCTTTCGCCCAGCATCGTACCGCCGCATCAGTCCCGCGACGGTTACAGTCTGGTCCAGCCGCCGCGCCGACCGATCGCGCAGGATCGCCTCGGCAAGCTCGTCCTCCTCGGTTGCAGGCAATTCCGTGGCAACGGCCGCCTGCGCGGTGAGGTCGATGGCCAGATGATAGCCCGATGCCGCCTCCCAACGCACGACGCCCTGTTCCGCAAGCAGGCTGAGCGCCGCCCGCACCGGCGTGCGCGAGACGTTGCACAGCGAGGCGATCTGCTGCTCCGGCAGCCGTGCGCCGGGCTCGAAGCCGCGCTGCCGCGCCACATCCAGGATGCGCTGCGCCAGGTCGAGATGGTTGGTGCGGGGTCGTCGGGCTGCGGCTTGCATGACAATGCTCGTGAACGGACGTGGCCTATACGCTTTGACCGATCGGCCGCGCGGACGCAATCGGCCAGATTCCTCGGTCGCTTGGCAAATTATGGATTGACGTACTTTTTTCTGCAATAGTACTGTCAGGACAATCGGCCAAAAAAAAGACCGAGGGAACAGGATCGAGGCGGCGGCACAGGTCGCAGCGTTGGTCCGGCGAATGAACTCGACGATCAACCAGAATGGGGAACCTGTCATGACCGCCACGACCTTCCTGCGGCACCGTTCGCTGAAGATGCCGTCAATCGCACTCGGCCTTGCCCTGGCGCTGTCGGCGCCGGCGATGGCTGCCGACCTCGTCATTTCCAACTGGGACGGCTACATGGCGCCCGACGCCATGGCCGCCTTCAAGACCGCGACCGGGGTTTCCGGCGAGGTGGTTGTTCATGCCACCAATGAGGAGATCATGGGCAAGCTCATCGCCGCCGGCGGCAAGGGCTATGACGTGGTCTTCGTCTCCTCGCCCTTCGCCGAAGTGTTGAGCAAGCTCGGCCTGACCGAGCCGATCGACCACGCCAAGGTTCCCAACCTCGCCAATCTCTATCCGGAAGCGACAAACCTTCCGCACGATGTCGGCAACACATTTTCCGTGCCTTACACCTGGGGCACGACAGGCCTCTGCTATCGCTCGGACCTGGTTAAGGTCGCGCCGACCAGCTGGAGCGACCTGCTCGCCCCGTCCGATGAGCTGAAGGGCAAGACCACCATGCTGGCGACCGATCGCTGGCTGCTGGCCGCCGGCCAGCTCGACAAGGGCTTTTCCGTCAATGAGACCGATCCGGCCAAGATGGCCGAGGTCAAGGACCTGCTGATCTCGGCCAAGAAGACCCTGCTCGCCTATGACGACACCACCTTCTATTCGAAGCTGGTTTCCGGCGAGGCGCTGATGGTGCAGGCATGGGACGGCTGGTGCAATTACGGCATCGCCGAAAAGCCCGAGATCAAGTACGTCATCCCCAAGGAAGGCTCCGACCTGTGGGTCGACACCATGGTGGTGATGAAGGCCTCCGCCAACAAGGACGCCGCCTTCCAGTTCATCAATTTCATGCTCGACGCCAAGAACCACGCCTGGGCGGCGCAAAACATCGACTACAAGGTGCCGAACAAGCCGGCCATGGAAAGCCTGCCGGCCGATTTCCTGGCAAAATTCCCCAACATGGCGATGCCGGTGGCCGACCTCGTCAAGTTCGAGCAGCTGCGGGATGTCGGCGACGCCCAGCGCGACTATTCGAAGATCGTCAGCGAGATCAAGGCCGCGCAGTAAACGGCCTCAAATCAGACATCACGGCTGGCGGCGCTTCTGCCGCTGGCCCTGAGCGGTACCCGAAAATTGTCCCAGACCCGACTTCGCTCCTCCTTGCTGATGGCCCCTGCGCTGGTCTGGCTGACCGCGCTGATGGTGGTGCCGTGCGCGCTGGTGCTGGCGCTCGCCTTCTTCCGGCGCGGCATCTATGGGGGCATCGAATACACCTTCACGCTGGAGAATTTCGGGCTGGTCTTCGACCCGCTCTATGCCGGCATCTTCCTCAACTCGGCGCGCATCGCCGGCACGGCGACGCTGATTGCGGTGGTGATCGGCTATGCCGCCGCCTACGCCTTATCAGCCGCACCGCGCCGGCTGCAGCCGGTGTTCCTGTTCTTCGCCGTATTGCCGTTCTGGTCCAACTACCTGATCCGCACCTATGCCTGGATCGTGCTGCTCAACCGCGAGGGCCTCATCACCCAGTTGCTGCGCTGGTTCGGCTACACCGGCGAGCCGCCATCGATGCTCTATACCGAGGGCGCCGTCATCGCTGGCCTGGTCTACAACTACCTGCCGTTCGACATCCTCGCCTGCTACGCGCCGCTGTCGCGGCTCAACCCGGAGCTTGCCGAAGCCTCGCGTGACCTCGGCGCATCGGCCATGACCACTTTTCGCCGGGTCATCCTGCCGCTGACCGTGCCCGGCATCGCCGCCGGCGCCGTCTTCGTCTTCGTACTGTCGATCGGCAATTTCGTCACGCCGGCGCTGCTCGGTGGCGGCCGCTTCCAGATGATCGGCAATCTCGTCTACGACCAGTTCCTGACCGCCAATGACTGGCCATTCGGCGCTGCACTGGCCATGGCGCTGATCGCCATCATGCTCCTGGTGCTGATGGCACAGGCCTTGGCCGCCGACCGCGTCTCGGGCCGAGCCGCGCAAGTGAGCGGAGGCGCCGATGGCTGAGCGCTCTCCCGCCACGCGGCGCACGCTCTGGCTCGTGCTGAGCCTGGTCTTCGCCTTCCTCTACATTCCGATTGCCGTGCTGGTGGCGCTGTCCTTCAACGAAGGCGGACTGCCGACGGCATGGTCCGGCTTTTCGCTGAAATGGTATGCCTCGCTGGCCGGCAATTCCGCCATCCTCTCCGCCGCGCTCAACACGCTGATCGTGGCGCTGGTCTCGACCGCCATCGCCACTCTGCTCGGCACCCTGCTGGCGATCGGCGTCGAGATGCGCCGGCAGTACGGCAAGGGCCTCGAAGCGCTGATCTTCGCGCCGATGATCATCCCCGACATCGTGCTGGCGATCGCGCTGCTCTCGTTCTTCTCCATGCTCAACCTGACCATGGGCCTGCACACCATCATCCTGGCTCATGTCGTCTTCAACCTCGCCTTCGTCTGCTCGGTGGTGCGCGCGAGGTTGAAGAGCTTCGACTGGTCGATCGTCGAGGCCTCGGCCGACCTTGGCGCCTCCGCCATCACCACTTTCCGGCGGGTGACGTTGCCGGTCATCCTGCCGGCGGTGATCGCCGGCGCGTTGCTTGCCTTCACGCTGTCGGTCGACGAGTTCATCATCGCCTTTTTCACCGCCGGCGCCGGCCGCGCCTCGACGACGCTGCCGATGCAGATCTATGCGATGATCCGTTTCGGCATCACACCGGAGATCAACGCCCTGGCGACCATCGTCATGGCGGTCAGCATCACCGCGCTGACCCTGTCGCAGCGGCTCAACCGCGGGATTATCGGCCAATGAGCGAACCGCGCACGCTGCTGGCCATCGACAAGGTGTCGAAGAATTTCGGCCGGGTGAGCGCCGTCGACGGCATTTCCCTCGACATCCGCGAGAACGAGTTCTTCGCCCTGCTTGGCCCTTCCGGCTGCGGCAAGACCACGCTGCTGCGCATGCTGGCCGGCTTCGAGACGCCCAGTGGCGGCCGCATCCTGCTCGATGGGCACGATATCGCCAGGACCCCGCCCAACAAACGGCCGGTCAATCTGATGTTCCAGTCCTACGCGCTGTTTCCGCATATGAGCGTCCGGGCCAATGTGTCCTATGGGCTGGAGATGGAGCGTTTGCCGGCTAGCGAAATCCGCTCCCGCGTCGATGCCATCCTGTCGACAACCGAGCTCGTCCCCTTCGCCGACCGCAAGCCGGAGCAATTGTCGGGCGGCCAGAAGCAGCGCGTCGCGCTCGCCCGGGCGCTGGTCAAGCGGCCCCGGTTGCTGTTGCTCGACGAGCCGCTCGGCGCGCTCGACAAGAAGCTGCGCGGCGCCATGCAATTGGAATTGAAACGCCTGCAGCACGAGGTTGGCATCACCTTCGTCATCGTCACCCACGACCAGGAGGAATCGCTTGTCATGGCCGACCGCATGGCGGTGCTCAAGGACGGCAAGCTGCTGCAATGCGACACCCCGCACGCGGTCTACGAGCATCCCGCCGACCGTTTCGTCGCCGACTTCATCGGCGTGATGAACTTCGTGCCGGGCAAGGCCGCCGCCGATGGCGTCATGGCAGGCAATGGCACTCGGATCGCCGGCAAGGTTCCGGCCTCGCTTTCGCCCGGTGCGTCCGCTGTCGCGTCGGTGCGGCCCGAGCGCATCCGGCTGTTCCCCTCGGGTGAGACCGCCAATCAAACCACCGGCACTATCGAGGCGATGGCCTATCAGGGGCTCGACCTGCAGCTGCATGTCCGCACCCCGCTGTCGCCAAAGCCGTTCCTGGTTCGGGTCACCGCTGATGCCGCCGACCGCCGACCGGTCTCGTCGGGCGACCAGGTCGAACTCGGCTGGGACGCCGCCGATGTCAGAATTTTCGCAGATTGAAGGAGA
This sequence comes from Mesorhizobium newzealandense, assembly GCF_042682145.1. NCBI lineage: Bacteria > Pseudomonadati > Pseudomonadota > Alphaproteobacteria > Hyphomicrobiales > Phyllobacteriaceae > Mesorhizobium > Mesorhizobium newzealandense. The sequence continues at coordinate 391,100 of NZ_JBHUGZ010000002.1, read as the reverse complement.
AGCCTGATGGCGCAGAAGACGATCGCGTTTTTTCCCGAAGCGGCCTACGGCCCGGCGCTCAATTCCGTCGGCATCGCCCAGGCGATCGAGGCGCGTGGACACAAGGCCGTGTTCCTGTCCGATCCCGGCTTCGTCGATGTCTACAAGGGCTACGGCTTCGAGGCCCATCCGGTGAACCTGTCCGAGCCGATGCCGCCGGAGCAGATGGCCAAGTTCTGGGAGGATTTCATCAACGGCCACATCCCGAACTTCCGCAAATCGCCCTACGACCAGGTCGGCAATTACGTCAAGGATTGCTGGACGGCGATCGTCGACAGCGCCAAATGGGCGCAGAAGGATCTGCCGAGCGTTCTCGCCGCCATCAAGCCGGACGTGATCTGCGTCGACAACGTCATCCTGTTTCCGGCGATCAAGCAGTTCGGCAAGCCGTGGGTGCGCGTCATCTCCTGCTCGGAAAACGAGATCGAGGATGAGGACATCCCGCCGCATCTCTCCGGCTGCGGCGAGAACGACCATGCCGGGCACCAGCGCTACCGCGACCATTTCAACGCGGTGATCAAGCCGATCCATGACGACTTCAACACCTTCCTCACCGCCAACAGCGAGGCGCCCTATCCAATCGGCCAGTTCTTCGAGGCCTCGCCTTATCTCAACCTGCTGCTTTATCCCGAGGCGGCGAAGTTCAAGCGCGGCCATCCGCTCGACCCGGCAAAGTTCCAGTATCTCGAAGGCTGCGTGCGTCAGGAAAAGCCCTACACGGTGCCGACCTTCGCTGAGAACAATGACGGGCCGCTGCTCTATGTTTCCTTCGGCAGCCTGGGCGCCGGCGATGTCGACCTGTTGAAGCGCATCATCGCGACATTGGGCAAGACGCGCTACCGCGCGCTGGTCAATGTCGGCGGCTACAAGGACCAGTACACGGACGTGCCCGGCAACATCATTGTCGAGAGCTGGTTCCCGCAGCCCTCGGTCATCCCGCAGGTCGATGCGGTGATCCACCATGGCGGCAACAACTCGTTCACCGAGTGCCTCTATTTCGGCAAGCCGGCGATCATCATGCCCTATGTCTGGGACGGCCACGACAACGCCACCCGCGTCGAGGAAACCGGCCACGGCTTCGGCATGCCGCGCTACGACTGGAGCGATGCCGATCTGATCGCGAAGATCGAAACCTGCCTGACGGATCCGAAAATGAAGGCCAAACTGGCGAAGACCTCGGCACAGATGCACGCGCAGAACGGTCCGGAAAAGGCTGCTGGGTTGTTGGAGAGATTGCTGTGACCTCCTCCGCCCCACATCTCCACCAGGCCTCGACCCGCACCGATCTCGTCGACTGGGGCGCTCAGCCGGATGCGCTGGAGGGCGCTTCGCATTCCACCGGCCGGCTGGTGCACAAGGGGCCGAACAACCAGCCGGAATGCGGCATCTGGGTCTGCACGCCCGGGCGCTGGCGGTTGGCGATCCCGCGCGACGAATTGTGCCATTTTGTCGCCGGCCGCGCGACCTACCGGTCGAATGTCGGCGAAGTGATAGAAGTCTCCGCGGGAACCGTGGTCATGTTCCCGGCCGGCTGGGCGGGTGAGTGCACGGTCCATGAGACAATGCGCAACGTCTACATGCTGGCCTGAAAGCATGATCCCGAAAAGTGGGAGCCGGTTTTCTCGGACAAACGGAAACTGTTTGTCCAGAGATCATGCTCAAGCAAAGGTACACGGGAGTTTGACGACATGCCGACACCGCATTGGCCGAAGGCCTCGACCGTGAACCTGGAGGACTGGGGGGCGGGCAGCAACACGCTTGCCGGCTCGCCACGTGCCTCTGGCAAGATCCTGTCACAGAACCCGGACGGATCGAGTGAATGCGGCCTGTGGTCGTGCACGTCAGGCACCCGAAAAGTCACCTTCCCTGCCGACGAGTTCTGTCATTTCCTGTCGGGACGCGGCAGCTATGTCCATGAGAATGGCGAGCAGATTCCGATCGAGGCCGGCACGCTTGTGTTCTTCCCCGCCGGCTGGACCGGCATCTCCATCATCACCGAAACGCTGACCAAGGCCTTCATGTGCCGGTGAGCACCCATTCCAAGGAAATCGACATGACCACGCCCATCATGAAATCCCCACTCACTATTACCGACCTCGTCGACTGGGGCGTTATCCCGACAATGATCGAGGGCGAATCCCGCACCTCGGGCAAGCTTCTGTACAAGGGGCCGGAAGGTCGCTCCGAGTGCGGCCTATGGGTCTGCACGCCGGGCAAATGGCATTGCCACGTCACCCGCGACGAGTTCTGCCACTTCCTCGAAGGCCGCTGCACCTACGTCCATCAGTCGGGCGAAATCATCGAGATCGAGCCGGACACAGCAGCGTTTTTTCCGCAGGACTGGAAAGGCGTCTGCACCGTCCATGAGACGATCAAGAAGGTCTACATGATCCGCTGAGCGGGTCCGAGAGGATGTCCATGCATTTCTCCCCTGACCGGCCGGCTTTCTTCATCAACCCGGATTACCGGCCGATGGCCGGCGCGAATAAACCGGTGATCGATCCGGCGACGCTGGAAACGGTCGGCGTCATCGCGCCCGCCGGCGACAGCGAGATCGATGCCGTGCTCACCGCGGCCACCAAGGCGCAGGCCGCCTGGAAAAAGCTCGACGCCAAGAGCCGGGCCAAGCATCTGCATGCCGTCGCCAACGCCATCGAGGCGGCCGACTTCACGCGCTGCGCCGAACTGATGGTGCGTGAGATGGGTAAGCCTTATCCGGAAGCGATCGGCGAGATCGCCAACTGCGCGCCGATCTTCCGCTACTATGCCGAGATGGCGCGCGACGACGCCGGCAAGATCGCCGGCACGACGCAGGCCGGTTCGTTCCAGTATGCGCGCTACGAGCCCTATGGCGTGTCGGTGCACATCATGCCCTACAATTTCCCGATCCTGCTGATGTGCTGGACCGTCGCCGCCTCGCTGGCCGCCGGCAATGCCTGCGTCATCAAGCCGGCCGAAGCGACGACGCTGTCGACACTGGACTACATGACCGTGTTCCGCTCCTTGCCGGAAGGGCTGGTCTCCTGCCTGCCCGGCGGCGCGGCAACCGCGCAGGCGCTGATCGCCTCGGAGCGCACCCATGCCGTCGCCTTCACCGGATCGGTCGCTGCCGGCAAGGCGGTGGCCGTAGCCTGCGCCGAACGCATGAAGCCATGCGTCATCGAGGCCGGCGGCAGCGATCCGCTGATCATCAGCCAACACGCCCCGCTCGAGATCGCGGCGGCCGGCAGCGTCACCGCCGCCTTCCATCTCACCGGCCAGGTCTGCACCTCGGCCGAGCGCTTCTTCGTCGTCGACGCCGTGCATGACCGGTTTGTCGACCTGTTCGCCGAAAGGACACGCGCGCTGCGCATCGGCAACGGGCTGGACAAGACCGAGATCGGCCCGCTGGTCAGCGAAGGTGCGAGGGCCAAGGTCATGCGCTTGGTGGACGACGCTATTGCCAACGGCGCCGTTGCAGTCACCGGCGGCCGCATTCCGCCAGCGCACAACACCGGCTGGTTCTACGAGCCGACCATCCTCACCGGCGTCACCCCTGACATGGCGATCGTGCGTGAGGAGTGCTTTGGCCCGGTCGCCGCCATCTGCCGGGTCAAGGATTTCGACGAGGCGATCCGGCTTGCCAATGACAGCCCATTCGGGCTCGGCGCCTCGGTGTTCACCACCGATCTGGCCGAGGCGCATGAGGCGGCGGAGAGGCTCGAGGCCGGCATGGTCTGGGTCAACAACCCGCTGATCGACAATGACGCCCTGCCCTTCGGCGGCTGGAAGGCGTCGGGCCTCGGCCGCGAGCTTGGACGCCAGGGGCTCGACGCCTTCCGCCGCTCGAAGATGGTCATCATCGACCACAAGCCGGCTATCCAGGACTGGTGGTATCCCTATCCCGACAGCTGGTTCCGCGAAACCGGCGGCCGCAAGCACGTCTGAGATGAGCGCGCGACAACGCCGCGCCGCTCGACACAATGATTTACACTTCGATCGCTTCGACCAATGCCCGCGAGACAGAAGCAATCACCGCGTTGCGCTTGGCCAGGCCCTGTTTCGTGCCGGTCAGATAAACCGACATCAGGATCGGATTGCCTAGGGTCGGCCAGATCACGGCCGCATCATTGGTGCTGCCGCGCGCGCCGGTTCCGGTCTTGTCGCCGGATGTCCAGCCTTTCGGCAGCGCTGCCCGGATGCGCTCGTCGCCGGTCTTGTTGGCCACCAGCCACTCGACAAGCTGCGCCCGGCTCTTCTCCGACAGGCTATTGCCGATCGTCAGCCGTTCGAAATTGTTGGCCATGGCCAGCGGTGAGGTCGTGTCGCGCGCGTCGCCCGGCAGCGACTCGTTCAGCTCCGGCTCGATCCGGTCCAGCCTGGCCACCTTGTCGCCGATCGAACGCAGATAGGACGTCAGTTGCGCCGGCCCGCCAAAGGACTCCAGCAAGAGATTGGCCGCCCCGTTGTCGCTGACTGTCACGGCGGCCTCGCAGAGCTGTGCTACCGTCATTTCGCTGCCAGCATGTTTCTTGGTCGTCGGAGAATTCGCGATGACAGCGTCGTGCGGGATCTTGACGTTGCGGTCGAGCTGCTCGATGCCGCCATCGACGCGATGCAACACGAACGCCGCTGCGAGGGCCTTGAAGGTGCTGCACATTGGAAACAGCTCGTTCTCGCGATAGCCGAATTGTGCCGTCGTTCCGGAGATCCGGCAGGCCACGCCGAGCCGACCACCGCTTTTCGCCTCGATCCGCCTTATTTTCGGCAAGACCTCATCAAATTTTGTCGGGCTCGTTGCCGCCTTCGCGATTGCGCCAAGGGTGACGGGGGCCGTCAAGACCACCGCGAGACCACTGATGAAACTGCGTCTGCTTGTCATGTCCACACTCTCTGTTGCCCCGCACGGCAGAACTGGACCGGATCCGACGCCGTCGCAAACGAGTAAACATCGCCCCCGACATAAGAAAAACTAGGGCTGGGATTGATGAAGCGATCGCACCTCCCGCTGAATGGCTTGCGCGCCTTCGAGGCCTCCGCAAGGCATCTCAGCTTCACCGGCGCCGGCCTCGAGCTGCGCGTCACCCAGGCCGCCGTCAGCCATCAGATCAAGGGCCTTGAAGAGGTCCTTGGCGTCAGGCTTTTTCGCCGATTGCCGCACGGCCTCGCCTTGAGCGAGGAAGGCGAAGCCCTGCTGCCCGTGCTGAGCGATGCCTTCAACAGAATCAGCGTCACGCTCGACCGCTTCGAGGGCGGCCGCTTCAACGACATCGTCACCGTCGGTGTCGTCGGCACTTTCGCCTCGGGCTGGCTGATCGCCAGATTGCCGGCATTTCACCAGGCCTATCCGGACATCGAACTGCGCATCTCGACCAACAACAACCGGGTCAATCTCGCAGCCGACGGTCTCGACTTCGCCATCCGCTTCGGCGACGGCTCCTGGCAAGGCACCGAGAACACGCCGCTGCTGCCCGGCGGCTTCTCGCCGGCCTGCACGCCCGACATCGCGGCGCGTCTGCGCGACCCCTCGGACCTGGCGCGCGAAACGCTGCTGTGTTCCTACCGGGAAGACGAATGGTTGCGCTGGTTCGAGGCGGCAGGGCGCCATTGCCCGCCGATCAAAGGCATCGTCTTCGACTCATCGGTCACCATGGCTAACGCTGCCGTCCAGGGCGCCGGCGTGGCGCTGTTGCCGGTTTCAATGTTCAGCCGCGAACTCCGCTCGGCTGAGCTGGTGCAGCCCTTCGACTGCACGGTCGATGTCGGCCGATACTGGCTCTCAGTGCGGCGCAGGCGCCAGAACTCGCAGGCAATGACGATCTTCGCCGACTGGCTGAAGGCCGAGACGGAGTGCAGTTCCAGAAAAAGTGCTTAGCGGTTTTCCGTTCCGAATTGCGCTGACAAACAAATCGGCTCAGCCGATGCTTTCACCGCCGTCGATCACCAGCGCCTGGCCGGTCATGAAGGATGACCGGTCGGAGACGAGGAACAGGATCGCCTCGGCGATCTCTTCGGCGCTCGCCCAGCGCCCCATCGGGATCTTGGTGCGGACATAGTTTTCGATCGCCTCGCGCCCGCCCATCTGGGCGATGAACGGTTCGTTGAACGGCGTATCGACCCAGCCCGGGCAGAGGGCGTTGACGCGGACATTGTGCCGGGCATAGTCGAGCGACATCTGCCGCGTCATCGCCACCACGGCATGTTTGGAGGTGGCATAGGCAATCATTTCGCGGTCGTAGAACACGCCGGAATTGGAGGCCGTGTTGAGGATGACGCCGCCGCCCTGTGCGATCATCGACGGCATCACCAGCCTGGCCGCCAGGAACTGCGCCCGGACGTTGACCCGCCAGGAAGCGTCCATGCCGTCGACCTCGACTTCGGTCAGCGTACCTCCGACCTGGATGCCGGCGTGATTGTGCAGGATGTCGATGCGCCCGTGCCTGTCGAGCGTACCGGCAATTAGCTGCTCGACTGCCGCATCATCCGCGACATCGGTGGCGATCGCCTCGGCCCGGCCGCCCGCCGCACGGATGTCGCAAGCTGTTGCCTCCCCGCTGGCCCGGTCCCTGTCGGCGATGACGACCATCGCGCCTTGCCCGCCCATGATCATGGCGCCAGCGCGCCCGATGCCGGAGCCGGCGCCCGTCACCACGGCGATGCGGTCTTTGAGGATCATGATGCGACTTTCAGTTTGGCGGTTTGCGTTGGCGCAGCTGCCATTGGGCAAGCACCACAAGCACGACAGAGGCGACGAGCACGATCGTCGCGATGGCATTGATTTCCGGCGTCACACCACGCCGGATCGACGCGAAGACGTAGATCGGCAGCGTCGTCTGCGCACCGGCGACGAAGAAGGCGACGATGAAATCGTCGAAGGAAAAGGTGAAGGCGAGCAGGAAGCCAGCAACCACCGCCGGCATGATCTGCGGCAGGACGATGCTGCGGAACGTCGTCAACGGCGTGGCGTAGAGATCGCTCGAGGCCTCGACCAGATTGCGGTCGAGGCTGCCAAGACGGGTGCCGACGATCATCGTCACCAGCGCCATCGAAAACAGGCCGTGTGCCGCGATGATCGAGCCATAGCCAAGCGACAGCCGCGGCGGCTGGTCGTCAGGCCAGATCGAGGCAAGGAACGGATTGACGACCGCGAACAGCTGGACGAGCGCGACCAGCGTCGAGATGCCGATGACGACACCCGGAACGACGATTGCGGCACCCATAAGCGCATCGAAGATGGCGCGGGTCCGTACGCTGACGCGCGCCAGGCCAAGGGCGGCCGCGGTGCCGCACAGCGCCGCCAGCAGAGCACTGGTGGTGGCGATGAACAGGCTGTTCTTCAGCGCTTCGACCAGGAACGGGTTCGCCAGCGCCTTGCCGTACCATTGCACCGAAAAACCGGTGAACTCGCTCGCGTGGTGGCCCGCGTTGAAGGAGAACAGCACCACCAGCGCGATTGGCAGATAGAGGAAAGCGAAGACGACGATGACGAAGGCGCGCATCAGATCAGATCCACCCGGCGCGCGCCCGAAACCCGGGTCGAAATGCGGTTGGCGGCAATCAGCACCACCACCGAAACCAGCACCAGCGTGATCGCGATGGCCGATCCGAACGGCCAGTTGCGCGATTGCAGGAACAGGTCGACGAGCGCATTGCCGATGAAGAACACCTTGCCGCCGCCAAGCAGCGTCGGGATCAGATATTCGCCGAGCAGCAGGATCATGACCAGCGAGAAGCCGGTCATCACCCCCGGCAGCGACAGTTTCAATGTCACCCCCAGGAAGGTGGAGAGCGGCGTCGCACCGAGATCGGCGGAGGCTTCCAGCAGCCGGCGGTCGAGCCGCTCGAGGCTGACATAGATCGGCAGGATCATCAGCGGCAGATAGCCATAGACGATGCCGAGCAGGACGGCCCCGGGCGTGTTGATCAGCCTGATGTCCTCGAAGCCGATATAGGCGAGCAGAGCCGGAATGCCGCGCCCGCCCAGCACATACATCCAGGCATAGGTCCGCATCAGAAGGCTGGTCCAGAACGGAATGACGACGAGCGCCAGCAGGATCAGCCGCCAGCGCTGCGGCGCTTGCAGGGCAAGGTAATAGGCGACCGGATAGGCGACGAGAAGACAAGCGAGCGCCCCCACCGGCGCCAGCATCATCGTGTTCCAGAAGGCGGTCGCCCGCGCCGGAAGATTGGCATATTGCGCGAGCGTAATGGCGGCCTGGTAGCCGCCTTCCGGTGCTCGCTCACCGACGCTGAACACGGCGATGGCGATGAACGGCAGCACCAGGAAGACCACCAGCCACGCGGCTGCCGGGCCGAGCAGCAAGGCGGTCAGCAGATTATGACGAAATTTGTTGCCGTGCATGAAAACCGCCCCGGTGCCGGCGGACACACGCCCGCCGGTCAGTTGTCTGCGTCAGGCCGGCACTCAGGCCGACTTGAAACGGGCCATCAGTTCGGCTCGGCCAGGATCGGTCAGCGTTGCCGCCGCGCCGAATTCGAGCGGCGTCAACAGGTCGGCCGCCGGATAGAGGATCGGATTGTCGAGCACCTCCTTCGGCAGCAGCTTGTTGACCCGCGCATCGATCGAGGGCGCACCATTGGCCAAGTGCTCCTTGACCGCGACCTGCGGGTTCATCAGGTAGTTGAGGAGGGCGTAGCCGGCGGGCTTGTTCGGGGCGTCCTTGGGAATGGCATAGAAATCGGTCCAGATCTCGCCGCCTTCCTTGCCCAGCACGTAGGCGATCTCCGGAATGTCGCGATGCAGCTGCGCGCCGTCATTGGTCCAGCACATGGTCATCCAGGCGTCGCCGGCACGCATTCCCGGCTGATAGTCGCTGGAGACCGCGAACAGATGCGGCTTGACCTTCAGCAGCAATTCCTCCGCCTTGGCGAGTTCATCCGGCTTCAGCGAGTTGAACGAGTAGCCGTAATATTTCAGCGCATTGCCGATCGTGGTCAGCTGGTAATCATGCACCATGGTGCGGCCATCGCCTTCCGCCATCGCGGTGTCCCAGAACTCCTTCCAGCTCGTCATCGGCTTGGTCAGCTTCTTGGTGTTGACGGCAAAGCCGGTGGTTCCCCAGTTCTTCGGCACGGCGTAGGTCGTCCCGTCGATCGTACCTTCCGAGGTGAAGCGCGGGTCTTCCTGCGAGCCGTCGAAATTCGGCAGCTTCGCCATATCGAGTGCCTCGATGATGCCGAGCTTCTTGTAGGTCGAGATCGTGTAGTTGGTCGGCACGAACAGGCTCCAGCCCGAGGCGCCGGCCTGCAGCTTGGCCAGCATCTCCTCGTTGGAGCCGAACACGTTGACTTCGACGGCGACGCCGGTGTCCTTCTTGAAGTTCTCGAACGTCGCCGGGTCATGATAATTCGGCCAGGTGGCGATCGACATGCGGTCGCCGAGGCTTTCGGCGGCAAAGGCCGGCGTCGGCATGATGCCGAGCTCGCGCGCCATCACCGCCGTTGCGATACCGAGGCCGGTGAGGCCGAGGAAATCGCGACGGCCGATCGAGCCGCGCTTGAGACGCATCAGCTGGTCGACAAAATTCTCAGGGCTTATCGGCAGTCCATCACGATATGATTTCGACATGTTTGGTTACCCTCTGGTTGGTCCCGTTGTTCTTGGGGTCCGGAAACGCCAGCGGCGTTCCGGCGGCAAAGCCGATGGCGACGGGTTCACCCGGCTTGAAGAGATTGCCGTGGCCGATCAGGTGGTCGGCCTTGGCCAGCAGCGTTCCGATGCCCTGGACCTCAATCGCGTATTCCGCGGTCGAGCCCAGAAAAATCCGGTTGCGGACGATGCCCTTGAACCGGCCGCTTTCCGGCGCGCCGAGACTGAGCGATTCAGGACGAAGGCTGACCGCAACAGTCTCGCCCTGCTGCAAGGCGGTCCGCTTGCGTGCCGCGATGACGCTGCCGTCGGCGAGCGCCACCTCCACCAGTTCGCCCGAATGCCCGGCGACCGTGCCGCTCAGCAGATTGGTCTTGCCGACGAAATCGGCGACGAACAGGTCGGCCGGCTCGTCATAGATCTCGCTCGGCTGACCGAGCTGGACGATGCGGCCGCCATTCATGACGCAGACGAAATCGCTCATCGACAACGCTTCCTCCTGGTCGTGGGTGACCAGCACGAAGGTGATACCGATCTCGCGCTGCAGGTTCTGCAGCTCGATCTGCATGTCGGTGCGCAGCTTCTTGTCGAGCGCGGCCAGCGGCTCGTCGAGCAACAGCACCGCCGGCTTGTTGACCAGCGCGCGTGCCAGCGCGACGCGCTGCTGCTGGCCGCCGGACAGTTCGTGGATCTTGCGGCGGCCATAGCCGGCGAGCCGCACCATGGCGAGCGCCTCACCCGCTCTCAGGCCGATCTCGCGCGACGACAGCCGTGGCCGTGCCTGGCGCAGCCCGTAGGCGACGTTGTCCTCGACATCCAGATGCGGAAACAGCGCATATTGCTGGAACACCATGTTGACCGGCCGCCTGTAGGGCGGTGTGCCGGCCATGTCCTGGCCGCGGATGAACACCTGGCCTTCGCTCGGCTGTTCGAAGCCGCCGATCATGCGCAGGCAGGTCGTCTTGCCGCAGCCGGATGGTCCCAGCAGCGCGACAAACGCAGAGGGCGGCACGGCGAGATCGATGCCGCTCACCGCGGTCACGCTGCCATAGCGCTTGGTGACGCCGCGAAACTCGATGTCGGGCACTGCGGTCAAGGCTGCTGGCTCCAGCGACAGGGCAATTTCGGAACGCTACCAGAGCCAATGGCGGCTAGTATATACCTCGCAGGTGGTATATCTGACCTATTTTCTCATTTAAGGGGGTATGGATTGTCCCGCAGCGACGAATACAGCCAGCTCGCCGCGCTTGTCGCGGCGACGCGCGAGACGAGCGGCGACCTGTTCGGCAAGGCGATAGTCGATTGGCTGCGGCAGCGCGTCAGCTTCGATCATTGTGTGATCTTCGGTTACCGGGGTGCTGCGCGCCCGCCGCTGCTGTTCGAGACCTTCTCGCCGGCTGAAAGCCATGTCTTCGTCGCGCTCTATCAGGAGGGGCCGTATCTGCTCGACCCGTTCCACCACGCGGCGGTCGAGCGCAAGGAAGGGTTCTGGCGCATGCGCGAACTCGCGCCGGACCGCTTCTATGCCAGCGAGTATTTCCGCTCCTATTACAGCCAGACCAGGCTGGCCGAGGAGGTCGGCTTCTTCGTGCCGCTGCCGGGCAAGGATGCGCTTGTGCTGTCGCTGATGCGGCTGCGCGCTTCGGGTCCGTTCGGCACCGCCGATGCCAGACTGCTGCGCGATATGGCGCCGGCAGTGATCAGCTTCACCAGGCTGCGCTGGCCCGCCCTTCCGGCCGACGAACCGGCTGAAGTGAAGCCGGACGAGACGATCGCCCCGGTCAACGAGTTCGATCGCGCCCATATCTGGCAAAGCCTGTCGCTGACGCCACGCGAAAAGCATGTCGTCGACCTGGTGCTGCAGGGGCATTCGACGGAATCGATCGCGAGAGCCATGCGCATCGTGCCGGGAACCGTGAAGGTCCATCGCCGCAACATCTACCGCAAGCTCAAGATCAAGTCGCAGGCCGGCCTGTTCGCTCGCTTCGTCGAGATCATCGGTGCGCGGATACGGTAGGGGTTACGCCCCCCAGACCACCGCTTGCTCGTGGCGCTTGATCAGGTGCTTGAGATTGTCGAAACCCAGGCGGATGTGCTTGGCAAAGGCGTCGACGGCCGGTGCGCGCGGCGTATCGGCGAGCCGCAGCAGTCCGAGCGCCCGCTCGGGGTGCGGAATCGCAACCGGCAGCGCCGTGATCGCCTTGTCCTTGCGAAAGGCAAAGACCACGCTGTGCGGCAGCACGGTCAGCGCATCGGTTTGCTTCATGTAGTTGACGGCGCTGGTCAGCGAACCGCCGGAATAGCGGATCTTTATCTCCGTGGCGCCCAGTGACAAAAGCAGGCTGCGCAGATCGTCCAGCAGCGGGCTGCCGGGCGGCGGTGCGATCCAGGGATAGTCGAGCAGGTCGCTGGTCCTGAGCTTGCGTCGCAGCAGCAAAGGATGCGTGGCGCGGCAGGCGACGACATTGCGCCCCGGCAGGATCTCGCGGAACTCCATGCCCGATCCTTCCTCGAGAATGTCGATTGGGCAGACCGCAAGGTCGATGCGGTCGGCGTTGATGGCGGCGCGCAGGTCGGAGAGGTAGCCATAGCTCTGGTCGACGCGCACATCCGGATAGGCATTCTGGAAATCGGCGATCATGCCGGAGATCAGCGCGTCCATGAAGAACGGCGTACCGCCGACCCGCACCACGCCGGAGCGGCCCTGGCTGAAATTGGCGACGATGTCCGAGGCCTTGCGCGACGCCGCCAGCATGACCTGGCCATGATCGGCCAGTGCCCGGCCGAGCGGTGTCGGCTGCAACGGCCGGCGCCCCTTCAGGAACAGCGGCTCGCCCAGCCGTTTCTCCAGCATCGACAGCGTGCGCGAGACAGCGGGCTGCGACAGGTCGACCAGCGCGGCACCCTCGGTGACGCCGCCGGCCTGCACCACGGCTGCAAGCTGGATCAAATGCCTTTCGTCGAGCTTCATATCAATATGTTATATTAAATCGGGAAGAAATCATCATCTTTGTGTCCGGCCTGCGCTAATGTTGCCAGGTGAGATGAAACCGGGGAGGAACATGTCACAGGCTGGCAGACCGTCGTTCAACGAGACCAACTCCGCGGAGATGGTCGCCCAGCGCCTATTGAAGGGCAAGGCTGGGCCGTTGCCGCGTTTCCTCGCGACCGTCGTCGACCATCTCCACCAGATCGTCCGGGAGACCCGCCCGACAGCGGCGGACTGGCGCCAGGCGATCGCCTTCCTCACCGAAATCGGCCATGCCAGTGACGACAAGAGGCAGGAGTGGGTGCTGCTGTCCGACCTGCTCGGCGTCACCGCGCTGGTCGAGGACATCAACTCCCGCCGCCCGACCGGCGCCACGCCCAACACCGGACGCGGCCCGTTCTATCGCGCCGACGCGCCAAGGCAGCCGCTCGGCGCCAACATTTCACTCGATGGCGTCGGCGTACCGCTCACCGTGTCGGGGCGGGTCACCGATCTCGACGGCACGCCGATAGCGGGCGCGACGGTCGAAACCTGGCAAGCGAACGCACAAGGTTTTTACGAGAACCAGCAGCCCGATCTGCAGCCGGAATTCAACCTGCGCGGCGTCTTCACCACCGAAAGAGACGGCCGCTTCCACTACCGTACGGTCAAGCCGGCCGGCTACGGCGTACCCAATGACGGCCCGGTCGGGCAGATGCTTGGCCGGCTAAACTATCCCCTCGACCGTCCAGCACATCTGCATTTCCTCATCCGCGCCGACAATTTCGAGACGCTGACAACGCAAGTATTCGATCGCGGCGACCCGCGCCTCGACGAAGACGCACTGTTCGGCGTCAAGCCGGAGCTGGTCGGTGACTTCAAGCACTTGAGCGGCGGCGACAGCTGCTCGCTCGATTTCAATTTCGTCATGGCGATGGCGCGAAAAGGGAGCCGGGCTGCATGACGAGGCAATTCACCTATTCCGGCAGCCCGGCGCATATCGTCTTCGGCAACGGCGCCTCGTCCGAGGTCGGCGCCTGGGTCGAAAGGCTCGGCTGCAGACGCGCGCTGGTGCTGTCGACGTCGTACCAGGCGGGCGACGGCGAGGCACTGGCGAAAAAGCTTGGTTCCCTGTCGGCTGGCACTTTTTCCGGTGCGGCCATGCACACACCCGTCGAGGTGACCGAGGCGGCACTGGCCAAGGCGCATGAAGTCAATGCCGATTGTGTCGTCGCGCTCGGCGGCGGATCGACCACCGGACTGGGCAAGGCGATAGCCTATCGCACCGACCTGCCGCAGATCGTCATTCCGACCACCTATGCCGGCTCGGAAGTGACGCCGATCCTCGGCCAGACCGAAAACGGCGTGAAGACCACCGTGCGTGATGCAAAAATCCTGCCGGAAGTGGTGATCTACGATCCGGAACTGACCGTCGGACTGCCGGTGACGATGAGCGTCACCTCGGGCCTCAACGCCATGGCGCATGCGGCGGAAGCGCTCTACGCGCAGGACAGCAACCCGGTCTCGACGCTGATGGCTACCGAGGGGCTGCGCGCCCTGAAGCAAGCGCTTCCCGTCCTGATCGAGGCGCCCAGGAATCTCACCGCGCGTGGTGACGCGCTCTATGGCGCCTGGCTGTGCGGCACCGTGCTCGGCACCGTCGGCATGGCGCTGCACCACAAGATCTGCCACACGCTGGGCGGCTCCTTCGACATGCCGCATGCCGAGACCCACGCGGTGATGTTGCCGCACACGATCGGCTTCAACGCCGTCGCCGTGCCCGAATTGCTCAAGCCCGTTGCCGATATTTTCGGTGGCAGTGCTGGTGGCAGCCTCCACGATTTGCCAAATCCATCAATGCGCCGCTAACGCTGAGGGAACTTGGCCTCAAGCAGGCCGATCTTGATCGCGCCGCCGAGATCGCCACCAAAAATCCATACTGGAATCCGCGGCCCTTCGACCGCGCTGCAATCCGCGTCCTGTTGCAGGACGCGTGGGAGGGAAGACGTCCACAGGACTGACGGCAACAAAGGGAGGAACACCAATGATTACCCGACGCGAATTCATCCGCAACACCGCCGCCACTGGCCTGCTTGCCGGCGGCTTGCCCATGCCGGCCATCGCCCAGAATGCACCGATCAAGCTCGGCTATGTCAGCCCGCAGTCTGGTCCGCTGGCGGCCTTCGCCGAGGCCGACAAGTTCATCATCGACGGTTTCCTCACCGCCACCAAGGCCGCCGGCCTCAACTACGAGGTCGTGGTCAAGGACAGCCAGTCCAACCCCAACCGGGCGGCGGAAGTCGCCAAGGAGCTGATCGTCAACGACAAGGTCAATTTGATGCTTGTCGCCTCGACGCCGGAGACCACCAACCCGGTCGCCACCACGTGCGAGGCGGAAGAGGTGCCCTGCCTGTCGACCGTGGCGCCCTGGCAGCCCTGGTTCATCGGCCAGCAAGGCAATCCCGGCGACCCGGCCTCGTGGAAGCCGTTCAATTACGCCTACCATTTCTTCTGGGGGCTGGAGGACGTCATCGCCGTCTTCACCAACATGTGGGCGCAGGTCGAGACCAACAAGAAGGTCGGCGGCCTGTTCCCCAATGACGGCGACGGCAATGCCTGGGGCGACGGCACGGTCGGCTTCCCGCCGGTGCTGGACAAGGGCGGCTACGGGCTGACCGACACCGGCCGCTACCAGAACCTGACCGACGATTTCTCGGCACAGATCAACGCCTTCAAGGGCGCATCCTGCGAGATCATCACCGGCGTGATGATCCCGCCCGACTTCACCACCTTCTGGAACCAGGCCAAGCAACAGGGCTTCGCGCCCAAGGTGGCATCGATCGGCAAGGCCTTGCTGTTCCCGCAATCGGTCGAGGCGCTCGGCAAGTCCGGCCACAACCTGTCGTCGGAAGTCTGGTGGACGCCCAACCACCCGTTCAAATCGTCGCTGACCAGCGAAAGCTCGGCGCAGGTCGCCGAGGGCTTCACCAAGGCCACCGGCCGGCAATGGACGCAGCCGATCGGCTTTGTCCACGCGCTGTTCGAGATCGCCGTCGACGTCATGAAGCGGGCCGGCGAAGCGGGCGATGGTGACAAGGTGGCGGCGGCGATCGCCGCGACCAAGCTCGACACGCTGGTCGGGCCGATCGCCTGGGACGGTGCCAAGCTGCCGCCCTTCGCCGCCAAGAACATCGCCAAGACGCCGCTGGTCGGCGGCCAGTGGCGGCTGAAGGATGCTGGCGGCTACGATCTCGTCATCACCGACAACAAGACTGCGCCAAACATCCCGACCGGCGGCAAGATGGAAGCCATTGGCTAGCCATGCCCATGCTCGCGCTCTCCAACGTTTCGAAACGCTTCGGCGCCCTCACGGCCGCCGATGCAGTTTCGTTCGAGCTACGGCAGGGCGAGGCGCTCGGCATCATCGGCCCGAACGGCGCCGGCAAATCGACGCTGTTCAACCTGATCACCGGCAACATCGCCGTCGATGCCGGCACCATCATCTTCGATGGCCGGGACGTGACACGGCTGCCGCCGATGCAGCGTTGTTTTGCCGGCGTCGGACGCTCGTTCCAGATCCCGCAACCGTTCGAGAAATTGACCGTCTTCGAGAACCTGCTGGTCGCCGGCGCCTTCGGGGCAAGAAAGGCGGAAGCCGAGGTTGGCGACCGCTGCGCCGAAATCCTGGTCGAGACCGGGCTGATCGACCGCGCCAACCACCCGGCCGGCGGCTTGAGCCTGCTGCAGCGCAAGCGGCTGGAGCTTGCCCGCGCCCTGGCGACCGAACCCAGGCTGCTGCTGCTGGACGAGATCGCCGGCGGCCTGACCGAAGGCGAATGCGGCATGCTGGTCGACACCATCCTCGCCATCCACAAGGGCGGCATGTCGATCATCTGGATCGAGCATGTGCTGCATGCGCTGAACTCGTTGGACGAGCGGCTGCTGGTGCTCAATTTCGGCAAGGTCATCGGCATGGGCGCGCCCGACACAGTCATGGCGTCGCGCGAGGTCCGCGAGATCTATCTCGGGATCGAAGTCTGATGGCGCTGCTCGAGGCAAAAGGCCTGACCGCCCGCTATGGCGACTTCCAGGCGCTGTTTGGTGTCGACATCGCGCTGGACCAAGGCGAGACCATCGCCATCATCGGTGCCAACGGTGCCGGCAAGACGACGCTGATGCGCTCGATCTCGGGCATATTGGCCAACCGGCCGGAATCGGTGCTGTTCGATGGGGAAGCGATCGGCGCCTTGCCCGCTCCCGACATCGTCGCGCGCGGCATCGCCATGGTGCCCGAGGGGCGAAAACTGTTTCCCTCACTCAGCGTCGAGGAGAACCTGCTGATCGGTCGCTACGGTCGCGTCGTTGCCGGGCACTGGAGCCTCGAAACCGTCTACCAACTGTTCCCGATCCTGAAGGAGCGGCGCAGCAATCCGGGCACGGCGCTATCCGGCGGCCAGCAGCAGATGGTGGCGATCGGCCGCGCGCTGATGTCCAACCCGCGTGTGCTGCTCTGCGACGAGATCAGCCTTGGCCTGGCGCCGGTCGTCATCAAGGACATCTACGCCGCCTTTCCGCGCATCCGCGCCGCCGGCGCTTCGATTGTCGTGGTCGAGCAGGACATCGGCCAGGCGCTGAAGGTCAGTGATCGCGTCTATTGCATGATGGAAGGCCGCATCACGCTCTCCGGTGAGCCGGCTACGCTGACGCGCGAGAAGATCCACGCCGCGTATTTTGGGGTGGCCTGACATGGCGTGGCTCGACACCATCATCCAGGGCATCCTGCTTGGCGGCCTCTACGCGCTGTTCGCGGCGGGCTTGAGCCTCGTCTTCGGCATCATGCGGCTGGTCAACCTGGCGCATGGCGACCTCATCGTGCTTGCCGCCTTCCTGATCCTGATGCTGGTTACCGCCCTTGGCCTCAATCCGTTCGTCGCAGCCCTTGTGGCGATGCCGCTGATGTTCGCCATCGGCTGGGCGCTGCAATTCTATCTTCTCAACAGAACATTGGGCACCGACATATTGCCGCCGCTGCTGGTCACCTTCGGCCTGTCGATCGTCATCCAGAACGGCCTGCTCGAAGGCTTTTCCGCCGACAGCCGCCGCATCTCGGTCGGCGGGCTGGAATCCGCATCGGTGGCGCTTGGACCGATCAATGTCGGTGTCATGCCGCTGCTGACGCTGGCCTCGGCCATCGCGGTGATCGTCGGCCTCAACCAGCTGTTCTACCGCACGTCGCTCGGCCGCGCCTTTCGCGCCACCTCGGACGACCCGGTCACCGCCGGGCTGATGGGCATCCAGCCGAAGCGGATTTTCGCCACTGCCACCGGCATCGCCATGGTGGTGGTGACGATCGCCGCGCTCTACCTCGGCACGCGCGCCAATTTCGATCCGACCATCGGACCGGCGCGACTGATCTACGCCTTCGAGGCGGTCATCATCGGCGGCCTTGGCTCGCTGTGGGGAACGCTGTTCGGCGGCATCGTCATCGGCATCGCCCAGACCTTTGGCGCCGCGATCAATCCGGAATGGCAGATCCTGGCCGGACATGTGGCCTTCCTGGTGGTGCTTCTGGTCAGGCCGCGCGGTCTCTTTCCGAGGGCGGTGGATTGAGCGCCATGACCGACGTCACACTCAGTCGCTGGAAAGTCGAAACGCGAACCAGGGCATCGGCGGCCTTCGCAATCGTCGCTGCGCTCGTCATCCTGCTCGCTTTCGCCGCACCACTGTTCGTCTCGCGCAGCGTGCTGCAGGACCTGTTCTTCATCCTCACCATGCTGGTGCTGGCGCAGAACTGGAACCTCTTGGCCGGCTATGCCGGGCTGGTCTCGGTCGGTCAGCAGGCCTTTGTCGGCTTCGGCGCTTACTCCATGTTCGCACTCGTCATCCTCGCTGGGCTTGACCCGCTGGCTGCGATCCTGCTTGCCGGTATCGCCAGCGCCCTGCTCGCCATCCCGACCGCCTTCTTCCTGTTTCGCCTGCAGGGCGCCTATTTCGCCATCGGCAGCTGGGTCATCGCCGAAGTGGTGCGGCTTGCGCTGGCGCAATGGAAAATGCTGGGCGGCGGCACCGGCACCTCGCTGCCGCGTGAGGCAACCCGCGACATGCCGGCCCTGAAGCTGGTCGGCGAACTGTTCGGCGTCAAATCGTCAAGCGCTGGTGACATCCTGACCTACTGGCTGGCGCTATTGCTGGCCATCGCCACCATCGGCCTTGTCTACCGCCTGCTGCGCTCGAAACAGGGGCTGGGCCTGGCGGCCGTGCGCGACAATCAGGAAGCGGCGCGCTCGGTCGGCGTTGACGCCCGCCGCATGAAAACGCTGGTCTATCTGGCGGCAGCCTTCGGCACCGGCCTCGCCGGCGCGCTGATCTATGTGCAGAAGGCCCGCATCTCGCCCGACGCCGCCTTCTCCGTCGTCGACTGGACTGCCTATGTCATCTTCATCGTCGTCATCGGTGGCATCGGCACCATCGAAGGTCCGATCGTCGGCGTCATCGTCTTCTACATCCTGCAGAACCTGCTGGCCGATTACGGCTCCTGGTATCTTCTGATCCTCGGACTGATCGGCATCGTCATCATGCTGTTTGCGCCGCGCGGCCTGTGGGGCCTGTTTGCCGAGCGCACCGGCATCCAGCTTTTCCCGGTCCGCCGCCGGCTGGCCGGCGGACCTGTATCACCAAGCAAAAAGGGAGGGCCGCATGGCTGACATCACCACCGACGTGCTGACCATCGGCACCGGGCCAGCGGGCTCGGCAACCGCAGCACTGCTTTCGACCTATGGCGTCGAGAACATGGTCATCAACCGCTACCGCTGGCTGGCCGCGACACCGCGCGCCCACATCACCAACCAGCGCACCATGGAGGTGCTGCGCGACCTCGGCGGGGAGGTCGAGGCCGAAGCCTACATGCACGCCACCGAACAGGATATGATGGGCGAGAACGTGTTCTGCACCTCGCTCGCCGGCGAGGAGATCGGCCGCATGCGCAGCTGGGGCAAGCATCCGCTCTCGCGTGCCGAGCATCTCTTGTCCTCACCCTCTCACATGAACGACCTGCCGCAGACCTTCATGGAGCCGCTGCTGTTCAAGACCGCCTGTTCGCGCGGCACGCAGTCGCGCATGTCGATGGAGTACCTATCGCATGTCCAGGATGCCGACGGCGTCACCACCACTTGCCGCGACCGGCTGACCGGCAAGGACATCACCATCCGCTCGAAGTATCTGGTCGGCGCCGATGGCGGCAATTCGCTGGTCGCCGAACATGCCTGCCTGCCCTTCGAAGGCAAGATGGGCGTCGGCGGCTCGATGAACATCCTGTTCAAGGCCGACCTGTCGAAATACGTCGCCCACCGCCCCTCGGTGCTCTACTGGGTGGTGCAGCCGGGCGCCGATGTCGGCGGCATCGGCATGGGTCTGGTGCGCATGATCCGGCCGTGGAACGAATGGCTGATCGTTTGGGGCTACGACATCAACCAGCCGGCGCCCAAGGTCGACGACGCCTTCGCCAGGAAGGTGGCGCGCGATCTCGTCGGCGACCCCGAGCTTGAGATCGACATCCAGTCGGTCTCGACCTGGACCGTCAACAACATGTACGCCACGCAGACCTCCGAGGGCCGCGTGTTCTGCATGGGCGACGCCATCCATCGCCACCCGCCGTCAAATGGGCTCGGCTCCAACACCTCGATCCAGGACGGCTTCAACCTCGCCTGGAAGCTCGCCTATGTCATCAAGGGCAAGGCCGGCTCGAAACTGCTCGACAGCTATTCGCAGGAGCGTGCGCCGGTCGCCAGACAGATCGTCACCCGCGCCAACAAGTCGATCGAGGAATTCGGCCCGATCTTCAAGGCGCTCGGCCTGCTCGATTCCATCGACCCGGTGAAGATGCAGTCGAACATGGATGCGCGCTGTGACGACACGCCGGCGGCCGAAGCGCAGCGCACCAAGATCCGCGAGACCATCGCCTCCAAGGTCTACGAATTCGACGCCCATGGCGTCGAGATGAACCAGCGCTACAAGTCGAACGCCATCGTCAGTGACGGCCAGAAAGAACCGGCCTTCACCAAGGATGCCGAGTTGCATTATCAGCCGACCTCCTGGCCGGGCGCTCGTCTGCCGCATGTCTGGGTGCATTCGGAACGCGGCGACAAGGTCTCGACGCTTGACCTGACCGGCCGTGGCAAATTCACCGTGCTGACTGGCATCGGCGGGCAAGGCTGGCTCGATGCGGCCAAGGCGGTCGGCAAGGAACTCGGCATCGATATTGCTGGCCATCTGATCGGCCCTCGCCAGCCCTGGCAGGATTTTTCCGGCGACTGGGCGCGCGCCCGCGAAGTGCGCGACAGCGGCATCCTGCTCGTGCGCCCGGACCAGCATGTCGGCTGGCGCAAGGATGCGATAAGCGGCGATCCGGTAGCGGACCTGCGCCGCGCCCTGACGGCAATCCTGGACAGGTGAGGACGGATATGGAAGCGCACGAAAAGGGCTTCTTCACCGAAGAGAATTCGGTCGAGGTGGTCACCGGCCGCAACGCCAACGCCAAAAGCGAACGGCTGAAGGCGGTGATGGAGGTCATCACCCGGAAACTGCACGAGGCGGTCAAGGAGATCGAGCCGACGCAGGACGAATGGTTCGATTCCATCATGTTCCTGACCAGGACCGGCCAGCTGTCGACCGAATGGCGGCAGGAATTCATCCTGCTGTCGGATGTACTCGGCGTCTCGATGCTGGTCGACGCCATCAACAACCGCAAACCGTCAGGCGCTTCGGAATCGACGGTGCTCGGCCCGTTCCATCTCGCCGACGCGCCGGAACTGCCGATGGGCGCCAACATCTGCCTCGACCAGAAGGGTGAGGACATGTTCATCCATGGCCGCATCCTCGACACCGAGGGCAAGCCGATCGCCAATGCAGTGCTCGACGTCTGGCAGGCCAATGATGAAGGCTTCTACGACGTGCAGCAGAAGGGCATCCAGCCCGACTTCAATCTGCGCGGCGTCTTCCGCACCGGCGCCGATGGCCGCTACTGGTTCCGCGCGGTGAAGCCGAAATTCTATCCGATCCCTGACGACGGCACGGTCGGCAAGCTGCTGCATGCACTCGGCCGCCATCCCTATCGCCCGGCGCATTTGCACTACATCCTCAAGGTCGATGGCTTCGAGACGCTGACCACCCACATCTTCGATCCGGACGATCCCTACATCAATTCGGACGCCGTCTTCGGCGTGAAGGAGAGTCTGTTGGCGCAGTTCAAGCGCATCGACGATCCGGCACGCGCCAAGGGCCTCGAATTCGCCGGCTCCTTCTGGGACGTCGAGCACGATTTCGTGCTGGCGAGACACCAGGGATAAGCCCCTATGTGGCGCGATCAGGCTGCGGCGGCGCCTTCCCAGGAACCGGTCTCGGCCATTCGCCTGAGCAATGGCGCCACATTGAACACGTCCTTGCCAGTTCGATGATGCCAGTACTCGAGCCGCTCGATGATCTTGTCCGCCCCCTCAAGTCCGGCCCAGAACATCGGGCCGCCCTTGCCGACGGGAAAGCCGTAGCCGTTGACCCAGACGACATCGATGTCGGAGGCGCGGACCGCGATCCCTTCCTCCAGGATCTTGGCACCCTCGTTGACCAGGGGATAGAGCGTGCGCTCGATGATTTCTTCCGCCTCGATCGCGCGTGGCGCGATGCCCTGCTCGGCGGCCTTGTCGCGGATCAGCGCCTCGACTTGCGGGTCCGGTACCGGCGTGCGCGCGGCCTCGTAGAGATAGTAGCCACGGCCGGTCTTCTGGCCGAAACGCCCTTGTTCGCACAGCGTATCGGCGATCACGGCCGTCTGGCCGCGCGCCTTGCGGTTGCGCCAGCCAATGTCGAGGCCGGCGAGATCGCCCATCTGGAACGGCCCCATCGGCCAGCCGAAATCGGTGAACGCCTGGTCGATCTGGCGCGGTGTCGCGCCCTCGAGGAGAAGCGCCTCGGATTCCGAGCCGCGCGCCGCCAGCATGCGGTTGCCGACGAAGCCGTGGCAGACGCCGACAACGACAGCCACCTTGCCGATCCGCCGCGCCAGGTCGACGACGCTCGCCAGCGCATCGGGCGCGGTCTTCTCGGCCCGCACGATCTCCAGCAGCTTCATGACATTGGCCGGCGAGAAGAAATGCAGGCCGAGCACATCCTGCGGTCGCGAGGTCGAGGCGGCGATTTCGTTGATGTCGAGATAGGAGGTGTTGGTGGCAAGGATGGCGCCCGGCTTGGCCACGGCGTCGAGCTTGCCGAAGACCTCCTTCTTGACCGCCATGTCCTCGAACACCGCCTCGACGATCAGGTCGCAATCGGCGAGATCGGCATAGTCGGTGGAACCAGTGAACTGGGCGAGCCGCTGCCGCTTCGCATCTTCGGTCAATGAGCCGCGCGTGACGGAAACGGCATAGTTCTTGTCGATGGTCGCTAATCCGCGCTGTAGCGCCTCATGGCCGGTCTCCAGCAAGGTGACGGGATAGCCGCCATTGGCGAAGGCCATGGCGATGCCGCCGCCCATCGTGCCGGCACCGATGACGCCGACGCGAGCGATCCTGCGCTTGACGGGATCTTTGCCCGGACTCTTTGCCGCCTCACGTTCGGCGAAGAACAGATGGCGTTGCGCGCGCGACTGGTCGCTGGCGACGAGCTTCACGAACAGCGCGCGTTCCACCGCCAGCGCCTCATCGAAGTGCAGCGTGACGGCATTGCGCACCGCCTGCGCGCACGCGACCGGCGCTTCGAGGCCGCGCGCCTTCTTGGCGAGATCCGCCGCCTCGGCGTCGAAAGCCGCCAGGTTGGTTCCCTTAAGCTCATCATCGCGATCGCGCACCGGCGTGAAGGGACCACCCTTGCGGGCTATTTCCCGGGCAAAGTTCACGGCATGCGTGGTCAGATCGCCTTCGAAGAGGGCATCGACCAGACCGGTGGTATGCGCCTCTTCGGCACCGATCGGCGCCCCGGAAACGATCATCTTGAGCGCCTTCAACGCGCCGACCAGGCGCGGCAGTCGCACCGTGCCGCCGCCGCCCGGCAAGAGGCCGAGCTTTACTTCCGGCAGGCCGAGCCTGGCGCTGGCGTCGGCGACGCGGAAATGGCAGCCGAGCGCCAGCTCCAGACCACCGCCGAGTGCGGTGCCATGGATGGCGGCGACGGTAGGCTTGGCTATGGTTTCCAACGTCGCGATGATCGCGCGCAGCTCGGGCTGCTGCACCGGCTTGCCGAACTCCGTGATGTCGGCCCCGGCAACGAAAGTCCGGCCGGCGCAGGTGATGACGATGGCCGCAACCAACGGATCGTCCCGCAACTCAACGAGAGCCTGCTTCAGCGGCTCGCGAACGTGAAGGCTCAACGCATTGACCGGCGGATTGTCGATGATGACGATGGCGACATCGCCGTCGCGGCTGACCTTCAGGAAATCGGACACGCAAACCTCCCAGCAATGGCGAGCGGCTTCGTGCCGCGCGAACGGGATTTACAGCGCCAGGAGGCGGATGGGAACCGGATGCCGGCCTGGCACAATGATTACCGGCCTTGAAGGGCCTGGCGTTGGCCGGCAGCTCCGCCGCCATCGTCTCTGGAATCGCGGCGTAGTCGTTACCGCAGCGCCTTCTGTCCGCCCGCCGCCGTGATCACCCCAACGATGATCAGCCCTGTCAGCAGCAGCCGCACGCCGGCACTGACACCGAAGGTGTTGAGCATGGTCAACAGCAGCACCAGGAACAGCGCCGCACCCCAGACACCGGGGACATTGGCCTTGCCGCCGGCCACCGACGTTCCGCCGATGACGACGACGGCGATCGAGGCCAGCAGATACTCGTTGCCGATATCGACATTGGCGCCTCGGAAATAGCCGGCGAGCAGCGCGCCGTCGATGCCGCCGAGCGCGCCCGACAGCGTATAGGTGAGGAAACGAATGCGGCCGACATTGACGCCGGCGAGCCACGCCGCACGGATGTTCTGGCCGATCGCCAGCACCGAGCGGCCATAGATCATGCGCTGCAGCGCGACGGCCGCTCCGATGGTGAACAGCACGGTGAGGATCGCCAGCACCGGAATGCCCAGCACCTGCCAGTTGGCGAAATCGGCAAAGCCGGGTGGCGGCTTGATCTGCAGTCCGCGCCCATAGCTGATGTCGATCGACTGGATGATGAAGCTGGCCGACAGCGTGGCGATGATCGGCGGAATGCGCAGCGCCCAGATCAGCAGATAGTTGGCGGCGCCGATCGCCGCCCCGGTGGCGATCGCCGCCAAAAGCCCGACCAGGATCATGGAGTCGTTGCCGTCCATCACCTTCATGGCGACGGCGCTGGCAAGGCCGATATTGGCCGGCAGCGACAGGTCGACATTGCCCGGCCCGAGCGTGATGACGAACATCTGGCCGACGCCGACGATGACTGTGAACACCGCAAGCGACAGCGCCGCCGTGACCATGCCGCCGGCGCCATAGCCGCCGGTGAAGGCGATCGTCGCCAGCCATACCAGCAAGGCGCCGAGGAAAGACCAGATCCAGGGTTTGGCAAGCAGTGGTTTCAACACGGCCATGGCTATCTTTCCCTGCGGCTGATCAGGACGCGGGCCGCCAGCACGATGATCAGGATGGCGCCGTTGGCGG
Organism: Mesorhizobium newzealandense; assembly: GCF_042682145.1. Classification (NCBI taxonomy): domain Bacteria; kingdom Pseudomonadati; phylum Pseudomonadota; class Alphaproteobacteria; order Hyphomicrobiales; family Phyllobacteriaceae; genus Mesorhizobium; species Mesorhizobium newzealandense. The sequence continues at coordinate 365,885 of NZ_JBHUGZ010000002.1, read as the reverse complement.
CCACCTGCCAGTCGGGCGGAATGTGCATGAAGGTGAGCAGCGGCGATGCGGCCAGCGCCAACGTCAGTGCGCCGATCACCGCGCCGATCGGCGACACCCGGCCGCCGACGAACTCGCCACCGCCAAGGATGACACCAGCGATCGCCAGCAGCGTGTAGCCATTGCCGATATTGGCATCGGCCGAGGTGGTAATGCCAATCAGCGCCATGCCGGACAGCACGCCGAACACGCCGGCCAGCGAAAACAGCACGATCTTGGTCTTGAGCAGCGACCAGCCGGCGCGGCCAAGCGCCGCCGGATTGCCGCCGGAGCCGCGCAGGATGACGCCATAGGAGGTGCGCATCAGGGCGAAGTGAACGATGAGGCCGATCAGCAGCGCCGCGATGATCGGGAATGGCACGAAAGGCGGCTTGAAGGCCATGAACGCCAGCAGCCAGTCCGGCGCCTTGCCACCCGGTTTGGGCAGGACGAGGATGGCCAAGCCCTGCCAGACGAAGCTCATGCCGAGCGTCACCACGATCGAAGGCAGGTTGCGCAGATGAATCAGCGCACCGAGCAACGCATAAACGCCGATCGACCCGAGCAGGATGACCACGCCAACCAGCGGCGCGTCCTTCAGCCAGGTCGCGGTGACGCAGCCGACAAAGCCGACGAAGGTGCCGATCGACAGGTCGAGCTCGTTGCCGGCGATGACGAACATCTGCGCGATCGTCGCCAGCGCGATCGGGATCGCCAGGTTCAGCATCAGGCTGAAGCCGAAATAGCTGATGGCGCGCGGATTGAGCCAGGCGATGGCGATCAGCACCAGCGCCAGCGACAACGCCGGCAGCAGCCCGCGCAGCAGGCGGCCACGGGCCAGCGCGCCACGCTCGGCGGAACTCCTGGCGGTGGCTTCGAGGCTGGCGGCCGTCATCTCAGGCCGCATCGCCGAACGAGGACTGGATGATCTTCTCTTCGGTCAACTCGTCGCGGCGCAGATTGGCGACGATGCGGCCGTTCTTGAAGACATAGATGTGGTCGCAATTGTCGAGCTCTTCGGTTTCCGTGGTGTACCAGAGGAAGGTGCGGCCATTCCTGGCCTCTTCGCGCACGAGGTCGTAGACCTCCAGCTTGGTGCCGATATCGACGCCCCGCATCGGATCGTCCATCAGCACGATCTCAGCGTCCGAGCCGAGGGCGCGGGCAAACAGCGCCTTCTGCTGGTTGCCGCCCGACAGCGAGAAAATGTTGTTGTTCATGTCCGGCGTGCGGATGCCGATCTTCTTTTGCCAAAATGCAGCGAGCTCGGCCTCGCGCTGCGGCGAGATCAACAGCCCGTTGCGCAAGCGCGCCAGCGAGCGGATGCCGATATTCTGCGCAATCGACCATTGCGGGAAGATGCCGTCCGACTGGCGGTCGCCGGCCACCAGCGCCACCGGCGCGGTCACCTCGATACCGGCCTTGGTGCGCGATGCGGCCTCGAAGATCGCCAGCAACAGGTCGGTCTGGCCATGGCCCGCCAGCCCGGCAAGGCCAATGATCTCGCCGGCACAGGCAACAAGGTCGGTGCCGTCCTTCTGCACGGCAGGGCGCGCCCGCACCCGCAACGGGCTGGCCACCGGCTTGGCGGCGGCGACTTGCGCCGCGATCTTCTGGCGCGCTTCCGCCCCACCCATCGCTGTCACCAGCCGGTCGCGGTCGAACGCACCAGCAGCGTCGGCGACAACCACCTTGCCATCGCGCATCACCACGATGCGGTCGGCGTTCCGCAGCACTTCGCCCAGCACATGCGAAATCAGGATGCAGCTTTTGCCGCTGGCGACGAAGCGGCGCATGAAGGCCAGCAACTGGCCTGCCGTATGCGCGTCGAGCGACGATGTCGGCTCATCGAGGATGACGAGGTCAAGCCGGTCCTGCGTCACCGTGAAGGCGCGCGCCACCTCGACCATCTGACGCCGGCCGATCGACAGGTCGCCGACAATGTCGCCCGCCGAGATGCTGTGCCCCGGAAAGATCTCGTCGAGCTTGGCGGCGATCAGATCCGCTGCCTTGCGCCGCCAGCCGAAGCCGCGCAGCGAAGCGTGGTTGATGCGCGTGTTCTCGGCGACGCTGAGATTGGGGCACAGCGACAGTTCCTGGAACACGCAGCGTATGCCGAGTTGCTGCGCCCGCGACACCGAGTAGGTCTCCTCGATGCCGCCATGGACGCCGATCTGACCGCTGTCGGGCATCAGCGTGCCCGCCACCATGTGCATCAGGGTCGACTTGCCGGCGCCATTGTGGCCGACGAGGCCGACGCACTCACCGGGGCCGACGTGGAAATCCACGCCGCCCAGCGCGCGAACGGCGCCGAAATGCTTTTCGGCGCCGCTCAGTCTGATGATGTCAGCGTTCCCTTCAGGCATGCTCAACGATATCCGCTCGATGATCCGGAAGGCAACGCTTGCCCGACGCTCACTTGATGTTGGCTTTGATGGCCGCGATCGCGTCTTCCTGCGTGTATTCGTGGCTGGCGACGCCGCCCTTGACGATTTTCGGCAACTCGGCCTCGAAATCGTCCTGGGTGAAGGCGAGATACGGCACCAGCAGATCGTGCGGAATATCCGTGCGGCCATCGAGCACCTGCTGCGCCACCCAGAAGGCGAGCGACGACACGCCGGGCGCGATCGACGCCGACCAGGTCTGGTAGCCGTCCTTGTCCTTCTGTTCCTTCCACCACTGCAATTCGTCCTGGCGGTTGCCCATGATGATGGTCGGGCGCGGCTTGCCGGCGGCGGCGAAGGCCTGCGCCGCACCATAGCCGTCACCGCCCTGGTCGACGATGCCGACGATATCCGGCAGCGACGGCAGGATGGTCGCCACCGCCTTCTGCGCCGTCGTCTGGTCCCAGTCGCCGGTCACCGAGCCGACGATCTTGAACTCGGGATGGGCGGCGACGCCTTCGAGGATGCCGGCATGGATGGCATCGTCGATCGAGGTGCCTGCCAGGCCACGGATTTCCAGCAGATTACCGCCCTTGGGCTGGAACTTGGCCATCTGTTCCACTTCCTGCTTGCCCATGTCCTTGAAGTCGACGACGACACGGTAGGCGCAAGGTTCGGTGACGGTGCCGTCGAACGAGACGACGACAATGCCGGCGTCGCAGGCCTGCTTGATGGCGCCGTTGAGCGCGTCCGGCGAAGCGGCGTTGATGACGATGGCGTCATAGCCCTGCAGGATCAGGTTCTGCACCTGGGCCGCCTGCGTCGGCACTTCCTTGTCGGCGGTGGTGAAGATATCGGCCGCGCCGACGACCTTGTCGGCGACCGCCTTCTTGGTGACGATGCCATAGCTGTCGAGCATCGCCTGCCGCCACGAATTGCCGGCATAGTTGTTGGAAAAGGCGATCTTCTTGCCACTGGTGTCGGCCAGTGCCGTGCCCGACGCGAGCATCGCGGCGAAGGCGCCCAAGACGAACAGTTTCTTCATGTCTTAATCCTCCCAGATGTTGACTGCTGCAGTTCCTGCCGGCTTTGACCCCGGCCTCACTCCCAATCTGATTTGAGCACGGATAATCCCAGTCTCAAAACAGTCTCAATCCCGGCACGCGCACCCGCAGCCGGTACAGCGACGTCGACGCGGCGATGTAGAGGCTCCTCAGGTCGTCGTCGCCGAAAGTAAAATTCGCGCAGTCTTCCGGCGTCCGGATGACGCCCAGAATGGCACCCGACGCATCGAACACATGGATGCCGCCGGGGCCGGTGCAATAGACATTGCCGCGGCTGTCGATCTTCATGCCGTCGGGGGCTCCCGGCCCCTCGCCCTCGGTCACGGCCCACACCGCACCGCCGTTCAAATCACCATCCGCCTCGACGCCGAACACCCTGATATGGCCTCGCTCGGTGTCGTTGATGAACAGCCGCGACTCGTCCAGCGAAAAGCAGAGCCCGTTCGGCTGGACGAAATCGTCGGCCAGCAATGTCAGTTGGGCGCCGTCGCCATCGATGCGGTAGACGCCCTGGAACGACAGCTCCTGTGGGCGCGGCAAGCCATAGAACTCCACCCTGCCATAGCCCGGATCGGTGAAGTAGATCGATCCGCCGGTGGCAACGACGATGTCGTTCGGGCTGTTGAGCTGCTTGTCCTGGTGGTGCGTGGCGAGCACTGTTACGCTGCCATTGGGCTCGGCGCGGGTCACCCGGCTCGTCGCGTGCTCGCAGGTGACCAGCCGCCCCTGCCGGTCCAGCGTGTTGCCATTGGCCTTGTGGCTCGGCTCCCGGAACAGCTCGATCTCGCCGGCGGCACTACGGCGATACATGCGGCTTTCCGGGATGTCGGAAAAGACCAGCCATTTCTCGTAGGGATGCCACACCGGTCCTTCGAGGAAGCCGAAGCCGCTCGCCAGCGTTTCGATCGTCCCATCGCCGACGACGTCGTCGAAGCCGGAATGGCGGGCTCGCGCCGACACCGACATCACAGGCTCCTGGCGGCGCGAACAGCCGTGCGAATCCGCATGGTGACGAATGGCATGAGCGCTTCCCCGATATGGTCTTTTTATGGGGTCGAGCGTAGTTGCGGCACGGGCGTAGCGATACGGGTCAAAGCGCACGGCCGACTGTGCATTTGCACAGTCGCGCCAGCCGGGATTAGGGATTGGGCGACGCCTGTGCCAGCCAGGCGTCGAGCCGGTCCTGCTCGCGGCGCAGAGCGTCGATGTTGATCAGGCCGCGCGCCATGGCGAGATAGATCGCCCGCGTTCGCGAGTTGAACACGGAAGCATCGCCGACGCCGTCCTCCGCCGGGACGATGCCGAGCTTGTCGTAGACATGCTTGATGCGGCTCTGCGCGCCGCGGATCGACAGGCCTCGGCGTGCCGCGATCGCCCGGTCGGTCAAGCCGAGCGCGATGTCGATCAGGCTTTCATACTCGCCGTCGGTGATGCCCTCGAACTTGTCCTGGACGCGGTGCTGGATGCCGCGTATCTCGCGGTCGATGATGCAGTGGCCCTCGCGGAAAACGCCGCGCAGGGCCGAGCGCATGCCCTCTTCCGTCGCCGATTTGAGCACGTAGCCATAGACCGAACCCGGCGGCACGATACGGGCCACGCCGCGCACATAGGCCTCGTCGGCGAAATTCGACCAGAACAGGATGTGGGTGCCGGCGCGGCGGTTCCAGATCGCCCTGGCAACCTCGATCCCGGTCGCCTTCGGCATCTGCAGGTCGAGCACGACATGCGGCGGCTCCCGCTCTGCCGCCAGGTTGATCGCGTCCTCGCCGTCGCTCGCCTCGATCACCTCGACGTCGCCGGGCCACAATTGCTCGACGGTGCGGCGCGCGAATGTGCGGTGCAGCCCGTCATTCTCGGCGATCATCACAAGCATCACATGGCCTCCGATACGGCCATCTGGCCTGGCACCGTTGCGGTAGCCGCATCCGGCAATTCCCGGGACCGCTGGCGGTCGATCTCGATGACGACACGGGTGCCGCCGCTCTTGCGGCCGGCTTGCCCGATGCGCAACCGCGCTCCGATCAGCGCGGCCCGCGTATGCATGTGGCCAATGCCGCCATGGGCGGCCGGATCGACGGTGCCGCAACCCTGTCCGTCATCCGTGACGATCACCCGCAGCACGCTCGCGGTCGACGCCAGCAGCACATCGATGCGGCGCGGCGCGGCGTGGCGGACGGCATTGTTGATCGCTTCCTGCACGATCCGGTAGAGCGCGGTGCGGACCGGCTCCGGCAGGCTGTCGGCGCTGCCGTCGCTGGTGTCGGCGATGCGCACGGCGATCGGCGGCTTGGCTCTGGCGACGCTGCGGTTGAGATGCGCCTCGACCGCATCGCGCAGGCCGAACAGTTCGAGCACGCTCGGCCGCATGTCGTCGACGATGTGGCGCAGTTCCGTCAGGCAGCCGGCGACCTCCTGTTCGAGATCGGCAAGCTGCGCGGCCCGCGCCACGCCCTGGCCGCGCAAGGCCGAAAGCTGGCGCGCGATGCGGGCGAGGTCGGCAAGCGTCTGGTCGTGCAAATCCATGGCCATGCGCCGGCGTTCGCGCTCCATGCCTTCGGTCAGCTGCGAGGCGCCAACCCGCAGCAGTTCAACGCGGTTGCGCGCCTCGCTCTCGGCAAGCATGGCCCGGCGCGCCTCCTCGGTCTGGATCAGCGCGAAGATATAGGGCGCGATCAGATCGGCGCATTGCTGGGCGACCGCGACATCGGCAAGCGTGTAGCAGCCGACCTCGTGCCGGCTGATGTTCAGCGCTCCGATGATGCCCCCGCGGGCCCTGAGCGGCACGACGATGCGGCTGCGCAGCCGGGCGGCGAAGATCGGCCCGTCGATGGCGGTGGCGAAATGGAAGCGCTGGTCGCGCAGCGCGTCGTTGGCAAGCAGATAGGGCACCTCACCCCACAGCACCGAGCGTATCGGGCTGACTTCGGTCGGCAGCGGATGCTGGGCAAGCTCGCTCCAGCTGGTGTGGAAGCCGGCCTCATAACAGGCATGCCTGCGCCCATCATGCGACAGCACCGCAAGATCCATGTGATCGTGCGGAATCAGCGTGCCGATCTCGATGGCTGTCGCGCGGAACGCCGTGCCGGGATCGATATGCCCGGCAAGCGCCGCCGAAATCGCCAGCAACCGGTCGATCAGGACCAGGGACACCTCCGGCATGGCTTCGCGATCCTCCCGTGCCGGGAATAGTGGACGCAGGCCGGCGCCGCTGTCAACGACAGCTCCATTGACGGGTCCGATCAACTTGCGGTGCAATGATTGAAAAGGGTTCGCGTCCTGGTCTAGGGAAGGGGCCAGGAGACCGCAACAGAATGCCAGTGACGCCAACCGTTGCTCCGGGCGCCCCGGGAATTCCGGCCCGCTGGACGTCAAGCGCCAAGAGCGGCGTCGGAACGTCCCTTTCGCCAACCGGCCAGATCTGGTTCACGATCAGCCATGGCATCCTCAACGAGATCTACTATCCGCGCGTCGACAGCGCCTGCACGCGCGACCTCGGCCTGATCGTCACCGGCCCTGACGGCTATTTCTCCGAAGAGAAGCGAGACGCCGTGCACGCCATCGAACCGTTCGAGGACGGCGTGCCCGCCTACGGGCTGGTCAACACCGCCGCCGACGGCGCCTACCGGATCGAGAAACGCATCCTCGCCGACCCGGCCCGGCCCGCGCTGCTGCAGGAGATCACCTTCACGGCGCTCAAGGGTGCACCCGGTGACTACCGCGTCTACGCCTTGCTGGCGCCGCATCTGGTCAACGCCGGCATGGGCAACACCGCCTGGGTCGGCGACCACAACGGAAGGCCTGTGCTGTTCGCCGCGGGGCGTGGCACCTGCCTGGCGCTGGCCTCGTCGCTGCCCTGGCGAACCGGCTCGGCCGGCTATGTCGGCGTCTCCGACGGCTGGCAGCAACTCCACAACACCGGCGCGCTCGACCCGGCTTGCCAGCGGGCCGAGGACGGCAATGTCGCGTTGACCGGCGAGATCGGCTTTTCCGCTTCGAAGACAACGGCCATACTGGCGCTGGGGTTTGGAGCGACGCCTGACGAAGCTGCTGAAAATGCCTTCGCGAGCCTGAAGCGGGGTTTTGAACCCGCGGCGAAATCCTATGTCGAGACATGGCGCAAGTGGCAAAAGGACCTGCTGCCGCTGGACCGGCATGGCGCATCCGGGATCAACTTCTATCGCGTCTCGACCGCGGTCCTCGCGACGCACCGGTCGATCACCATACCCGGTGCTGCGGTCGCCAGCCTTTCGATTCCGTGGGGGTTCAACAAGGGCGACGACGACCTCGGCGGCTATCATCTGGTCTGGCCGCGCGATCTGGTCGAAACGGCAGGTGGCTTTCTCGCCGCCGGCGACGCCGCGTCGGCCCTGCAAATCCTCGACTACCTCCACTCCATCCAGCAGCCGGATGGCCACTGGCCGCAGAATGCCTGGCTCGACGGGTCGGCCTATTGGCCAGGCATCCAGATGGACGAATGCGCCTTCCCGCTGCTGCTGGCCGACGCGTTGCACCGCGCAGGCCACCTGCCGCGCGCCAGGCTCTCCGCCTTCCAGCCGATGATCGAGCGCGCAGCCAGCTATGTCGTGCGCAACGGACCCGTCACCGGCGAGGACCGCTGGGAGGAGGATGCCGGCTACAGCCCGTTCACGCTGGCCGTCGAGATCGCGGCACTGCTTGCCGCGGCAGACCTGCTCGACGCCTGCGGCAAGCCTGAGCCGGCGGCCTATCTGCGCGAGACCGCCGATGTCTGGAACGACCAGGTCGAGCGCTGGACCTATGTCACCGGCACACCACTCTGCGCGGGAAACGGCGTCGAGGGGTACTACGTCCGCATCGCGGCGCCCGACAGTGCCGAGGCCGGTTCGCCGAAGGACGGCTACGTGCCGATCAAGAACCGGCCGCCCGGCGACACCGACCGGCCCGCCGAGGCAATCGTCAGCCCGGACGCGCTGGCGCTCGTCCGCTTCGGCCTGAGGGCCGCGGATGATCCGCGCATCGTCGACACGGTCAAGATCATCGACGCGCAGTTGCGCTGCGACCTGCCGCAAGGACCGCTCTGGTATCGCTACAATGGCGATGGTTATGGCGAGCACGAGGATGGCGCGCCCTTCGACGGCACCGGCCAGGGCCGGCCGTGGCCATTGCTGGCCGGCGAACGTGCCCACTACGAGCTGGCGGCGGGGCGCAAGGACAAGGCAGCCAGCCTGCTGGCGGCACTCGAAGGCTCGGCCGGAGCGGGCGGCCTGCTGCCCGAGCAGGTCTGGGACGGCGCCGACCTGGCCGAGCACGAACTGCTGCATGGCGGCCCCTCGGGCAGCGCCATGCCGCTGGTCTGGGCGCATTCGGAGCATATCAAGCTGTTGCGCTCGCTGGGCGACGGCGCGGTCTTCGACATGCCGCCGCAAGGCGTCAAGCGCTACATCGAGGACAAGACGGTATCGTCGTTCAGGACGTGGCGGTTCAACAACAAGATCCGCACGATCCCAACCGGCAAGACGCTGCGTATCGAACTGCTGGCCCCGGCGACGATCCGCTGGAGCGCCGACAACTGGGCGACCGCAGTCGACAGCCAGACAGAGGAGAACGCTTTCGGCATCCATCTCGCCGAGATGCCCACGGCCAGCCTCCCCGGCGGAAGCACACTGATCTTCACTTTTTTCTGGTCCGGGACCGGCGATTGGGAGAATGTCGACTTCTCCGTCATGTCAGGCGAGCAGGATGGCCAGTAGATCCTTCCTCGACAAACCCAGCAAATCTCTAGGAAACAGGGACGAAACCATGCAGATCGGAATGATGGGACTGGGCCGGATGGGCGCCAACATGGTCCGGCGCCTGATGCGCGACGGCCACCAATGCGTCGTCTACGACATTAACCCCGCCAGCGTCGCCGCACTCGTTACCGACGGTGCGTCCGGAACGGCATCCCTGGCAGAATTCGTCGGCAAGCTGGCCAAGCCGCGCTGTGTGTGGCTGATGCTGCCGGCGGCGATCACCGGCAAGATCGTCGACCAGGTGGCAGCCCTGATGGAGCCCGGCGACATCATCATCGACGGCGGCAATTCCTACTACCATGACGATGTCGACCGGGCGGCAAAGCTCAGGGATAAGGGCCTCAGCTATGTCGATGTCGGCACCAGCGGCGGCGTCTGGGGCCTCGACCGTGGCTACTGCCTGATGATCGGCGGACCTGACGAAGCGGTCCAGCATCTCGATTCGATCTTCGCCACGCTGGCGCCCGGCGCCGATACCGGCGCGCCTGCTCCCGACAGGGCCGCGGGCACGGCACCCTTCGGCTATCTGCATTGCGGCCCGAGCGGTGCCGGCCATTTCGTCAAGATGATCCACAACGGCATCGAATACGGCGTCATGGCGGCCTATGCCGAGGGCATGAACATCCTCAAGGCCGGCAATGCCGGCAAGGTCAAGCGCGTCGCCGACGCCGAGACCAGCCCGTTGCAGAACCCCGAATATTACCAGTTCGATATCGACCTCGCCAATGTCGCCGAGGTCTGGCGGCATGGCAGTGTCATCGGCTCCTGGCTGCTCGACCTGACCGCCGGCGCGCTCAAGTCCGACGCCTCACTGGCGAGTTTCGGTGGCCGCGTCTCGGATTCCGGCGAGGGCCGCTGGACGCTGAAGGCCGCGATCGACACCGGCGTGCCGGCGCCGGTGCTGTCCTCGGCCTTGTTCGACCGCTTCTCCTCGCAAGGCGAATCCGAATTCGCCGACAAGCTTCTGTCCGCCATGCGCTATGCCTTTGGTGGCCATGTCGAGAAGCCGAAGGCCGGCTCGTGACGGCGGCAGGGGAGACAGTTTGATGAGCCAGGAACGGTCGGACACGCTGGTGCTCTTCGGGGCCACCGGCGACCTCGCCCACAAGAAGATATTTCCAGCACTTTACCAGATGGTCGCCAAGGGGACGCTCACCGAACCGGTGATCGGCGTCGCGTTCGACGCCTGGGACCTCAAGCAATTGCAGGCGCGTGCCCGCGACGGCATCGTCAATGCACTCGGCAAGATCGACGAAAAGGTGTTCGCCAAGTTCGCGTCCATGCTCCGCTACGTCAGTGGCGACTACCGCGATCCGGCGACGTTCGAGAAACTGAAAACCGCACTCGGCACGGCGCAACGGCCGTTGCACTACATGGCGGTGCCGCCGACGATGTTCGAGACCGTCGTCCAGGGGCTGGAGCAATCGGGCACGGCGCACGGCGCACGGCTGATGGTGGAAAAACCCTTCGGCCATGATCTGCAATCGGCGCGCTGGCTGAATCGGGTGCTGCATCTTGTGTTCGACGAACAGTCGATCTTCCGCATCGATCACTATCTCGGCAAGGAAGCGATCCAGAACCTGCTCTATTTCCGCTTCGCCAATTCCCTCCTCGAGCCTATCTGGAACCGCAACTTCGTCGAGAGCGTGCAGATCACCATGGCCGAGGATTTCGGCGTCGAGGGGCGTGGCCGCTTCTATGACGATGTCGGCTGCATCAGGGACGTCATCGAGAACCATCTGCTCAACATCCTGTTGCTGCTTGCCATGGAGCCGCCTGTCGGCCGCTCGGCCGACGACCTGATCGACGAGAAGGTGCAGGTGCTGCGCGCGATCCGCACCTTGACGAAAGACGATGTCGTGCGCGGCCAGTTCACCGGCTATCTCGCGGAACCCGGCGTGGCGCCGAACTCACCGGTCGAGACCTTTGCAGCGGTGCGTTTCTTCGTCGACACCTGGCGTTGGCAGGATGTGCCGTTCTTCATCCGTGCCGGCAAGAACATGCCCGTGCATGTCACCGAGGTGGTGGTGCGACTGAAGCGGCCGCCACTCGACGTCTTCGACCCGATCAAGCCCGCCGACCAGAACTACGTCCGCTTCCGCATCGATCCGCAGGTGGTGATCGCCATCGGCGCCCAGCGCAAGGCGCCGGGCGACGACATGATCGGCGAACAGGTCGAACTGACGGCGCTCGACGACAGCAAGAGCGACATGCCGCCCTATGAGCGGCTGATCGGCGATGCCATGAACGGCAATGGCCAGCTGTTCACCCGCCAGGATGCCAGCGAACTGGCCTGGCGCATCGTCGGCCCGGTGCTCGGCGACACCACGCCTCCCTATCTCTATGAGCCGCTCACATGGGGTCCGGCAGACGTGATGGCCGGGTTCGGGCCGCCCAACGGCTGGATCGATCCGGTAACGTGAGGAGGTGACGCGATGGCCAAGGCGGTGAAGCAACCAGCATCGAGCCCCGAGAAGATCGTGCTTTCGATCGATATCGGCGGCTCGCATGTCAAGATCCTCTCGAGTGCCGGCGGCGCGGAGCGCCGCGCCGATTCCGGGCCTGGCCTGACACCGCAGCAGATGACCGATACGGTCAGGAAGCTCGCCGAAGGCCTGTCCTACGACGTCATCTCGATGGGCTACCCCGGCCCGGTCAACCACAACAGGCCGCTCACCGACCCTGCCAATCTCGGCAAGGGTTGGGCCGGCTACGATTTCGCCGCGCAGTTCGGCAAGCCGGTGAAGGTGGTCAACGACGCGCTGATGCAGGCCATCGGCAGCTATGAGGGCGGTCGCATGCTGTTCATCGGGCTGGGAACCGGCCTCGGCGCGGCGATGATCGTCGACAATGTCGCCCAGCCGATGGAACTCGCCCATCTTCCCTACAAGAAGGGCAAGAGTTTCGAGGACTATGTCGGCGAACGCGGCCTGGAAAAGCGCGGCAAGAAGAAATGGCGCAAATATGTTTTCGACGTCGTCGACCGGCTCCGCGCCGCCATGCAGCCTGACTATGTCGTCATTGGCGGCGGCAATGTCGACAAGCTCGATGAATTGCCCGCCGACAGCCGGCGTGGCGACAACACACGCGCCTTCGAAGGCGGGTTTCGTTTGTGGCGCGACAAGGCGCTGATAGTCTGATATTGTTATTGTTTAATATAGTTGTTCAAAATAACGTGTGCCGCGGCATCAAGTCATTGCGCTGCGCAGATTTGCCGACTAGGAATTTCGCGCCACAACAACGCCGCCCGTCCCGTGGATCACAAGGACGCCTTAGCATTTTGATTTTGCGCATGATCCTTTCCGGGAATCGAATCCGATTTTCAGGTCATTCGCGCTAGACGGAGAAATAGATTGACCGACGATAGCAACAGCGCCCGTAAAGACATCGACCTGCTCGAGTTGACCGCTCACATCGTGTCCGCTTACGTCGAGAAGAACCGCTTGCCCGTTTCCGGCCTGGCCGACCTCATCGCCAGCGTCAGCACTTCGATAAGCGGGCTCGGCCAACCGGTGGTCCCGGTGGCGGCGCCGCTGGTCCCGGCGGTCAACCCCAAGAAATCGGTGACACCGGACTTCATCATCTGCCTCGAAGACGGCAAGAAGTTCAAATCGCTGAAGCGTCACCTCGGCGTGCATTTCGGCCTGACGCCGGACGCCTATCGCGCCAAATGGGGCTTGCCGTCGGACTATCCGATGGTCGCCCCCAATTATGCCGCCTCGCGTTCGCTGCTGGCGAAGTCGATCGGCCTCGGCCGCAAGGCCGCCCCGAAGCCGGTCGTCAAGGGCAGGAAGGCCAAGGCTTCGGCCTGAGGCAATTCCGCGCTGAGCCCAGAGGCTGAGCCAATGGATTGATTGGAGCCTGCCGGCGAATCCGCCTTGGCAGGCTTCATGTTTTTGTGGCTTGGATGAATCGGACGGATTCTTTGGGGGAAGCCATGAACTACGCCAGAATGGTGATCGAGAAAGAGGCGCCGGAAGAATACGGCTATGACCGGATCCGCTACAATCTCTCAGAAAGTTCGATCGCCGATCAAAAACTCTCCGACATCGGCCTGTCCTTGCCCGACCTCACGCTTTTCTATGGCGAGCATCGCGGCGACAAGGCGTTGCGCGCGCTGATCGCGGCGCAGGACGCCGGCGTTTCGCCCGATGATGTTTTGGTCACCGCCGGGGCAGCCGGCGCGCTGTTCATCATCTCGACTTCGCTTTTGTCGGCGAGCGATCATTTGGTCGTCATCAGGCCCAACTACGCCACCAACATCGAGACCCCAAGGGCGATCGGCTGCACCATCAGCTTTGTCGACCTGGCCTTCGAGGACGGCTTCGCCATCGATGTCGGCCAGGTCGCGGCGGCGATCCAGCCGAACACCAGGCTGATCAGCGTCACCTGCCCGCACAACCCGACCGGCACGATGATGGGCCGAGCCGAACTCGACGCGCTGGTGGCGCTTGCCGAAAGCCGCAACTGCCATTTGCTGGTCGACGAGACCTATCGCGACCTCTCCTATGGCAAGCGCCTGCCGTCGGCTGCGTCGCTGAGCCCGAAGGCAATCAGCGTCTCGTCGCTGTCCAAGGCCTTCGGCATTCCCGGCATCCGCATCGGCTGGCTGATCACCAGGGATGCAGAGCTTCAGGAAGTTCCTCGCCGCCAAGGAGCAGATCGGCATTTGCGGCAGCGTCATCGACGAAGGCATCGCGCGTGGTATGCTTGAGCGCCGGGACGCGTTCCTGGCGACACTGCTGCCCGAAATGGCCAGGCGTCGCGACATCGTCCAGGCCTGGATCGAGCGTGAGCCGCTGGTCGACTGGGTGCGGCCACAAGGCGGCGTCGTCGGCTTTCCGCGCCTGAATGTCGATCCCGGCTTCGACCTCGACCGGTTCTACGTGAACCTGCTGGAAAACCATGGCACCTATGTCGGACCCGGCCACTGGTTCGAAATGGAGAAGCGCTTCTTCCGCGTCGGATTTGGCTGGCCGACGGAAGCCGAGTTAAGCGGTGGCCTCGACGCCATCTCGGCCGCGCTGCGGGACTGAGCGCAGTCGCGGTGTCTGGATTTTTCCGCGGGGCGCTCTCCTGCGGACTCCTGGTTCAGCGTTGCGCCAGATGGATTCCTGCCAGCATGCAACGGACCGAGCCGCCGGCGAGCTCGATGGTCGGAATGTCGAGGCTGAGCGGGGCAATGCAGCGCTCGATGGCAGCGATCTGGTCAGCTCGCAGCGACCGCATTGCCCGCGATGAGATCGCCAGCAGGCGACCGCCGCGCCCCTGGAGTTCGAGAGCGTTGCCCGCGAACGCCTCGATCTGCTCGTGCGTCAGGTCGATTACCGTGCGCCCTCCCGCTTCCAGTCGTTCACGGACTTCGGCCCGCCGGCGATCCGAGATGATGCTGGCGAGGCCGATGAGGCAGAGCTCGGTACCGACGCACATCATGACGTTGGTGTGGTAGATGGGCCGGCCGGATCGGTCGAAGGCATCGAACAGCATCGGCTCGAAGTTGAAACGGGTACAGAAGCGCTGAGCAGCGTATGAGGCTCTCTCCAGGGCTTGCCTTGGCGCAGAAATTTCTTGATCCAGTGCTGATTTTGGCGCACATCGCGCAGCGAACTTTGTTAGAAGTTCCCTTGGCCGGAACAGCGCCCATCCGGGAAGTGCCCCGCCGGCTATCGCATGGGCCCGAAAATCGGTTCCGATTTTCGGAAAAGCACGATGCGACAACCAAACAGTGTTGGAGCGTACTTTGTGCGTCCAATTGGACGCACGTCGCTCCAATACCATCGCAACGGGGCCTCGATCCATGACTGCCGCACAAACGTCGCCGGACCAGCGCTATGCCGCGTTCCGCCACCGCTCCTTCCTGAGCTATTGGGCGGCGCGTTTCCTCACCACATTCGCCACCATGATCGTGTCCGTCGCGGTCGGCTGGCAGATGTACGACCTGACCCGCGATCCCCTCGATCTTGGCCTGGTCGGCATCGTCCAGTTCCTGCCGTCGCTGTTGCTGGTGCTGGTCACCGGCGTCGTCGCCGACCGCTTCGGCCGCCGCCTGATCATGGCGCTGGCGGTGGTGGTGGAGGCGATGTGCGCACTGGCGCTGCTGTTTCTGACACTGCACGGCATCAGCGGACCGCTGCCGATCTTCGCCGTGCTCGCCATGTTCGGCGTCGCCCGCGCCTTCTTCGGCCCGGCCTCGGCCTCGCTGTTCGCCAATCTGGTGCCGCCAGAGGATTTCGCCAACGCCATCGCCTGGAATTCGTCGGCCTGGCAGACGGCGACCATCGTCGGCCCGGTCGCCGGCGGCCTGCTCTATGGCGTGTCGGCGGAAGTGGCCTATGGCACCGCGGCCGTGCTGATGCTGGCCTCCGGGCTGCTGATCTTCACCATCCCGAAACCTTCGCAACGCACCGAGACCGAGAAGCCGACGCTGCAGAACCTGTTCGGTGGGTTCAGCTATATCTGGAGCGAGAAGATCGTGCTGGGCGCCATCTCGCTCGATCTGTTCGCGGTGCTTTTGTCGGGCGCCTCGGCGCTGCTGCCGATCTACGCGCGCGACATCCTCCAGCTCGGCCCTTGGGGGCTCGGCCTGCTGCGCTCAGCGCCCAGCGTCGGCGCCATCTGCGTCGCCATCTGGCTGGCCGGCCATCCGCTCCGCAACCACGCGGGCATGATAATGCTAGCCTCCGCTGCTTCGTTCGGTGCCTTCACCGTACTGTTCGGCCTGTCGACGATCACCTGGCTGTCGATCGTCGCACTCGCCTTCCTCGGCGCCACCGACATGTTCAGCGTCTACATCAGGGAGACCTTGATCCAGCTGTGGACGCCCGACCATGTGCGTGGCCGCGTCAATGCCGTCAACCAGGTCTTCGTCGGCGCCTCCAACGAAGTCGGCGAATTCCGCGCCGGCACCATGGCGGCGTTGATCGGTACGGTCCCGGCCGTCGTGGTCGGCGGCATCGGCGCCATCGCCGTCGCCGGCCTCTGGATGGTGCTGTTCCCGCAACTGCGCAAGGTGCGCCACCTCAACGGGCGAAATTGAAGCAATTCCAGGAAAAGTGTGAAGCGGTTTTCCGTCCGGAATTGCGTCAAGCAAAGAGATAGAGCGGTTTGGCGCTTCCGTGAAACGATGAACGGCTCTGACCCTTATCGCATCACCGGCTTGCCGAAAATCATCCGCAGGAACTCGTCCAGCCAGCGCTTGAGATGCATGTCCCAGATCAGCCGGCCGCCGAGATGGTCGCGGCCGGGCTGCGCGCCCGGCAATTCGAAGCGATGCGCGCCGCGCACCACCCAGCGCTGCATCATCACCCTGGTCAGTTCGCCGTGGAACTGGATGCCCCAGGCATTGTCGCCATAGCGGAAGGCCTGGTTGGGATAGGTCTCGGCCGTCGCCAGCAGCGTCGCGTCCCTGGGCAGCGAAAAGCCCTCGCGATGGAACTGGTAGACCATCTCCGGCCAGTGCATCAGTTTCTTGCCGGCTTCGGTCGCCTTCAGCGGGTACCAGCCGATCTCGACCAGCCCTTCGCCATGACCCTCGACCCTGCCGCCGAGATGGTTGACCAGCATCTGCGCGCCAAGGCAGATGCCGAGGAACGGCCGGTTCTCCCTGAGCGGTATTTCCAGCCAGCTGGTCTCGCGGCGGACGAACTCGTCCTCGTCATTGGCGCTCATCGGCCCACCGAACACCACCGTGCCGGCGTGGCCGTCCAGCGTTTCCGGCAAGGTATCGCCAAGCGGCGGCCGGCGGATGTCGAGATCGAAGCCCTCTTCCAGGAGCATGTGGCCGACGCGTCCGGGGCTCGAATTCTCCTGATGCAGCACGATCAGGATCTTTGGTTTCGAACTCGTTTGGCGCGGCATGGGCAGGCGGAATCCCGTCTATTCGTCGCTCGATGTTCCGGTGGCATCGGGTGCGTGCGCCGCCGCCTTGCGGCGCGCCTCGACGCGATCGCGGCGTTCGACGCCGATCAGTTCGGCGACGCGCCAGACCGTGTTGTCCTCCAGCTCGTGCAGCTCGCCATCGGCATAGACGATCTCCCACATCAGCCCGATGAAGGCCTTGCGTGCATCGGCGTCGAGGTGGCGCTTCAAGACACTGGTAAAGGCATAGAGATCGATCGCCTCATTGTCGGCCCGCTCGCCGGCGGCGACGAGCGCTTCGAGTTCGGCGCCGCTGATCGAGTAGCTCTCGGCCAGCACTGCCTTGAACCGCTCCCACTCGACATCCTGGCGCACGCCATCGGCATTCATGACGTGATAGAGGAGCGCCGAAGCCGCGATGCGCGGATCATCGGTGCTGGCATGCGCGCCGGCGGCGGCCGGCAAATCCCTGAGAAACGACAGAACGCGTTCAAACATAGATCCATTCCTTAGAGCATGATGCCGAAAAGTGTGAAGCGGTTTTCGGACGACATCATGCTCTATCTGCTTGAGTTAGAGGGGGCCTGACGGCCGGCCCAATTCAAAACAGCCGGAACCGGCGCGACGATTTTTCCGCTTCCTCGTCCGGATCGACGCCGGGATCGTCCGGCAGCCGCGCATGCTCCTCGGCCGGCTCGACGGCTTCCGCGTCAGTCGGCACCGCTGCGAAGGCCGCCGCCGTTATCGGCCGGACATCATCCTCGTGGCGCTCGGCGTCCTTGCCTGTGGGCGCGCCTTGGCCAGTGTCATCGATCACCTCGACGGGCCTCTCGCTCGCCGGCTTTGCCAGCGCTTCGATGACCGGCACGGCGACGGCCGGGGCATCGTCATGGCTGTCGATCAGTTGGCCAAGCCGCTCCATCGGCGCGCGCCACTCGAACGCGTCGAGCCGGCCGGTGATCGGCGATACCGGCGCCCAGCGCTCGGAAACGACGCCATCAGCGACCCAGGCCGGATCGCGCGGCGCCCGCACCGCCCTCGACAGCAGCTGCCGCACCTTGCCCTGGTCGCCGGTCTCGGCCTCCTCGATGTCCGCCAGCAGCAGATAGGCGCCCTCGCGGCGGTCCATCCGGATCGCCGCCTCGGCCTCACGGCGCGCGGTCGAAAAATCGAGCGCGTCGAGCGCCGCACGCGCCACCGTCATCGACGACTCGGGATGGTTCTTCTTCAGCTCCTGCAGCTTCTTCGCCCGGTTGAGGCGGTCGAGCACCGCGTCACCCGGCCGTGCATGGGTGTAGAGCTCGGCGATCTCCGGATGCGGCTCGGCCTTCCACGCCGCCTCGAGGATTTTTGAGCCCTTGCGCACATCGTTCTGCTTGAACAGCGCAGCCGCGGCAGCGACGGCGGCGGGCGCGAAGTCCGGCTGCAGCCGGTTGGCCTCGATCGCCGCGGTTCTGGCGGCAGCGGGATCGCTGTCGGCCAGCGCCTGCGCCTTGGCGGTCAACAGCACGGCGCGGCGGCGGTTGGCGGCGTCGCGCTCGATCTGGCGTGTCGACTTCTGCGCGTCGACCAGTTTCAGCGCGCCGTCCCAGTCGCCGCGCGTGGTCAATTCTTCCAGCGTCGATTCGGCCGCCCAGGCCAGTTGCGGCGCCATCACGGCCGCGCGGCCGGCATAGTGCCGGGCGGCGTTGCGGTCGCCGAGCCGTTCGGCTTCGAGATAGAGCCCACGCAGGCCGAGCAGCCGCATTTCGGGATCGTCGAGCATGCTCTCGAATTTCTGCCGCGCGCCTTCATGATCGCCTTCGAGCAGCGACGCCTGCGCCTCGAGCAGATGGATCAGCGGCTCCTGGTCGGAGCGGATCAGCTTGGCCGCTTCCTTGGTCTTCTTGCGGGCCAGCGCGCCGTCGCCGGCGCCGGCCGCGATCATGCCGGTCGACAGCGCCTGATAGCCACGGTCGCGGCGGCGCACGCGGAAATAGCGCGAGATGGTGTAGGGGCTGTTCCACAGCGACTTGACCAGCCACCACAGGATCATCACCGCGGCGACCACGGCAACCACGGCCACCGCCGCCACCATCAGGCTGACCTGGTACTGGTAGCCGTTGAAGGTGACGACCATGTCGCCCGGCCGGTCAGCCAGCCAGGCAAAGCCCAGTCCGAGCGCGAAAACGACGATGAGGAAGGCCAACAGGCGGATCATGGTGTTGCCCTCATGCCTTCATCGCGCCGGAGATCAGCGCGTCGACCTGGGTTTCGACCTCGATGCGTGCTTTCAGTTTGCCGGCAAAGTCGGCACCGGCCGCCTTCACCGCTTCGGGCAGCGTATCATACTCGCTGAGCGCCTTGGCATAGTCGCCCTGTTTGACCGCCACCTCCATGCGCGCGACGGTTTCCGGCGCACCGGCACCTTCAACGGCACCGATCGGCCGGACCTTGACCAGCGATTCCGCGCTCGACAAAAGGTTCTGCAGGAAGCCGGCATTCTCATCGACGGGCGTCGCCGCGGCGACCATGGCATTGGCGGCGGTATCCGCCTGCGATGCGATCTCGGTGCGGGTCGGGACGCCTTTTTCGGCATAGGCGCGCAGCGCCGCGAGCTGCGGCGCGTCCGGCGAAATCGCGGCAAAGGTTTCGAGCTCGGCAGAGAACGGCGCGCCACGCTCGAGCGCCGCCTTGAGCGCCGACGCGGCGATGGCCAGCGCGATCTTCGGCTGTCCTGCCGCCGCCTCGACCTTGCCGGAAAGCTGCGACACCGACTGCTCCAGTGCCGTGAGCCGGCCATCCTGCGCCGTCGTCGCCTCGCCGGCCGACTTCACCAGGGCATCGAGAGCAGCCAGCTTTTCGTTGAGCGGGCCGAGATCGACCGGCGCCGTACCGCCAGCCTTGCCGAGGGCGGCGACCGCCGTTTCGATCTGCTTGACCTTGTCGCCAAGCGCCGCGAGCCCGGCGTTGTCGCCAGCTCCACCGGATTCGACCGCCGATTTCAGCGCCGCAACGTCCGTCTTGACCTGATCGAGCGCCGCCGACAGTCCATCCACCTTGGCCGACGCGTCGGCGTTGCCGCCCGTTTCTTTCAAGCCGGCGATTTCGCTCTTCAGCGCCGCGATCTCGCTGTTGACACCGTCGAGCGAGACGCCGGAACCGGATCCCGGCGCGCCGAGCAGGCCGGCGAATTGCAGCCCACCGGCGCCGACCAGCGCGATGACACCGCCAATGATGCCGGCGGCGATGCCGTTGAGGCCGCCGCGTTTTGCCGGAGGTGTTGGCGCCACTCTTTCGTCCCGTGTCTCGGTTCTTGCCTTGCTGTCGTCGGCCTGGGTGCGCTTGGCCAATGCATCCTCGAAATTGTAGTCGAAGGCTCTGGTTTTGCTGGCCGGCGCATCGGACGGTCCGGGATAGGAAGATTCAGCTTCGGTGCCATCCCTGGCTGCCGCAGCCGCTGTCTGCTCCGATTCGGCCTGGGCGTCGGCATGCTCCCACGGCTCGAGATCGGTCTGGTCGGCATGCACCGGTTCTTCGGGGATCTCGGCTTGCGAGGCGGCCTCCTCAGGTGCCGCTTCGGCACCGGCCTGTGGCTTGGCGGCATCCTCGTCGACGACGCGCGAGACGGCGCCGGGTTCGAGATCGATGGTCACCGGCTCGCGGCGGCTTTTCGAGTGTCGCATCTTCGGCGTCTTGACCATGCCTTGGGCTCCGCACAATTCGCTTCGTCTCAACGCCTGGCGGCGCATGATGGTTCAGAAAGGGTCTAGCACATCACCAAGCGGTGAAAAGGGGCGGTGTGATGACGCGGGTCAGAGCCGCGCCCGCAAAAGTGCCAGCAGCGCTTCCTCATCCGGCTGTGCGGCAACGCGGATTCTTTCCCCGGCGGTATCGTCGAGGGTTGCCGCGATGCGCTCGGAAAGAACGAAAAACCTTGCTTTTTCAAAGAGTTTTTGCAGAGCGGGCCGGCCGGCCAGAGCCCGCATCGCGGCGGCGGCCTTGGCCGAATAGAGCAGCACCACATCGGCGGGCTGGCCGGACAGACGCTTGAGGATGGCTTCGTCCGAATAACCCACCGCGAGCGTGTCATATGTCTCGGCGGCATGGACCTGAACGCCTGCCGTCTTGAGCTCTTGTTCGAACACCGGAAACCGCACGCGTCCACAGAGATAGACGATGGCATTCCCGGAGAAATCACCAGCAAGACTGTCGGCAAGCGCTTCGGCGTTGCCCGGACCTTCGCTAACGGACGAAAAACCCGCTTCGCGCGCGGCATCCGCCGTCCTTTTGCCGACGGCATAGCAGGGCAGACCGGCAAGCCTTGCTATGATCCCTTTTGGAGCGTGGCGCACGGCATTGGTGCTGGTGACGGCAACGGCGATGGCATCGCCTGGAAGCAGTTTGGCATCGACCGGCAAAGCCACCGTTTCGGTCAATGGCAGAAGGACCGACCGGAACCCTATGTCCTGAAGCCGCTGCGCAGTACGGGAAGCACCCGGTTCCGGTCTCGTCACCAGGACGCGAAGCATTTCAGAGCCAGCCGTCGAAGAACTTTTCGCCGGCCTTGGCGCGCACCGTCAAGGCGGCTTCATGGCCGACACGGG
Source organism: Mesorhizobium newzealandense (assembly GCF_042682145.1). NCBI lineage: Bacteria > Pseudomonadati > Pseudomonadota > Alphaproteobacteria > Hyphomicrobiales > Phyllobacteriaceae > Mesorhizobium > Mesorhizobium newzealandense. Next base: position 344,205 of record NZ_JBHUGZ010000002.1, on the reverse strand, counting down.
CGGCATCCTGTGCCGATCCCTGCAGCTCGACCGAGTGCGACTGCGTGCCGTCAGGCGAGATGATCAGCCCGGCGAAAGACAGCTTTCCGGCCACGATCGCCGCGTAGCCGGCAATCGGCGTGCGGCATGAACCATCGAGTGCCGCAAGAAAGGCGCGTTCACAGGCGAGCGCCTGGCCGGTCGGCACATCATGGATGGCAACCAGCATCTTTTCGACATCGCGATCGCCGATGCGGGTCTCGATGCCGATCGCGCCTTGCCCTGGCGCCGGCGGGAAGCTGTCGAGCGGTATCAGGTCGGTGACGACATGTTCGAGCCCGAGCCGCTTCAGCCCGGCATAGGCGAGGATGGTGCCGGCGGCGACGCCTTCGTCGAGCTTGCGCAGGCGCGTCTGCACATTGCCGCGGAACATCACCACGTCGAGATCCGGCCGCATCCTGCGGATCAGCGCCTGCCGCCGCAGCGACGACGAGCCCACCTTCGCCCCTCGCGGCAGCGCGGCGATGGTCTTCGCCGCCTTGCCGACAAAGGCGTCGCGCGCGTCCTCGCGCGGCAGGAAGGCGCTGAGTTCTAGACCGTCGGGCAGCTGCGTCGGCATGTCCTTCGAAGAATGCACGGCGATGTCGATCCCGCCCGCCAGCAGCGCCTCCTCGATCTCCTTGGTGAACAGGCCCTTGCCGCCCGCTTCCGATAGCGGCCGGTCCTGGATGCGATCGCCGCTGGTCGAGATGACGACGATCTCGAACGCCTCCACCGGCATGCCGTGCGCGGCCATCAGCCGCGCCTGCGTTTCCTGGGCCTGTGCCAGCGCCAAGGGGCTGCCGCGTGTTCCGATTCTCAAGATTGTTTGCATGGCATGCAGTCCGTGATAACCCCCGGCCAGCGAGGTTTTTCCGGGCTTCCTCCTAAAGCGGAAAGCCCTGACATACAATCTGTTGGGACAGCGACGAATTGATCCGCGTTCTGGGCATCGAGACGAGTTGTGACGAGACCGCCGCCAGCGTTGTGGCGCTGGACGGCGATGGCGCGCCAAGAATCCTGTCCAACATCGTGCTCAGCCAGGTCGAGGAACATGCCGCATTCGGCGGCGTCGTGCCGGAGATCGCGGCGCGCGCGCATGTCGAGGCGCTGGACGGCATCGTCGAGGCGGCTCTCGCCGATTCGGGCACGGAACTTGCCGATATCGATGCGATTGCCGCCACTGCCGGCCCCGGTCTGGTCGGCGGGCTGATTGTCGGGTTGATGACCGCCAAGGCGATCGCCGCGGCGGCGAACAAGCCGCTGATCGCCATCAACCACCTCGAAGGTCATGCCTTGACCGCCCGGCTGACCGACGGGCTCAATTTTCCCTATCTGCTGCTGCTGGTCTCCGGCGGCCACACGCAGATTCTCGCCGTGCGCGGCGTCGGTGACTATCAGCGCTGGGCAACCACCATCGACGACGCGCTCGGCGAGGCCTTCGACAAGACGGCCAAGATGCTTGGCCTGCCCTATCCCGGTGGACCGAATGTCGAAAAGGCGGCCCAAACCGGCGACGCGTCGCGCTTTGCCTTTCCGCGTCCGATGAAGGGCTCGGCCCAGCCCGACTTCTCCTTTTCCGGCCTCAAGACCGCCGTGCGCCAAGCCGCAACCGCCATTGCTCCGCTGAGCGACCAGGATGTCGCCGACATCTGCGCCTCATTCCAGGCGGCCGTGGCCGATGCGCTGGCCGACCGTGTCGCGCGCGCGCTGGCGCGCTTTCGGGAAACATTTCCCGGCACCAAAAATCCGGCGCTGGTGGTGGCCGGCGGCGTCGCCGCCAACCGCACCATCAAGGCAACGCTGGAGCGGCAGTGCGCGGAGGCCGGTTTCGCCTTCGTCGCGCCGCCGCTCAAACTTTGCACCGACAATGCGGCGATGATCGCCTGGGCCGGCATCGAACGGCTGCGTGAAGGCATGGCGCAAGAGAACGGCTTCGACTTCGTGCCGCGCTCGCGCTGGCCGCTGGACAGCATCTCGACGCCGATGGTCGGCTCCGGCCGGCGCGGAGCCAAGGCATGACTGATCGGGACATGAGCGTGCAGGAAAAAAGTGGCTGGCGCGTCAGCGTGCTTGGCGGCGGCGCCTGGGGCACGGCACTGGCACTGGCCATGCTGCGCGCCGGCCATTCGGTGCGGCTGTTCGCGCGCGACCCGGACACCGTCGCCGCGATCGGCTGGGGCGAGAATCCGCGTTATCTGCCCGGCATCGCCATCGTGCCCGGCATCGAGGCGACGAGCGACATCGAGGCAGCACTCACCGGGGCCAATTGTGTGCTGGCGGTGACGCCGGCGCAATCGCTGCGGGCAACGCTGGCGGCCGCCAAAGTCCATATGCCCGCCGGCATCCCGCTCGTTCTCTGCGCCAAGGGCATCGAGCGCGACACCGGCGCCTTGCTGTCGGCGATTGTCGAGGAGATTCTGCCGCGAAATCCGGTCGCCGCTCTGTCAGGTCCGAGCTTCGCCACCGATGTCGCCCGCGGCCTGCCGACAGCCGTGGTGGTCGCCGCCCGCGACGAGGCCCTGGCCGCAGACCTCGCTGCCCGCTTTTCGGCGGAGAATCTGCGCTGCTATTCGAGTGACGACCTGATCGGCGTCGAGATCGGCGGCGCCTTGAAGAACGTCTTCGCCATTGCCGCCGGCGCGGTCACCGGCGCCGGGCTCGGCGCCAGCGCCCAGGCCGCCATGGTGACGCGCGGCTTTGTCGAACTGCGGCGCATCGGTGCCGCCTTCGGCGCCCGGCCCGAAACGCTGATGGGGCTTTCCGGCCTTGGTGACCTGCTGCTCACCTGCTCATCGACCCAATCGCGCAATTTCGCCTATGGGCTGGCGCTCGGGCAAGGCAAGCCGCTTGCCGGATTGCCGCTGGCCGAGGGTGTGCCGACGGCGGCCATAGCCGCCCGCATCGCCACCGAGCGCGACATCGATGCGCCGATCATCGCCGCCGTCGCCGCCATACTGGACGGCACTATCACCATCCGGCAGGCTGTGACGGCCTTGATGACCCGGCCGCTGAAGACCGAAACCAACGATTGATCCCCAAGACATTGATCCCACGACCAGGAGAAAGACCATGCTGTTTGCGTTGATTTGCAAGGACAAGCCCGGAAGCCTGCAGGTACGCCTCGACACGCGGCCCGAGCATGTTGCCTTTCTCGAAGGGTTGAACGGCGACAAGAAGCTGGCTTTCGCCGGTCCGTTCCTCGATGCCGAAGGCAAGCCCAATGGCAGCCTCGTGGTCGTCGAGGCGCCGGATTTGGCCGGGGCACAGGCCCTGTCCGCTGCCGATCCGTACGCCAAGGCCGGGCTGTTCGAAAGCGTCGAAATCCGCCAGTGGAACTGGACGTTCAACAAGCCGGCGGCTAGTTAAATCGTGGTCGCTGGCGAGCGAGCGCAAGGAGGAGCAAAAGAATGAACTACTGGCTGTTCAAATCCGAACCCTCGGTCTTCTCCTTCGAGGCGCTGAAGGCGAAGGGCAAGGCCGGCACGCAATGGGATGGCGTGCGCAACTATGCCGCGCGCAACAACATGAAGGCGATGCAGATCGGCGATCTCGGCTTCTTCTACCATTCCAATGAGGGGCTGAACGTGGTCGGCATTGCCGAAGTCTGCGCGCTTGCCCATCCCGACACCACATCAGACGATCCGCGCTGGGAATGCGTCGACATCCGCGCCTTCAAGGATGTGCCGAACCCGCCGACGCTGGAACAGGTCAAGGCCAATCCGAAGCTTGCCGAAATGGCGCTGGTGCGGCTCGGGCGGCTTTCCGTGCAGCCGGTGACGCCGGCCGAATGGAAGGAAGTCTGCCGCATGGGCGGCTTGACACCTGCCCCGTGACGGCGCTGACGCCGGACAGCGCGAAACAATTCATCCTCGACAACACGGCGCTGATGGCGCCGCCGCATGTGCCGGAGATTGCGCTTCATCTTGCCGATGAAGCGCACGATTTGTGGCAGCGGACCGAGGACGAACTGGTCGAGATCGGCCTGCCGCCACCCTTCTGGGCCTTTGCCTGGGCCGGCGGCCAGGGCCTTGCCCGCTATGTCATCGACAATCCCGACACGGTGCGGGGAAAGCGCGTGCTTGATTTCGCTTCCGGCTCCGGCCTTGTCGCCATCGCCGCCGCCAAGGCAGGTGCTGCCGAGGTGATCGCCACCGACATCGATCCGTTCTGCGTGACCGCGATCCGTCTCAATGCGCAAGCCAACGGCGTCGGGATCGAATTCCTCGGTACGGATTGCATCGGCACCGATGCGGGCTGGGACGTGATCCTGGCTGGCGATGTTTTCTACGACAAATCCTTCGCCGACCGGCTGATGCCATGGTTCGCAAAGCTGAAGGCGCGCGGCGCGGATATCCTCGTCGGCGATCCCGGCCGGTCGTATATGCCGAAGGCGGGGCTGGAACCCCTGGCGGTCTATGAAGTGGCGGTCACCAGGGCACTGGAGGATTCGCTGGTCAAGCGCACCACCGTCTGGCGGTTTGCTTGACGCCATCGCCGAACAGGCGTTCCATCAATCCGCATCGGAGGGGGCTATTCATGGATTTTGAAGCAGTGAACTGGCTGGCGGTGATCGCCGCCGCCGTCGTGGCATGGTTGTTCGGCGCCGCCTGGTACATGGGCCTGAGCAAGCCGTGGCTGAAGGCCGCCAAGCTTGATCCGGCAACAATGAAAAAGTCGCCGCTGCCCTTCGTCATCAGCTTCATCGCCGAACTGGTCATGGCCTACATAATGGCCCTGGTCGTCGGCGCGATGACCGGCGGCGAGCCGACATGGCTCGCCGGACTTGTCTTCGGTTTCGTGCTTTGGCTGGGCTTCGTCGCCACGACGCTCTCGGTCAACCATCGCTATGAGAATTTCGGCTGGGACCTGACCCTCATCGACGGCGGCCACTGGCTCGGCGTGCTGCTCATCATCGGTGCGGTGATCGGCTGGTTCGGTGCGGCAGCAAGCTGAGACGGTGCTTTGATGCTGGCAGACGATTCCGGATTTCCTCGCGAACTGGTGTTCACCCGGGTCTGCCATGTCAAACAAGGCTACGAGGACCGGCGCCGGCACATCGTCAGCGAGTTCGAGCGGCGCGGAGTGCCGGTTTACTTCTACACCGATTGGGACCAGCCGGACGTCACCCCGGAGATTCGCGATGAATTGATCGCCCCCGGCTTTGTCCACCCGGCGGGCGTCTCGCTGTCGCTGAAGCACGTCGGCATCTGGCGCGACTTCCTCGAGACCGACCTGCCCTATTGCCTGGTTTTCGAGGACGACGTGTTCCTTGCCCGCGACTTTAACGCCAAGTTCCGGCAAGGGCTGGCCGAATTCGGCGATCCCTTACGCAAGGCCGTCATCTCTCTTGGCAATGGCGGCAACTACTACACGCCGAGCTGGAAATTGCGCAAAGGGCGCAGGCTTTACCCGGCACGGCATGGCAGATGCACCGATTCCTATCTCATCACGCGCCCGGTTGCCGAAGCCCGTTGCGCCTGGGTCGCCCAGAACCGGATATCCAAAGTGATCGATCACCAGATCGAACAGATGGACGACGAACTTGGAATTGAAATGCTGTGGTTCGAACGGCCGATTGTCGAACAAGGAACCCACAACGGAACGTTCCAGACGTCCATTGGCGGGAAAAACTATCCGCTTTTCTACAGGCGTCTGAAATGGAACTGGGAAAAATACACCCGGATGATCCTCGGCCACAAAGCCCGGTAAGCGGTTAAATGGTTTGCGTTTTGGTGACTTCCTCGAGAATCCATTCGCGAAAGGCGACGATGCGCGGGTCGTCGCCGGTGCTCTCGGGGTAGACCAGGAAATAGGCGAACTCGGCCCCCACCCGCAGGCCGAGCTCAAAAGGCTGCACCAGCCTGCCTTCGGAGAGGTCGTTTGCCACCATGGCGAAATCGGCGAGCGCGACGGCATTGCCCTCGATCGCCGCCTGAACGGCGTCGGTGGAGTTTCTGAACACGATGGTCCGGCTGTCGTCGAAATCGTTGATGCCGGCCGCCGCCATCCACATCCGCCAGTTCGGCCATGTCACGCCTTGTCGCGCCCATTCGATATGGGCAAGCGTGTGATTGAAGAGATCGCGCGGCTCGCGTAGCGGCGGACCGGAGGTCAGCAGGCCCGGGCTGCACACCGGAATGATGATGTTGTCGAACAGGCGATGGGCGCGAAGGCCCGGGTACTTCCCGACGCCGAACCGGATGCCGACATCGACGTCGTCGAGGTCGAAATCCCGCACTTCGTAGGCGATGTCGAACCTGAGCTCGATATTGGGCTGACGCCGGCGAAAATCGTCGACGCGCCGCATCAGCCATTTTGACGCGAACTGCGCGTCGAGCGTTACCTTCAGCAGTGCCGTGCCGCGCGTCAGCTTGCGCGCCCGCGACACGGCCCGGCCAAGCAGGTCGAGCGCATCGATCGAGGCCTCGAACAGCACGGTGCCAGCCGCCGTCAGCCGAATGGTGCGGCTGGTGCGCGTGAACAGCACGATGCCCAACTGATCCTCGATTTCCTTGATCTGATGGCTGACGGCAGCCGGCGTCAGGCCGAGTTCGTCTGCGGCACGGGTGAAGTTGAGGTGCCGGGCGGCGGCTTCCAGTGTCCTCAGCGCTCTGGTTCCAGGCAGCAGGCGGGACATGCTATCCTCAAATAAAACTTGATGATCTCGAAAGAACTACTCGTTTCTCATTTAATTTTCAATGCAGCATGATGTTTTCATCGAAACACTATCAAGCCGGATTTGATATCCGGAGAAACCGAGCACATCATGTCCGTCACCGTTTTGAACCCACCAGCGTCCACGCCGGTCTGGCTGCGCGCGGTGCTTGACTGGCTTCGTCATGCCAGGGTCGCCGTACGCCTCGCCCACCAAGATGTCGCCCACCAGGACGTCGAGGATCTCTCCGATCGCCAGCTACGCGACATCGGCGCCGAGCGCCGTGACGTCGCCCGCGCGATGGACAGGGAGCTTGGCCGGTTGGGCCTGCTCGACATCGGCTGGCAGAAGCCACGCAGGAAGGGAATAGGGGAGTAGTCAGTAGGAGAATAGGAAAAACCAAGGCTACGCAGAGGCTTATCCCTACTCCCCTACTCCCCTACTCCCCTACTATCTAACCACCTTCATCACGGTCCTGTCCGACAACAACGGCAGCAGCCGCGCCATCGTTTGCGCCGTCACCGCCACGCACCCTTGAGTCGGTGTGAAGCCGGGGCGCGCCAAATGGAAGAAGATGGCGCTGCCGCGCCCACGCCGGCGTGGCGCCATGTTCCAGTCGAGCACCAGGCAGGCGTCATAGAGCCGGTCGTCGCGTCGCATGCGTTCATGGCTGGCGCCATAGGGAATCCTGACCGGCCTGTTATAGTTGCGGTCGTCGGGCACTTCGCACCAGCCCAGGTCAGGCCCGATCGGCGTCATCGCCAGACGGGTCCTGCGGCCGCTGGAGAACTGATCTCCCCGGAAATACCCCGACAGGATCCGCATGTGGCCAAGGGGCGTGGCGCCGTCGCCTTCGCGCTTGTCGGCCGAGATGCCGCCACGTCCCAAAGCACAGGCAAACACCGTTCTGCCAGCCTGCAGCAGGCCCTGGCTTGGATTGCCGGGCCTTGCCCGCACGGTCAGCACGCGCAGCCCTTTTCGCAAAATTGCGCCGGCTGCATTGCGATCGCGTTTTTTCTTGTATGATCGTGCCACGGAACAAATCACTGTGATCGGCTGTTGTGTCGGTCAGCTTCCGCATAAACAGGCAGCGGTCAACTGAATTTTCTTTTCAAAACAACGGATTGATCCATGACTTCACGCACCATTCTAATCGTCGACGATGATGACGACCTGCGCGGCACACTGGTCGAGCAATTGTCCCTCTACGAGGAATTCGACGTGCTGCAGGAATCGACTGCGGCAAAAGGCGTAGCCACGGCGCGCGGAGGCCTCATCGATCTGCTCATCATGGATGTCGGCTTGCCCGACATGGATGGCCGCGAAGCGGTGAAGATCCTGCGCAAGGGCGGCTACAAGGCGCCCATCATCATGCTGACCGGGCACGACACCGATTCCGATACCATCCTTGGTCTCGAAGCCGGCGCCAACGACTATGTGACCAAGCCGTTCCGCTTCGCCGTGCTGCTGGCGCGCATCCGTGCCCAACTGCGCCAGCATGAACAGAGCGAGGACGCCACCTTCTCGGTCGGGCCCTACACCTTCAAGCCGAGCCAGAAACTGCTGATCGACCCGCGCGGCGGCAAGGTGCGGCTGACGGAGAAGGAGGCCTCGATCATCAAGTATCTCTATCGCGCCGACCAGAAGGTGGTGACGCGCGACGTGCTGCTCGAGGAGGTGTGGGGCTACAATTCCGGCGTCACCACGCACACGCTGGAAACCCATGTCTACCGGCTGCGCCAGAAGATCGAGCGCGATCCTTCCAATGCGGAAATTCTTGTGACAGAAAGCGGCGGCTACAAGCTGGTTCCTTAAACATTTCATTATCCAATGAGCGATCGGGCGGGGCCGCTTTCGGGTACGATCCAGTTGGAGGGGGTTTTGGATCGTACCGCAGAGGAGGGACTGGACTGACCGTTCGGGGACACAGCTAGATGGCGCTGGATGACGACATCCGCATCCTGTCCGCCGTGAGGCTCTTCGAGGGCTTCACGCAGGAACAGTTGCGCCTGCTCGCCTTCGGCGCCGAAAACACCGTTCTGCTCGCCAACCACAAGCTTTACCGCGAGGACGACGAGGCCGATTCTGCCTATATCGTGGTCAGCGGACGCATCGTGCTCTATCGAGAGCAGAATGGCGAACGCATCCCGATAGGCACGGCCGGCCCCGGCACGATCCTGAGCGAACTGGCATTGATCGCCGACACGAACCGGCTGACCAGCGCGTCGGCCGAAATCGATTCGGAAGTGATACGGCTCAGCCGCAAGATGTTCCGTCGCATCCTGGAAGAATACCCGGAGATCGCTGTCAAGCTGCACCAGCGCATCTCCGAGGAATTTCAGGCGATGATCCGCCGCATCCAGGAACTGGCGCCACGCTTCTCCGGCTGATGCATATCGCCCAAAAGTGTTTGGCGGTTTTGGGAGAACGACATGCTTGAAGACAAGGCCTAAAGCGCGACGTGTTGGTCATCTCGCTCTGCCAACACCTGATGGGCGAGGTTCCGTTGACAGGCAAGGGGTGAAATCCTACAGAACCTCGACGGCGGGCAATAGCAGGCACCGCCACCACCAAGCTCCTTGGGGGGAGCGCGGCATGCTGCCAGCTCGCTACGAGACGATTATCCTGTATTCCCGGAACGACGCGTTCGGCGATGGATTGATCCGGGTCCCGGCTTTGCGGGCCGCCAGAACGGCATTTCCCGATAGTTTCATCGTATACGGAACCACCAGGGCATCGACCCTCGAGCATGTGCTCAATCGCCATGTCGACCATCTGGTCAATGCCATCAATGTACGCACACCGCTGGCGCATCTGGTGGCCAGCCACCGCAAGGGCAAGGAGCGGGTGGCCGTTGTCGATTTCCGCATCGTGGCGCCTTGGCTGATTCGGACCTGGGCTTCGCTGCTCGGGCGCGGGATTGCCTATGAAGCGAACTTTCCGGCCTTCGCTCTGTCCTTGCCTCCTGACCGAAAACCCGAAGCACGCCCCGAGCACAATGCATGGCGCTGCCACCGCCTTGTCGAGCGTCTTGCGGGGAGACGGCTGCCTTTCGATCATAGGCTTGAGCCCACCCCGGCCGCACGGGCGGCGGCCGTGCGCCTGGCCGGCGGCAGGCATGGCCCATTGATCGTCATTGCGGCGCATGGCGATGGCGACAAACGAATGACAGCGGATCAAATTGTCGCGATATCCGACAGTATGATCGCCGACGGGGCAAACCTTATCTATGTGAAAACGCCCGGTGATGGCCCCGACGTGGCTGAACTGATTCAGCGCGTGCCGAAGTTGCAGCTTGTCGATTCCGGCACGGTGGAGGATGTCGACGTCAGCGATATTCTGCTGGCGCTTGGAGAGTTTGCCGATCTCTACATTGGCGCCGAAGGCGGTACGGCACATCTCATGGCTACGGTGATGACGCCGATGGTTATCGTCAGTGGCGGCGCCAACATGCGGCGTTGGCGGCCACTTTCGAACAACGTGGACGTGGTTGAGGCGCGCTATGCAAGTCCAGCTGGCCTGGTCGCCAATGTCCCGGCGCCGAAAATCATCGAAGCGGCTCGCGGGATGTTGGCGGTGCGCCGCCGCGACCATCCCTATCTGCTGGATGGCGCTGACAAGGCAGGATGCCTGCCTGCGCAGCAGTCTTTGGACAACGACAAGCACACAGACGAAGACTTGAAACGCGCCGTTTGAACCGCCTGGTCGCGACGCAGCTTTGGGAGCGATCCCAGGAAGGCTTCAAGGTGTGTTGAGATTCAGGTCAGGCCGGCATCACCTGAATATCAACACAGCCTAATCGAGATCGAACCGCGCGATGACGGGCACATGGTCCGACGGACGCTCCCAACCGCGCGCCAGGCGCAGGATCTCGTAGCCGGTAAAATCAGGCACAAGGTTTGGCGACGACCAGACATGGTCGAGCCTCCGGCCGCGGTCCGAGGCTTCCCAGTCCTGTGCGCGATAGCTCCACCAAGTATAGAGCTTCTGCTCATGCGGCACGTTGAGCCGCATCAGATCCACCCAGTTGCCGGCCAGCCGCATCGCCTCGAAATTTTCCGTCTCGACCGGCGTGTGGCTGACCACGTTGAGCAGCTGCTTGTGCGACCACACGTCGTGTTCGAGCGGGGCGATGTTGAGGTCGCCGACCAGCACAGAGCCGGACACCTCGTCATGCTCGGCACGGATGGCATTCATCTCGGCAACGAAATCGAGTTTGTGCTTGAACTTCCTGTTGATGACGGGATCCGGTTCGTCGCCGCCCGCCGGAACGTAGAAATTGTGCAGCAGGATCGCCTTGCCGCCGGCCCGCACCGTCACCGACAGGTGCCGGCTGTCCTCGATCTCGCAGAAGCGGCGCTTCTCGACCACCTCGATCGGTCGCCGCGCCACCGTCGCGACACCGTGATAGCCCTTCTGGCCGTGGAAGGCGATGTGCTCGTAGCCGAGCTTGCGGAACGCTTTTTCGGGAAAAAGCTCGTCTGGAACCTTCGTTTCCTGCAGGCAGAGCACATCAGGCGCGTGCTCGACAAGCAGGCGTTCGACGATCGGCATGCGCAGGCGAACGGAGTTTATGTTCCAGGTGGCGATGGAAAAGGGCATTTGGCAATCCAGGGCAGCGTACGGCCAGCCAGAACCGATGGGCCCTGACGGGGAAGACGCCTTTTGACGGAGTCAGTCCGGGAAACTGCCAGCCGCGAGCCGCAAAGACAAGCCGGGCTGAGCCAGACAAGGCACAGCCCGCGACTTTCCACAGCCAATGAAAGGCTAGCGCGACTTGGTGTTGACTTCGCGATTCGCGGTGTAGTCGATGGCGAAGGTATCGGCGGCGAAACTTACGCCTTCCTTGACGTTGAAGATCATCACCGTCGTGTCCTTGCCCTGTGCGTCGGTGATCGTCCACTGGCGCAGCTCGTAGGATTTGGGATCGAACATCATCGTGATCTTCGAATTGCCGAACACCGATTTGTCGGCGAGCTGGATGGTGGTGAGGTCATCCTCCTGCTTGACGCTTTTGACACGGTCGCCTGTGAGGTCGATCTTGTCATCGAGCAGCAGCTTCAGCGGTGTCTTCGCCAACGGATAGAGATCCGATGTGTTCAGCTTCTTGTTCAGGATGACCACCGACTTGCCGTCCGAGATCACCCGGAAATTCGAGGAACCGTCATAATTGAAGCGGATCTTGCCCGGCCGTTCGAGGAAGAACTTGCCGCCGGTCTGCTCGCCCTTGGGGCCGAACTGCACGAATTCGCCGCTCATCGATTTGACCGAGGAAAAATGGTCGGCGATCTTCTGTGCGGCAGGCGGCACGGCGGCCTGCGCCGAAGCCAGCAACTGGAAGCCGGGTATCACGTTGAAGGCTGCCGCCCCTGCAAACGCCAGCCCGAGGCCGAGCAACTGGCGCCGCGTGGGGGCAAAATTGCCGAGCGTTGAAGGATCGTTTTTCATGTCGGTCACTCTCATCTGATTCCTGAGTTGCCCTAGTGCTTGGACCCCCAGTTGGGCTGAAGTTTGGCGGGTCGGCCGCCCCTCATTCGCTTCAACGCCTTGAACGCCTCAAGGTTGCCAGACGGAAGATGTCAAAGGGTCGGGCCGTCTGGTCAGAACTTGTCCTCTTCGGTCGGCACCAGGATCTCGCGCTTGCCGGCGTGGTTGGCCGGGCCGACGATACCTTCCTTCTCCATCTTCTCGATGATCGAGGCGGCGCGGTTGTAACCGATGCCGAGCCGTCGCTGGATATAGCTGGTGGAAGCCTTGCCGTCGCGCAGCACCACGGAAACCGCCTGATCGTAAGGATCATCGGAATCCTCGAAATTGCTGTTGCCGCCACCACCACCGGAACCGCCCTTGCCCGACGGCTCGTCGTCGTCCTCGCCATCGTCCTCGGTGATGGCGTCGAGATATTCCGGCACGCCCTGCAGCTTCAGATGCGCGACGATCTTCTCGACCTCTTCATCGGCGACGAACGGGCCGTGCACGCGCTGGATACGGCCACCGCCGGCCATGTAGAGCATGTCGCCCATGCCGAGCAGCTGTTCGGCGCCCTGCTCGCCCAGAATGGTGCGGCTGTCGATCTTCGACGTCACCTGGAAGGAGATGCGGGTCGGGAAATTGGCCTTGATGGTGCCGGTGATGACGTCGACCGATGGGCGCTGCGTCGCCATGATGACATGGATGCCGGCGGCGCGTGCCATCTGCGCCAGGCGTTGCACCGCACCCTCGATGTCCTTGCCGGCGACCATCATCAGGTCGGCCATCTCGTCGATGATGACGACGATGTAGGGCATCGGCTCAAGATCGAGGTTTTCGGTCTCGTAGATCGCCTCGCCGGTCTGGCGGTCGAAGCCGGTCTGCACGGTGCGCGAGATCTTCTCGCCCTTCTTGTCGGCTTGCTGCACACGGGCGTTGAAACCGTCGATGTTGCGCACACCGACCTTCGACATCTTGCGGTAGCGGTCCTCCATCTCGCGCACGGTCCATTTCAGCGCCACCACCGCCTTCTTCGGATCGGTGACCACGGGCGTGAGCAGATGCGGGATGCCGTCATAGACCGAGAGTTCCAGCATCTTCGGATCGATCATGATCAGCCGGCAATCCTGCGGCGTCAGCCGGTAGAGGAGCGACAGGATCATCGTGTTGATGGCGACCGATTTGCCCGAGCCGGTGGTGCCGGCGACCAGCACGTGCGGCATCTTGGCGATGTCGACGATGACCGCCTCGCCATTGATGGTCTTGCCCAGCGCCAATGCCAGCTTGGCCTTCGTCGTCTCGAAGTCACGGCTGGCCAGGATCTCCCTGAGATAGACCGTTTCGCGCTTGGCGTTCGGCAGTTCGATGCCGATGGCGTTGCGGCCGGGCACCACGGCGACGCGGCAGGCGATGGCGCTCATCGAGCGGGCGATGTCGTCGGACAGGCCGATGACCCGCGACGATTTGATGCCGGGCGCCGGTTCGAGTTCGTAAAGCGTGACGACCGGACCGGGACGGACGGCGATGATCTCGCCCTTCACGCCGAAATCCTCCAGTACGCCCTCAAGCAGGCGCGCATTCTGCTCCAGCGCGTCCTTGGACAGGCTGGCGTCGCGCACCACGTTCTTCGGTTCGGACAGGAAATGCAGCGACGGCATTTCGAATTTTTCCGAGCCGATCAGCGATGTCTGCGCCTCACGCTGGACGCGGGCACCCGGAGCCGGACGCGGCGCCGGCGCCTCGACGCGGGTGGCGGCATCGGAGCGGAACTGCTGGACCTTGGCCGTCGGGGCCGCGCGGCGTCGCATGACGGGCTCATCGTCGAGATCGGCATCTTCGCCGTCATTGTCGAAGCGATCGCCGAAGATATCGTCATCGTCCGGATCGACGGAAATGTTGCGGTCGTTGACCATTGCGGCGAAGAATTCAGGCTCGACGCGAGCTCGGCCATCCTGGCTCATCCGCGATTCGGCGAACTCGGCCGATTCGACCCGTTCGGCGGCGCGCCGCCAGGCCGTGGAGCGCTGCTCCATCTCCGGCTCGTACTCGTCGCGCTCCTGCCTGCGGCGCGCGGCGCGGCGGTGCATCCAGGCGCGCAGCGACAGCCACCAGTGGGTGATCGCGCCGAGTGCCAGGATGCCCTCGTCGCCCTCATCCTCGTCATTGTCGAACAAAAGGTCGTCCTCGCGCGGATCGGCGGCAGGCTCGTCCTCCATCACGGCGAAGCCGTTCTTGCGTCCGATCAGCGCCGAGCCGTGGGCGAAGAGCCACAGCGCCGGTGCGGCCAGCAAGATGGCGATGATGCTGGCGAACAGCCCGGTTGGATAGCCGCCGATGACAACGCCGGGGATTTTCAGCACCATGTCGCCGAACACGCCGCCGAGGCCGGTGGGCAGCGGCCAGGTCTTGGGCGGCACTACGCAGCCCGCCATGGCCGCGGCCAGCAGCGCGAAACCGAACCAGGACAGCCCGCGCCTGGGCAGCCTGTCGACGCCGCGCGCTGAAAACAGCAGGAAGCCCCAGATGACGGTCGGAACCAGTGCCGCGACGGCGGCCAGGCCAAAGAACTGCATGGCAAGATCGGAGAACACAGCACCTGCATAGCCCATGGCATTGGTAACGGTGTTGTTCGTCGCATGGGAGAAGCTCGGATCGGCGACGTTCCAGGTGGCAAGGCTGGCGACACCGAAGGCGGCCAGCACGAACAGTCCGGCTCCGACCAGCCGCCCGACCTGGCGCCGCGCGAACGCCTGGATGCCGTGCCCGGTATCGGCCAGCGCGAGCGGTGCTGAAGCCCCTGAACGCATGCTCTTCCCCGTCTGTCATTGCTTCGCGCGGGTGCGTGGCGCACTCCGGCAGATTCGGGTCTCAGACTATCGGCGGGAAGGTTAAGGGCGCATTAACTATAAGAGGTTGAGATGATCAAACCTGGTTACCGCCGGTTGAGCCGCTAGCTGCCCGAGGAAAGCGACAACGGGACCGTGAGGTTGCCGCAGGGCCACCAATTTGGGTAGAGGCATGCAATCTGTCATCCTTCGCGTGGCGGTTCTGGCCTGGGCAGGGCTCAGTCTCCTGCTCGCCCTTCACTGGTTTGTCGACCTCGGCATGGCGGGCTTCCCGGATGGCTATGTGACGCCCTTTGCCAGGGCGACCGGCCCGCTCCTGCACGTCCTCGCCACGGCCTGCCTGATGCAAGGCCTGTATTTTCTGTACAGGGGTGTTTTCGGCAAGGGGTTTGCGGTGCCGGGTCTCGGCTTGCAGATCCTGATCGCGGCGGTCCTGACGGTGGCGCCTGTGCTGATTGTCAGGAATTGCCCTCATTCCCAGACATGCAGCGGGGCCTATGAGGCGCTGACAAACACCATGATGGACGACGGCGCCGGCGGATAGAACCGTCTTCCCCCAGCGCGGCTTCGCGACCAGCCTGCCAAATGGACAATGGCGGGCACGCGGGCACGCCATTATCTCGTTTGGCCACAAGAAATCGGGGCCTCGGCCCGATCGCGGCAGATCAGTTGGCGCCGCCGAGCGCCTGCACATTGGCGCAGAACTCGGCATGCGGCTTGCTCATTGCCGCATCGTTGCATTCCTTCTTCATGGCTTCTTGCTTCTCCATCGGCATCGCCATGAAGGCAGTCTTGAAGTCCGCCATCGGCTTCATGGTTTTCATGCCGGAATCCGTGAAGAACGGCGCCATGTTGTCCGGTTCGTCGAGAGCACCGGCAAATGCAACGCCGCTGACCATGGAAAGAGCGAGCGCTCCGAGGCAGATATTCTTGAGGTTCATGAGAAAATTCCTTCCCTGTGTTTTTGCATACGAACGCCAGAACGACGATCGCCTCCACAGTTCGGAGCGGGAGTGGTCGATGTTTCCTCGAAAATCTTCTTCACGCGAACGTGACTGCGGGGATCGTGGCATCGGCAGAACGGTTGTACCAAAAAAAGAGGCCCGGACGTGATCCGGGCCTCAATGCGTGAACTCCTTTCGGGAGCGTCACGACGGGATCTTCAAGGCAATTCCAGGAAAACGTGCAGCAGCTTTCCGTTCGGAACTGCGAAACAAGGGGGCCGGCGGGAGGAGGGTTCCGCCGGCCCCGTTGGCTAAGCTGGCCTTACGGCACCACTTCGCCATGCTGGGAGATGTCGAGGCCCTCGACCTCTTCCTGGGTCGTCGGACGCAGGCCGACCAGCGCCTTGACGATGTAGAGGATCACGAAGGTGGCGATGGCTGTCCAGACGATGGTGACGGCGACGCCGTAGATCTGCTTGCCGAGCGAAGCACCCGACGACAGGCTGTTGATCGCCGGATCGGCCAGCACGCCGGTGAGCAGGGCGCCGATGATGCCGCCGACGCCGTGCACGCCGAAGGCGTCGAGCGAGTCGTCATAGCCGAACATGTGCTTGACCTTGACCGCCGAGAGGTAGCAGACGACGCCGGCAACAATTCCGACGATGAAGGCGCCGGTCGGGTTGACGAAACCGGAGGCCGGCGTCACCGCCACCAGGCCGGCGACGGCACCCGAGATGATGCCGAGCACGGAGGGCTTCTTGGCGACGATCCATTCGGCGAACATCCAGGCCAGCGCCGCAGCCGCGGTGGCAACCTGGGTGTTGAGCATGGCAGCGCCGGCAAGGCCGTCGGCCGCGAGTTCAGAACCGGCGTTGAAGCCGAACCAGCCGACCCACAGCAGCGAAGCGCCGATCACCGAGTAAACGAGGTTGTGCGGCGCCATGTTGGTGGTGCCGTAGCCTTCACGCTTGCCGAGAACCAGAGCGCAGACCAGACCGGCGACACCGGCGTTGATGTGAACGACAGTACCGCCGGCGAAGTCGAGCACGCCGGCCGTGCCGAGGAAGCCGCCACCCCAGACCCAATGCGCGATCGGCACGTAAACGACGAGCAGCCACAGCGCCATGAAGATCAGCAGCGCCGAGAATTTGAAACGTTCGGCGAAGGCGCCGGCAATCAGCGCCGGGGTGATGATGGCGAAGGTCATCTGGAACATCGAGAAGACGAATTCAGGAATGTTCGCGACGCCCGGCAGCCACAACGAGGAGGTGGTGATGCCGTGATGGAAGAATTTCGAGGTGCCGCCGAGATAGGCATTCATGCCGCCGCCGTCGGAGAAGGCCAGCGAATAGCCGAACATGAACCACAGCACCGTCACCAGGCAGGTGATGGCAAAGCTCTGCATGATGGTGGCGAGCACGTTCTTCTTGCGCACCATGCCGCCGTAGAACAGGGCCAGGCCCGGGATGGTCATCATCAGCACGAGGGCCGTCGAGGTCAGCATCCAGGCGGTGTTGCCGGTGTCGAGCACCGGGGTGGGGGCAGCAGCCGGTGCAGCCGCGGCCGCGGCCGGAGCCGCTTCCTGCGCGAAGGCGGCGACCGTGCCCAATGCTGCGAGAGCGAGCGAACCCAAAAGGGCGGCGCGTCCCGTCTTCTTCAAGGTGGAAGGAATATTCATTGAACTCTCCATTGGAATACGTGTTCGCCGCTCAGAGCGCGTCGGTGTCTGTTTCGCCGGTTCGGATGCGCACCGCCTGGTCGATGCCGAAAACGAAGATCTTGCCGTCGCCGATCTGGCCGGTCTTGGCGGCCGCGGTGATGGCCTCGACGGCCTTGTCGACCAGGTCCGCACTGACCGCGACTTCGATCTTGATCTTCGGCAGGAAGCTGACCGCGTATTCCGCCCCGCGATAGATTTCCGTATGCCCTTTCTGACGCCCGTAGCCTTTGACTTCGGTGACGGTCAGGCCCTGGATGCCGACGGCGGTAAGCGCTTCGCGTACCTCGTCGAGCTTGAACGGCTTGATGATTGCCATCACGATTTTCATAAGGTTTCACCCTTTGCTGTTGCGGTCCCCCGCGTTTGCACGACTTCACCGATCCCAAAGAGCCGGAGAGTGCCCACGAGGATTCAAGCTCCGTGCCAATTGCCGAAGCAGGGTGTTAACCTGTTGTAAACAAAGGAATTGAAGCGACTAGCACGGCGACGTGCACGCAACGCTGGCAGCGCGCCTGCTTAAAAAGTAGGCAATTTTCTCAAATTGCCTACTATGCAGGCGATCGCTTGAGCCGGATCAGCCCTTCCTGCGCAACCGAGGCGATCAGAGTGCCGTCGCGGGCAAACAGCGAGCCGCGCGTAAAGCCGCGCGACCCTTGTGTCGACGGGCTGTCTTGCGTGTAGAGCATCCAGTCGTTGAGCGGATGGCTGCGATGGAACCACATGGCGTGATCGAGGCTCGCGGCCTGGATATCGCGATCGAAAATGGCGCGGCCATGCGCGAAGGTCGATGTGTCGAGCAGCGTCATGTCGGAAAGGTAGGCGAGCACCGCCGCCTGGGTGGCGCGATCCGCCGGCACCGGACCGGTCGTGCGGATCCAGATGTTCTGCTTCGGCTCCAGCTTTTCGCGGCTGGTGTAATGCTTCAGCATCACCGGCTTCATCTCGATCGGTCGGTCGCGCTCCCAGTAGCGCTTGATGCCTTCGGGCACCGCCTCGCCGAACTTGCCCAGCAATTCGCGCTGCGACAGCAATGTGTCTGGCGCCGGTACGTCCTGCGGCATCGGCACTTGATGTTCGAGACCGACCTCGTCCTGCTGGAACGAGGCCTCCAGCGAAAAGATCGCCTGGCCGTGCTGGATCGCCACCACGCGGCGCGTGGTGAACGAGCCGCCGTCGCGGATGCGGTCGACCTCGTAGACGATCGGCACCTTGGTGTCGCCGGGCCGCATGAAATAGCCGTGCAGCGAATGCACGTGGCGATCGGGATCGACGGTTCGCTGTGCCGCCACCAGCGCCTGGGCGATGGTCTGGCCGCCGAAGACGCGCTGCCAGTCGAGCAACGGGCTGCGACCACGATACAGATTGTGTTCCAGCTTCTCGAGGTCGAGAATGCCGAGAAGCTCGTCCATGGCTGCCGTCATATTTCGCGCCCTCGCAGCAGAAGTGTTATGGCGGTTTCCGACAGGACGGACAGGCAGTCAAGGGCGCGAGACCCGGTCGGCGCGCAAGGAGCGAAGAAGATGGAACGCAAGGCGGACGCGAAAACCAAGTCCGGGCTCGATGTTCTGGTCGCCGGCGCCGGCTATGTCGGCCTTGCCGCGGCCGTCTCGCTGAAGCAGGCGCGCCCCGGCCTCGCCATCGCTCTCGTCGATGCCGCGCCTGCTGGCGCCTGGCAAAGGGATGGCCGCGCGTCGGCCATTGCAGCCGCCGCCTGCCGAATGCTCGACCAGCTTGGCGTGTGGGCCGAGATCGCGCCGCAGGCACAGGCGATCACCGAGATGATCATCACCGATTCGCGCACCTCCGATCCGGTGCGTCCGGTCTTCCTGACCTTCGACGGCGAGGTCGCGCCGGGCGAGCCCTTTGCGCATATGGTCGCCAACCGGGCGCTGAACGGCGCCTTGCGGGCCAGCGCCGAAATGCTCGGCATCGACATCATCGAAGGCGTCGCCGTGCAAGGTTTCGAAACCAACGGCGCCGGCATCACCGTGCATCTTGCTGACGGCGCGACGCTGAAGACCCGGCTGCTGGTCGCCGCCGACGGCGTCAACTCGAAGCTGCGCGACATGGCCGGCATCAAGACGGTGAAGTGGGAATATGGCCAGTCCGGCATCGTCTGCACCGTGGCGCATGAACGCCCGCACAATGGCCGCGCCGAGGAGCATTTCCTGCCCGCCGGCCCGTTCGCCACGCTGCCGCTGAAACCCGGCGAGGACGGCACCAACCGCTCGTCGATCGTCTGGGTCGAGCGCACGCCCGATGCCGAGAAGCTGGTTACCGGTGACGATCTCGTCTTCGAGCACGAACTCGAACAGCGCTTCAGCCTTAAACTCGGCGAAATCCGCGTCGCCGACAAGCCACGCGCCTGGCCTCTCGGCCTGACCATTGCGCGCGCCTTCGTCGCGCCGCGTATCGCGCTCGCCGGCGATGCCGCCCACGGCATCCACCCGATCGCCGGCCAAGGCCTCAATCTCGGCTTCAAGGATGTCGCCGCTTTGGCCGAAGTGATCGTCGAGGCAGATCGCCTTGGCCAGGACATCGGCGCGCTCGACGTGCTCGAACGCTACCAGCAGTGGCGGCGCTTCGACACCGTGCAGATGGGCGTCACCACGGACGTCCTGAACCGGCTGTTTTCCAACGATATCGGCCCGCTGCGCACCGTCCGTGACATCGGGCTCGGCCTCGTCGAACGCATGCCGCGGCTGAAGGAGTTTTTTATTCGCCAGGCGTCCGGGCTTTCCGCCAGCACGCCGCGCCTCTTGAAAGGCGAGGCGATCTAAACCTTGTCGCTAGTTCACTTCGAAGCCCAGCTTCTGCCGCAGCCGCAATATCCTCTGGTCGGATATCTCAAGGCGTTTCTCGCCGCCTTGGGCGGCGCGATTGACCATCTGCAGCAGATCGTTTCGCTCGGCCACATCGAGCCGATCACGCAGGAACGGCGCCAGCTTGTCGATGACAACAGTCGTGTCGTCGATCTGTGACGCGGCCCATTTGGCGTAGATCACCGCCTCGTCGGTCTTCTTCTTGTCGGCAATCTCCGAAATCACCGCGCGAATGACAGCCTCGCGCTGCGGCAGCACGGGCCCATCCTCGGACACGATGGCGGTGATCAGCGTCGCCGCCGCCACGACCGGATCGTCGATCGCCGTCAGCGGCGACAGGGCCGCCTGCTTGCGCAGCTTCTTGCGGCGCACGGAGCCCTGGACTCGGCCGATGACATCGGCAACGTCGCGCGCGGCCTCGTTCATCGCCTTCATCCGGTACCACCAGAACGCCGCCGCACCCAACGCGCCAAGGATAGCAATCAAGAACGGCATGCCGACATCCCCCAAGATCCCGGCGACGATAAGAGAACTCTTGCCTTGCTTCAACACGCAAAAGTTGCGCACGAAATGAACCAGGACGTTCGCTCAACCGAATGCCCTGGGTTCCAGGTTGCTGCAGTGCGTGGCGGGACTCTATGACCCCGGTATGTCGTAGATCGCCCGGACCTCGATGGTGCCGAGTTCGGCCAGCGGAATACCGGCGGCAATGTCCAGCGCCTCTTCGAGATTTCCCGCCTCGATCATGACGAAACCAAGCAATTGCTCCTTGGTTTCGGCGAAGGGACCGTCGGTGACCAGCCGCTTGCCCTTGCGCCGGCGCACGGTCTTGGCCGACGTCACCGACTGCAGCGCCTGGGCGACGATCAGCAGGCCCTTTTCCTCCAGCGATCGGTCATAGGCCAGCGAATCGGCGTCGAGCTTGGCCGACCCTGCCGGGGTCAGCGCGTGGAGATCCTTTTCCTCACCATAGACCAGGCAAACATATTTCATTTCCAGCTCCCATGCTGTGACGAGGCGACGAGCGCGTCGGCCCGGCTCTTGCCTGCCGCCGCATGGTCGAGAATGCACACCGCAACCCCGATGATGGCAACCGCCGCCAGAAACCGGCCGAACGCGGGCGCTGGCTGGTGCATCCAGTCGCCCTCATGCCCGCCGGATCTGCGTGCGTCTTTCTTCCAGTGCGCGCAAAACAACGTATCCATATGATCCTCCATCCGGCCATCACTTGCGTGGCCGCCCGCAGGACGGGCGAGACGGATCGAAGTCGACATTTTTGCACGCGCATTTTTTTCAAAAATCGAAGCCATCGCTGTCGACACCGTACAATGGGCCAAAGAGCGCAGTGGCCTTCGCGTCCGCGCGCGCTATAGTTGACCGGACGCCGGGCCCAGCCCGACCAAGCCTTGGCAACCAGCCACGACAACCAGCCACGACAACCAAGGAGGATTTCATGGACCGCACCGCAAACGCCGTCTGGAAAGGCAATCTGAAAGAGGGCAAAGGCACGCTCGACAGCCAAAGCGGGACCCTGAAGGGCACGCCCTATTCGTTCAAGGCGCGCTTCGAGGATGAGAGCGGCAAATCCGGCACCAATCCGGAAGAGCTGATCGCCGCGGCACACGCCGGCTGCTTTGCCATGCAGTTCTCGCATTTCCTGGCCGAGAACGGCACGCCCGCCACCGAACTCGACGCCAAGGCGGTGGTGACGCTGGTCCCAGGTACGGGGATCACCGGCAGCGCCCTCACGGTGGTCGGCAAGGTGCCGGGCATCGATGCGGCGAAATTCAAGGAGCTGGCCGAAAAGGCCAAGGCCGGATGCCCGGTCTCGAAGGCGCTCGGCGCCATAAATGTGTCGCTCGACGCTAGGCTTGGTTGAACGAAACGACCTCGTACCAGGAAACGCCGGCCTCAGGGCCGGCGTTTCGATTTGTGGCAATCCTCAGCGGCGAAAGGCAGAGATTGTGAATGGCGGAGAACGAGCGTCCCGATCCTTCGCCAGCGTCTCAAATAATTATCAGCCCCCTTCGCCGGTCAGCGCCTCGATGCGGGCGCGCAGTCTCGCAACCTCTTCCTCAAGGGCGCTGACTCGCTCTTCGAGGCCGGAGGCGGCAGAGGCCGACGACGGGGCCTGATGCAGGGCGATGGACGCGATCTGCGGTGTCCCGCTCAGCAGATGCATGAAGCGCTCCTCGCGCTGGCCGGGTCCACGCTCGATCAGCATGACCAGCGGCGGCCTGCGGCCGATCAGCAGGTCGAGGTCGGTGCGCAGCGCATCGATCGACGAAAACCGCGCCATGCGCTCGGCGCGCGCCAGCAATTCATGCGCCGTCTGCGCGCCGCGCAGGAGCATCAGGCCGATCAGCGCGATCTGCGCCGAGGTCAGCGAGAAACGCTGCGCCACCAGATGCTCGTAGCGCTCGACGCGCGAAGCGAAGACCTGCCGGACCAAGCCCTTCTGCTCCAGCTGGCTCAGCGCCCGCCTGACCTCGACAAGCTCGGCCGCCATCACCGGTTCGCGCGCCGTCTTCTGGTTGGCGGCGGCATGCGCGCCGTTGAGCGTCAGCGGATAGACATCCGGCGTCAGCTCCTTCTTCTCGATCAGGCAACCGAGCACGCGCGCTTCGATCGGGGAGAGAATGGGAAGGTCGTCGCTCATTGAAGTTCAGCCTCCCGGCGGTAAAACTCGGTTGCAAGAGCACGGTTCCGCGCCTGCCGGGCCTCATCACGGACCAAGCCGGCAAGGTTCATTTCGTGATGACCGTAGCGTGCTTCAAGATAGCGCGCGATGCGGTCGGGATGAGACCGGACTCCATCTCTCGCGTCTGGCTTTTCCGGTCGATCAGGCTGCGGATTTCGTCGCTTGCCAGCACGGGCACTTCGGTCTGGTCGAGGCACTCGCCAAGGTTCATCGGAGGCAGGCTGGCAAAGCCGCGATGCTCCATCCAGTCCAGAGCCACCAGCGGGCGAATGAGATAAAACAGCTTCTTCAACTTCACCTCGCCGGAAAAGCTGCCGATCTTCGTGACATGCGAACGCGCGAGGCCGAGATAGTGGCGCGACACCTTTGCCGGATCGACGATTTCGGCCAGCAGGTCGAGAAGGCGCCGGCGAAATCCCGCGACCTCTTCGTAGACGATTTGCGACTTTGCCCATTCGACGATGACCGCGTTGCCGCCGAGCGCCAGCAGCAAGGCCTTGCGCAGATCCCAGCCGCCGGCATCGATTTCGCTTTCGATGGGAAACTCGATCACGTCGCGTGCCTGCTCCAGCACGAGATGGTCGGACACAGGCCTGACATAGACGAAGCGGCAGTCATAGTCGCTGTCGGGAGACGGGAACCCCCAGGCGCGACTGCCGCTTTCAATGGCGAACAGGATTCTTACCCGTTGTGTTCGCACCAGGTCGAGACGAGCACGGATCGCCGCGACGGCGTCCGGCGAAAAATCAGCAGGCAGCGGCTCCATCCAGATGCCTAAACCCGCCGCTCCACCATCATCTTCTTGATCTCGGCGATCGCCTTGGCCGGATTGAGGCCCTTGGGGCAGGTCTGCGCGCAGTTCATGATGGTGTGGCAGCGATAGAGCCGGAACGGGTCTTCGAGATTGTCGAGCCGCTCGCCCTTGGCCTCGTCGCGCGAATCGATCAGCCAGCGATAGGCCTGCAACAGCGTTGCCGGGCCGAGATAACGGTCGCCGTTCCACCAGTAGCTCGGGCACGAGGTCGAGCAGCAGGCGCACAGGATGCACTCGTAGAGGCCATCCAGCTTTTCACGGTCCTCATGGCTCTGCAGCCATTCCTTGGCCGGCTCCGGCGACACCGTCTTCAGCCACGGTTGGATCGAGGCGTGCTGAGCATAGAAATTGGTGAGGTCGGGCACCAGATCCTTGACCACCTGCATATGCGGCAGCGGGTAGACTTTGACGGCGCCGGAAATGTCGTCGCAGCCCTTGGTGCAGGCGAGCGTGTTGGAACCATCGATGTTCATGGCGCAGGAGCCGCAGATGCCCTCCCGGCAGGAGCGGCGCAAGGTCAGCGTCGGGTCGATCTTGTTCTTGATCCAGAGCAGCGCGTCGAGCACCATCGGCCCGCAATCGTCCATGTCGACGAAATAGGTGTCGATGCGCGGGTTCTCGTCATCGTCCGGCGACCAGCGATAGATGCGGTATTCGCGCAAATTGGTGGCGCCTTCTGGCTTCGGCCAGGTCTTGCCCTGCTTGATCTGCGAGTTCTTGGGGAGCGTCAGTTCGACCATTACCTGCGGTCCTTTCGGATGACGAGCTTCAGCCCGGACCAGATTTCATTCACGGCGGCGACTTTCACATCGACCAGGTCGAGCTTCAGCGCCTCGGCGCGAACGACGCCCTCGGTGACGTCGGTCGGCACTTTCGATGCCTTCTTCGGCCAGGACACCCAGACCATGCCGTCGCGCTTGATCGCCGCCTCGACATCGCCGAGGCGATCCTCGATCTCGGCGCGCTGTCGGGTGAAGGCATGGACGGCGTCGTATTTCAGGGTCGTTCCCGAAATACTGGACCAATCGGCCAGCCGGTCGACATCGGCAAAGGCCGCGGCGCCGGCCAATTCGTCGAGTTCCGATGGCAGTGCGATAAAGGCGGCGGTCATGCCGTCCTTCAGGCCGAGCTTGGCCGGAAGGGGCGTACCGGAATATCCCGAGGCCGCCATCGCCATCGTCAGTACACCCGTGCCTTGGGTGCGATCTTGGCGAGGTTGATGCCGCCGTCCTTTTCCGCCAAAAGTGGCTCGGTGTGCACCGGCCGGTAGGAGAGCGTCACCTTGCCGTCTTCGCTGAGCCGCGCCAGCGTGTGCTTGCGCCAGACCTTGTCGTCGCGCGCTGAAAAATCTTCTCGCGCATGCGCGCCACGGCTCTCCTTGCGCGCCTCGGCGCCATAGACCGTGGTGATGGCATTGGCCATCAGGTTTTCCAGCTCCAGCGTCTCGACCAGATCCGAATTCCAGATCATCGAGCGGTCGAACACTTTGACGTCCTTGAGCTCGCCCCAGATCTGCGAAATGCGCTTGCAGCCGTTTTCCAGCGATTCCTGCGTGCGGAACACCGCCGCGTCTTCCTGCATCGCCTTCTGCATCTTCTCGCGCAGCACCGCCGTCGGCGTCGAGCCGTTGGCGTGGCGCAGACGGTCGAAGCGGTCCATGATCTTTTCGACAGAGGCTTCATTGGGTGCGGGGATCGCCGACTTGCGGTCGATGACCTGGCCGGCCCGGATCGCCGCCGCGCGGCCGAACACGACCAGATCGATCAGCGAGTTCGAACCCAGCCGGTTGGCGCCGTGCACCGAGGCGCAGCCGGCTTCGCCGACCGCCATCAGTCCGGGCGACACCTTGTCCGGGCTCCTCGGCGTGGGGTTGAGCACCTCGCCCCAGTAATTGGTCGGCACGCCGCCCATATTGTAGTGCACCGTCGGCAGCACCGGGATCGGCTCCTTGGTCAGGTCGACGCCGGCAAAGATCTTCGCCGATTCCGAAATGCCTGGCAGCCGCTCATGCAGCACCGCCGGATCGAGATGGTCGAGGTGCAGGAAGATGTGGTCTTTCTTCTTGCCGACGCCGCGCCCTTCGCGGATTTCCAGCGTCATGCAGCGCGAGACGACGTCGCGCGAGGCAAGATCCTTGGCCGACGGCGCGTAGCGCTCCATGAAGCGCTCGCCCTCGGAATTGACAAGATAGCCGCCCTCGCCGCGCGCGCCTTCGGTGATCAGGCAGCCGGCGCCATAGATGCCGGTCGGGTGGAACTGCACGAACTCCATGTCCTGCAGCGGAAAGCCGGCGCGCGCCGCCATGCCGCCGCCGTCGCCGGTGCAGGTGTGCGCCGAGGTCGCCGAAAAATAGGCGCGGCCGTAGCCGCCGGTCGCCAGCACCACCATCTTGGCGGAAAAACGGTGGATGGTGCCGTCGTCGAGGTTCCAGGCGACGACGCCGGTGCAGGTGCCATCCGGCTCCATGATCAGGTCGAGCGCGAAATACTCGATGAAGAACTGCGCGTTGTTCTTGAGCGACTGGCCGTAGAGCGTGTGCAGGATGGCGTGGCCGGTGCGGTCGGCGGCCGCGCAGGTGCGCTGCACCGGCGGGCCGTCGCCGTAATTCATCATGTGGCCGCCGAACGGTCGCTGGTAGATCTTGCCCTCTTCGGTGCGCGAGAACGGCACGCCGTAGTGTTCGAGCTCGTAGACCGCCGCCGGTGCTTCGCGCACCAGATATTCCATGGCGTCGACATCGCCCAGCCAGTCCGACCCCTTGACGGTGTCGTACATGTGCCACTGCCAGGAATCGGGACCCATGTTGGACAGCGAAGCGGCAATGCCGCCCTGCGCCGCCACCGTGTGCGAGCGGGTCGGGAACACTTTGGAGATACAAGCGGTGCGCAGTCCCTGTTCGGCCATGCCGAGCGTGGCGCGCAGGCCGGCGCCCCCGGCGCCGACGACGACGACGTCGAATTTGTGGTCGACATAGGTGTAGGCGGAACCGGTGTTGGCGGTTTTTGCGTCCTTGGCCAACTCAGCCTCCGAATGCGAGCTTGAGCAGGGCGAAGATCGAGGCGACGCCGACCGCTATGGTGAAAAACGTATTGAGCGCGATCAGCGCCAGCTTCATGCCTTCGCCATGCACGTAATCCTCGATGATCACCTGCATGCCGAGCCGCATATGGATGAGCCCGGAGATGAGCACCAGGGCCAGCACCAGCGCCACGAACGGATTGGCAAGCGCTGCCCGCACGTCGGCATAGCCGGCGCCGTTGAGCGCGATGAGGAAGCCAACGAAGAACAGCGTCAGCGGGATGTTGGCGATCGCGGTGAGGCGCTGGCGCCAGAAATGCCCGGTGCCCTCGCGGGCCGAACCGAGGCCGCGGACTTTCGCCAGCGGCGTGCGCATATCGGTCTTTCCAGTGCTCATGATCAGGCTCCCCGCGCCATGTAGCCGGCGATCCAGATCAGCAGTGTCAACAGGATCGAGCCGGCCAGCGTCGCCCAGGCGATCTTCGAGGCCGTGTGCTTCTCCAGGCCGGCACCGGTGTCCCATACCAGATGACGCACGCCACCCAGCATGTGGTGCATCAGCGCCCAGGTGTAGCCGAACAGGATGAGCCGGCCGAGCCAGTTGCCGAAGGCCCAGTTGACCCAGTCGAACGTCGCCTGCGAGCTCGCCGCCGCCATCAGCCACAGCGCGACCAGCAGCGTGCCGAAATAAAGCGCACCACCGGTGATGCGATGGATGATCGACATCGTCATGGTGATCGGCGGCCGGTACACGGTCAGGTGCGGCGAAAGTGGCCGTTCACGTCTGACAAATTCGCGGGTGGCTGGTGATTTGCTCATGGCTCCCCCAGTTCGGCGTCCCTGGAGCCTCAGGTGGAAATGCGGCATTGCCGCTTTCGGTTGCGACTTCGGACAGCCGGTTTCTAATGCTCTTTTTGCACCGCGTCAAAGCCAGAAAACCGTTTCGAAAACGTAATTTAGTCTGACTTAAAGGCAGGCTTGGGCTTCAATCGATTAGGGGCTGGAGACTGCAGCCGGCTCGGTATCGCTGCAGTGCAGCATGCGCATGGGCATCCGCCGTTTCGGCTAGCGGGTGCAGGTCACCGGCGTGGAGCCCGCCTTCATGACCAGCGCCTCGCGGCCATCGATCACAATCGCGTCATGCTCCTGGCCGAAGCGGCTGTGCTGATTGGCGGGCGAGGCCGGCAGATCTTCGCTGACTCCGTCGGCACCGAGAACGCGCACCGAGGTACCGAGATTCTCGATGGTCATCCTGCCGCCATCGGCGCAAGTGTAGGTCGCGGTGCGCGGCTGCGGCGCGGACACGTCCGTGACGGCGGCTTTCTGAGAATTATTCTGGGGCACGCAGGCCATGGCGACAAAGAGCGGCGAAAGGGCAAGCGTCACCTGAAACGTCCGGCGCAACGCCATGTGCTGTCCCTCCCGCGCGGCAAAACTGGCCGCGATGCATCGCTAAGATCAAGGTCGACGCCGAACTGAACGCCGGCCGCAATGGTGCGGCCAAGCATGGCCGAAAGATGGCCGCCGGGTTTTCCACCCAGTCGGATATTAACCATGTTTACCGAGACCTCGCCGCGAAACGCGCCAGCCTCTTAACAAAGGTTAAGAAACGGTTAATTTCTGATTCGAGGAGGCTTTCCTCTAAACAAGGAGGACGCCATGCGTTCGAACTCGGGAAGAATGCGTCTTGCGGCGCTTATGGTGGCGGCTTCCGTCGTTGGCCTGGCAGCGCCAGCCCTCGCCGGCGCACGTCATCAGGATCGCGTCTACGCCGATTCGCTCGGCAATCTCGTCATCGACAGCGCCGCCGGCTACAAGCGCATCCTGGTCGGCGAAGGCAAATTGGCCAAGCAGCTGTCCGACTACACCAGCGCCGGTCAGCCCAAGGTGATCTACGAGAATGAAGCCGACGAAATCACCGGCTTCGATTGCTACCGGCCGCCAGTGTTCGTGAAGGGTCGCAGCTATATGTACGGGCTTTCCGACGGCGAGATGCCCGAACTCAGCCCCTGCCGCTGATCCGGATCTAACCAGCGCTGGCCGTAGCCACTCGTTCGCCGGTTGGGCCGGCCGACACCCGCACGCAGTCGCGCCCGGCATTCTTCGCCTGATAGAGTGCCTGGTCGGCGCGCCGCATCAGCTCGGCAAAATCTTCGCTCGGATGAAGTTCGGCGACGCCGAAGCTCGCCGTGCAGCGATTGTCCGCCGGTAGCCCGTCGATGGGCAGCGCACCGAAAGCGCTGCGTGTGCCCTCGGCGAACAGCCGGGCGGCGGCAAGGTTGGTTCCCGGCAGGATGATGGCGAACTCCTCGCCGCCGATACGGCCGGCGACATGGTGACCGGCGGCGGCCTCGCGCAGGAAGCCGGCGAAGGTCTCGATCACCCGGTCGCCCGACGCATGGCCGAAACTGTCGTTGACGCTCTTGAAGTGATCGAGGTCGGCGATGACCAGCGCGACCGGCACGCCTTGCCGCATCGCGCCAAGCACCGCCAGCTCCGCCTGGCGGGTGAAGCCGCCGCGGTTGAGCAGGCGCGACAGCGTGTCCGTCTCCGACCTCGACGTCACCTCGGCAAGCACGTCGCGAACCAGGATGGCCAGCATCAGCAGCGCCAGCGCCAGGCCGAAGACGGTGCCGAGCGACTGCGACACCAGCGCGTAGCTGCTTTGCACATAGGCCTGCGGGTTGGCGCCCCAGCCGCCGAGCGCATGCGCGATGAACGGCTTTGACGCAAACTGCAGCCCGCTGGCCGCCAGCACTGCCATCAATATGCGGTCGAGGCGGGCGGGCCTTTGCTTCGACGACCAGACGATGGCGAGGCCGATGAACTGCATGACCGCATAGGGAAGCTGATAGGCCATCATGCGGGGCAGCGACTGGCGCGGCAGGTCCTGCACGACATACACCGCGACGGCGGTGGCGAGCAGGAAGAACAGCATTGGCGCCCATGGCGGCGCCACACCGTATTTGTGCGCAAGCCCGCCGTTGAAGGCGATGGTGGCGCCAAGGAAGACGGCGAAGGCAGCGACGACCACCGGCCGCGCATTGTCGAAGGCGGGGATGCTGAATTCGATGGCGAAATAGACCATGCCCAGGAGATAGCCGAACGCCAGCCAGCGCGGCGCGGCGCGGCCGGTCTCATGCAACGCGACCGCCAGGAAGGATGCCGCCAGCAGGCCGGCAACCGACAGATTGATCAACAGGATGAAATTGGCGCCGCTCATGTTCTTCCCGCACCCGCCCCGACAGCTAAGCATCGACGGGCGAAGAAGACGTTAACGCTGGCCCGGCCGGGCAGGATCAGCCTGCCTTGAGCGGCTCCGGCACGAACACCGTTTCCGGCCGCTCGTAGGACAGGCGGACGCTGTCGCGGCCATTCTTCTTGGCCTTGTAGAGCGCGTCGTCGGCACGACGCATCAGCGGCTCCAGGGCCTCGTCGCCGCTGCGAGCCGCCACGCCGAAGCTGGCCGTCACCTTTGTGCCGGCAGGAAGCCCGTCGACATGGCCGGCCGAATAGACCGTGCGCACCGCCTCGGCGAACAGCCGCGCGGCGGCGAGGTCGCTCAACGGCAGCAGCACGGCAAACTCCTCGCCGCCAATACGCCCGGCAACGCCGCGCGCGCCGGCGGCCAAGCGAAGCTTGCTGGCGAAGTCGGCGATCACGCGATCGCCCGCGGCATGCCCGTGCACGTCGTTGAGCGCCTTGAAATGATCGAGGTCGGCCAGCACCAGCGCGACCGGGAAGCGCGCGGTGGCGCAGTGCCGCAGCAGCTGCATGCCTCGCTCCTCGAAACCACGGCGATTGAGAAGGCCCGAAAGCGGGTCGGTGTAGGTCTCGGTCTTCAGCGCTTTCAACACGTCGAGTGCTGCGGCGGAGAACAGGCAGAGCGCAATCAGCAGCGACAGCAGTGCATGCGACAGTAGCGCCGTCGTCCAGTAGGATGAGCCGTAGAATCCGTCATAGCTGGTGAAGGGTCCGTGCGCGATGACGACGACAAGGGTGCGCACGAAGAAGTTCAGGCCCGACAGCAGCGACAGCACGAACAGGATGTTTTCGGTCGGGCCATTGCGGCGCACGGGCCGCAGTTCGGCGGCGACCAGAAGACTGATCCCGCCAAAGGCGAAATTCATCGCCAGGATGCGCCAGGTGAGATCCGGCACGACGAACAGGAACCAGCACAACGACGCCAGACCACCGCCGGCCAGCACGCCGATCCCCACATAGGGCACCTTGCGGCCATAGCGGTGGATGATGGCGCTGGACAGGCAGCAGCCGGCAACGGTGAAGCAGATGTTCGACGCCACCTTGGTCAGCGGCATGCCGATGGGCAAGGTGAAATACTGCAGCAGGAAGCCGGCCGCCGACAGACTGTAGCTGATCGCCAGCACGGCGAGATATGGGCGGTGGCGTTGATAGGACCACAGCAGGAGGAAGGCCGCGCCGAGTGCCAGCGCGATCGTCGGATTGAGCAGCGCTATCAACAGGCCAGTGTCCAAAGGACTGTGACTTCCCCTCGCTTACGTGAGGGAAGACCTTAGGGCGCAAGCCCAAACAAGCGGTTAAGCAAAATCGAATGTGCGGCCGGGCGGATGAAAAAAGACCCCGGAAGCCGCAAAGCTCCGGGGCCTGGCATGCATCCGCAGCTGGAAGCTGCGGCTCAATCTTTTTGTTTGAGGCAATTCCGGACGGAAAACCGGTTCACACTTTTCCTGGAATTGCTCTACTTCCACTCGCGGATGTCGACGAAGTGGCCGGCGATCGCCGCCGCCGCCGCCATCGCCGGCGACACCAGATGGGTGCGGCCCTTGAAGCCTTGCCGGCCCTCGAAATTGCGGTTCGAGGTCGAGGCGCAGCGTTCATGCGGCTTCAGCCGGTCGTCGTTCATGGCAAGGCACATCGAGCAGCCCGGCTCGCGCCAGTCGAAACCGGCGGCGACGAAGATCTTGTCGAGGCCTTCGGCTTCCGCCTGTTCCTTGACCAGGCCGGAGCCCGGCACGATCATCGCATCGACATGTGGGCTGACTGTCTTGCCTTCGACCACCTTGGCGACGGCGCGCAGGTCCTCGATGCGGCCGTTGGTGCAGGAGCCGATGAAGACGCGATCGAGCGATATATCGGTGATCTTGGTGCCCGGCGTCAGCCCCATATAGTCGAGCGCGCGCTGCTTGGAGGTGCGCTTGTTTTCATCCGAGATGTCGTCCGGGTTCGGCACGATGCCTTGCACCGACACGACGTCCTCGGGCGAGGAGCCCCAGGAGACGATCGGCGGCAGCTTGGCCGCGTCGAGCACGATCACCTTGTCGAAATGCGCGCCCTCGTCGGACTGCAGCGTCTTCCAGTATTCGAGTGCCGCATCCCAGGCCGCGCCCTTCGGGGCGCGCGGCTTGTCCTTGACATAAGCGAAAGTCGTCTCGTCGGCGGCGATCAGGCCGGCGCGTGCGCCGCCCTCGATCGACATGTTGCAGATCGTCATGCGGCCTTCCATCGACAGCGCACGGATCGCCTCGCCGGCATATTCGATGACATAGCCGGTGCCGCCGGCGGTGCCGATCTCGCCGATGATGGCGAGGATGATGTCCTTGGCGGTAACGCCATCGGGCAACTGGCCGTCGACACGCACCAGCATGTTCTTGGCCTTGCGCTGGATCAGCGTCTGCGTCGCCAGCACATGCTCGACCTCCGACGTGCCGATGCCGTGCGCCAGCGCGCCGAAAGCACCGTGCGTCGAGGTGTGGCTGTCACCGCAGACGATGGTCATGCCGGGCAGAGTAAAGCCCTGCTCCGGACCGATGATGTGGACGATGCCCTGGCGGATATCGTTCTCGGAATAATATTCGACGCCGAAATCCTTGGCGTTCTTGGCCAGCGCCTCGACCTGGATGCGGCTTTCCTCGTTCTTTATGCCAAACTTGCGCTCGGGCGAGGTCGAGACATTGTGATCGACCACGGCCAGCGTCTTTTCCGGATGCCGAACCTTGCGGCCGCTCAGGCGCAGGCCTTCGAAGGCCTGCGGGCTGGTCACTTCATGGACAAGGTGGCGGTCGATGTAGAGCAGGCAGGTGCCGTCGTCCTGGCGGTCGACGACGTGGTCTTCGAAAATCTTGTCGTAGAGGGTGCGCGGTGCGCTCATGTGCGTAAATCCGTCGATAAGAGAATGGGAAAGAGATGCCAGACCTCCGGCCCGGCGAAACGACCTGGACAGGTCGGCCTAGGTAAGTCGGCTGGTCAGTGCGCCGGACACGCGCGCGGAGAAACGCGACGGCAGGCGTTTTCTGTCCTGCAGCACGAACCCCTTGTAAGCCGGATCGCCAAAAAGCTCTTCCATGGCGTGGCTCATATCAATGTTTTGGGTTTTCGGCAATTGCGGCGTGCGGCGCGGCTCTTTCCTTCTCCCCTTGTGGGAGAAGGAAAGATGCGTCCCTCAAAGCACTTCAAACACAAAAGTCTTCACCAGCGCGTCGGGCTCCGCGATCGCGTAGCACCGGAACCACGAGCTTTGCTCGACCGGTCGCCATTGTTTCGCCTGCTCCAGTTCGTCGAAAACAGCCTGGAACCCGCCGCTCGCAAAAACCTGGTCGCGCACAGTGAAGATGGCGTGGCCGCCCTTCCGGGTGATGCGCACCAGCTCGTGCAGGCCCGATGCCGGCGCATGGCTGATGGTGAACACGCCGGTCGAGACGAAGGCGCGGAAATGGCCATCCGGCCAAGGCAGCGGCCCGCCCAGCATCGCCTGTTTCAGCTCGCTGTAGGCGTTGCGGCTGCCGGCGATCTTCAGCATGTCGTCGGAGAGGTCGAGACCGGCGATATCGTCGTAACCGAGCGCCTTCAGCGAAGGGCCCGACAGGCCGGTGCCGCAGCCGGCATCAAGCAAGGGTCCATCGCCAGCCGGCACGTGGCGCGCCACCCAGGCGCTGATCAGGAAAGGCAGCAAATAACCGAGCGACGCGGTCTCGCTGTCGTAGGTCGCGGCCCATGCGGCATAGGCCTCGGCGAGTGCTTCCGGCGTATCGGCCGTATAGACGGAATCCAGCGCCGCATTGGCTTTGTCGACGATCATAGGTCGTGCCTCTCCCAGCTATGCATGTCGCCCAAAAGTGCGCAGCGGTTTTGGGACAACGGCATGCACCAACGCAAGATACCGCTGTCTTGGCCCAAAGCCTATTCCTCGTGCTGGCGGCGCAACCGCCGTTCCAGCGCCCGCAGGGCCAGAGACAGACCGACGGTCAGGATGAGATAGACATAGGCGACGATCGAATAGGTCTCGAAGAAGCGGAACGAGCCGGCGGCGTAGACCTTGCCCATCTGGGTGATGTCGGCGACGCCGAGCACCGAGACCAGCGAGGAATCCTTGACCAGGGCGACGAAATCATTGCCGAGCGGCGGCAGGATGGTGCGGATCGCCTGTGGGAACACAATCAGCCGGAAGCGTTGCGCCCGCGTCAGGCCCAGCGCCTTCGCCGCCTCGATCTGGCCTTTCTCGACCGCCTGGATGCCAGCGCGAAAAACCTCCGAGATGAAAGCCGAATAGCCGATGGTCAGCGCCATGATGGCGCGCCACAACAGCGACACGTCGCGCACCAGCAATTCGTCCACGAGGCCGGCATTCTGCAGCGGCGCGGTCAACGCATTCCAGCCCGCGACGAAGGCCGGCGCGCCAACGAAGGCAATCCAGAACAACAGCACCAGGATCGGCACGCCACGAATGATCTCGACATAGAAGCGGGCGATCTGGCGCAGCAAGCGCGAGCCCGACAGCCCCATCAGCGAAATGCCCAGTCCGATGGCGGACGCCAGCACGAAGGCGACCACGGTGACGAAGACGGTGATGCCGATGCCCTTGGCGACGGTGGCAAAAACCTGGGCGTAGAGATTACTGGTGGCGACGAAGACGGCCACCGCGATCGCGATGGCCACGGCCACGACAAGCCACCAGGGGAAGTCGGATTTGGAGGTGGAAGGGGCCTGCATCAGAAGGGTTGCACCAAGGCACCCCTCGACGGTCGTGCAGGTTTCAGCGCGCTAGCATCACCCCACACCCGCGCCAAGACGAACTACTGCCCCATCTTGTAATCAAGGAACCACTTCTTG
The DNA here is from genome assembly GCF_042682145.1 of Mesorhizobium newzealandense. NCBI lineage: Bacteria > Pseudomonadati > Pseudomonadota > Alphaproteobacteria > Hyphomicrobiales > Phyllobacteriaceae > Mesorhizobium > Mesorhizobium newzealandense. The sequence goes on along the minus strand of NZ_JBHUGZ010000002.1, from coordinate 309,107 downwards.
TTGAGCGTGTCGAAGGTCCCATCCGCCTTGAGCGCCGCGATTGCCGCGTTGACCGGCTTCACCAGATCGGAACCCTTTGGGAAGATAAACCCGAAATCCTCGGTGCCGAGCGGCCCGCCGATCAGCTTCAGCTTGCCGTCGGAAGCGTCGACATAGCCCTTGCCCGCGGTGCCGTCGGTCAGGACGACATCGACGTCGCCGGACTTCAGTGCCTGCACCGTTGCGCCGAAGGTCTCGAACAGTTTGATGCGCGGGTTCTGCTCGTTGCCGTCGAGCACACTGTAGACGGCGGTGTAGAACGGCGTCGTGCCGGCCTGCGCACCGATCAGCCCATCCTTGAAGGCGCCGAACGTCTTGGCGTCGGTGAAGCGGCTTTCGTCACCACGCACCAGCATGAACTGTTCTGAACGCATATAGGGGTCGGAGAAATCCACCTTTTGCTTGCGGTCGTCCTTGATGGTGATGCCGGTCATGCCGATGTTGTACTGGTTGTCGGAAACCGCCTGGATCATCGCGTCCCAGGAGGTGTTCTGGTACTCGACGGTGAAGTTCAGCCGCTTGGCGATCTCGTTCATCGCATCATATTCCCAGCCGATCTGTTTTCCCGTCTTGGCATCGATGAACTGCAGCGGCGGATAGGCGTTTTCCGTCACCACCACCACCTTCTTGCCGCCGAGATCGGGCAGCGCCTGCGCGAAGGCGGCAACCGGCGCCAGCATGAGGGCAAGCAGGCCGGCCAGCAGCAGTTTCGATTTGGTCATGACACACTCCCCGGAAGTGAAAGCGCCCGGACATCAGCCGGGCTTGCAGGAAAATCCGGCGCCGACTTTAGCTTTCCGCAAGCGTCATGCAAGACGGTCCGCTGCGTCGGCGCGCGCGAAAGCGGATTCCAGTACCTTCAATCCGGAAATTCCAGGACGATCCTTGCGGATCCGTCGTCAATCACCGTCCGCGGCATTGGCGCCCGCCGCACGCAGACCGTCGATCAGCCGGGTCAAGCTGTGATGCAGGGATTTCAATTCGTCGCCATCGAGCATCGAATGGCACCGCATCGCGGCCGACACCGCCTTGGCGCTCTCCCGCAGTGCTTGGCCCCGCTGTGTCGGTTCGACCAGCACCCGGCGTTCGTCGGCGGCATCGCGCCGGCGCGTCACCAGGCCGTTCGCTTCGAGGCGCTTGAGCAGCGGCGTCAGCGTTGCCGAATCGAGCCCCAGGGCATCACCGAGCTCGCCGACGGTGCGCGGTGCATGCTCCCACAGCGCCAGCATGGTCAGATATTGCGGATAGGTCAGGCCGAGCGGCTCGAGCAGCGGCCGGTAGAGCCGTGTCATCAGCCCGCTCGCCGAATAGAGCGCGAAGCAGAGATGCTGCTCAAGCTTCGGTATCCCGGCGAAATCCGCCGGGACGTCCAGGGGCGAAGGGGTCGCTCTGGTGGTCATGCTGCCTTTGCCGGAAGCGCCTTTGCCGAAAGCGCCACTTCGATGTTGCCCTTGATCGCATTGGAATAGGGGCAAACCTGGTGCGCTGCCGATACAAGCGCTTCCGACGCCGCCTGATCAAGACCTTTCGTCTCGGCCGCGAGCGAAACGCCGAGCAGGAAACCGCCCTGGCCATTGGGGTGCAGGCTGACATAAGCCGTCACCGAGGCATCCTGCAGCGGCAGTTTCTGCTTGCCGGCGATGAAGCGCATGGCGCTTTCGAAGCACGCCGCATAACCAGCCGCGAAAAGCTGCTCGGGATTGGTGGCACCACCCTTGCCGCCCAGTTCCTTCGGCATGGCAAGGTCGAGGCTGAGCAGGCCATCGCCGCTCTGGACATGGCCGGCGCGGCCGCCGACGGCCCGAGCTTGAGTGGAATACAATGCGGTCATCAAGTTTCTCCATTTATCTTGTGCACGATTGTTTAGTACACGATATAAATCGAGTCAACCGTGGATTTTCTGCCAGGACACGAAACCCCCAAAACGAAAAAAGGCGGCCGAAGCCGCCTTTTTGGAAACTTGTCGAAACCTTATTCGGCGGTGGCTGCTTCCGCGGCCTTGGCTGCCTCGGCGGCGGCCTTCTTCTCGGCCGCGTCCTGGGCGGCCTTCTCGACGGCCAGAGCCTCGGCGGCTGCCACCTTCTCGGCTTCGATGCGGGCCTTCTCGGCGTTCAGCGCATCGCGCTCCTCATCGTTCAGCTTGCGGGCGCGCACGCCGGTGTTTTCCGAGATACGGGCCGACTTGCCGCGACGATCGCGCAGATAGTAGAGCTTGGCGCGACGCACCTTGCCGCGGCGGACGATCTCGACGCCTTCGACCATCGGCGAGTAGACCGGGAACACGCGCTCGACGCCTTCGCCGTAGGAGATCTTGCGGACGGTGAAATTTTCCTGGAAGCCGGAACCGGCGCGAGCGATGACGACGCCCTCATAGGCCTGGACGCGGGTGCGGGTGCCTTCGGTCACGCGGACCTGGACGCGCACGGTGTCGCCGGGCTGGAATTCGGGAAGCTTGCGCTTGGCTTCGATCTTGGCCGCCTGTTCGGCCTCGAGCTGACGGAGAATATCCATCTCAAAAATCCACTTCTTGTTCTTCCGACAGTCAGAGCGTCCGACACTCGCCTTGCAGTTCCAATGACCGCTCGGCTATGCCCTTTGTTCGAAAACATTGGGCAGGGGCGACTACACCGTCATTGTTGACGGGTCCGGCAGAGTTTTCTTGCCGGTACGGGCGGGCACATACAGCTATTTCAGCGCTTTGTCACGCCTGACCCCGAGTCTTTTTTGCTCCCATGGCACCATCATAACCTTCCGGTGCCGGGTTGCGTCCATCCTGCAAGCTTCCTAAGCCGGGCGCAGCACAGTTTTCCGCGGCGGCATTCCATGTCCATCTTCGACGCCATCCTGCTTTTCCTCGCGGGCTTTCTGTCCGGCGCCGCCAATGCGGTCGCCGGCGGCGGCACCTTCATCACCTTCGGCGCCATGACATTGGTTGGCCTGCCGCCGATCGTCGCCAATGCCACCTCCTCTGTGACGCAATTTCCCGGCTACATCACCTCGACGCTCGCCTACTCGGCCGACATCAGGCATTTCTGGCGCGGTGCGCTGCTGCTCTGCCTGATCTCGGCGGCCGGCGCGCTGGCCGGTGCGCTGATCCTGCTGGCGCTCGACAATCCGTCGTTTCGTGTCCTGGTGCCGTGGCTGCTGTTGGGCGCAACTGCATTGTTCGCCGCCGGGCCATGGCTGAAGCCGGCGCCAAAACCCGGGCACGAAGCCGCCGTGGGGTCGCTGGCCGGTTCGCTGGCGCAATTCGTCACCGCCGTCTATGGCGGCTTCTTCGGCGCCGGCATGGGCGTCATGATGCTGGCGACACTCGGCCTCACCCAGGCCGGCGACTATCACCGGCTGAACGCGCTGAAGAACATGCTGGCCATGGTCATCGCCGCGGTCGCGATCGTCGTCTTCGTCTCGGGCGGCGTCGTCGCCTGGCCGCAGGCCATCATCATGATCCCTGGCGGCGCGCTCGGCGGCTATGCCGGCGTCTGGATCGCCAAGCGCGTGCCGCAGAATCTGGTGCGCGGCTTCGTCGTCGCCGTCGGCCTGTTCCTCGCTTTCTACTACTTCAGCAAGGGTTGAATCAGGTCAGTCTGCTTCGGGCAGATCATGGTAGATGTCGAGGCCAAGCTTAATGCCGCGCTCGCCCAGCTTCTGTAGCGTCTGCGGTGTCAAACCCAAACCTCGACTTTCTTCACCAAGCCAGACGCCACAGAACATATCTACCTTGAACCGCAGCACGAGAGCGGCCCAGACCGAAAGATCTGATGTAAGTGTCGCGAGGATATCTGCGATCTGCCGATCGAGTTGATCGCCTGCCTCGTATTCCGACGAGAGCCGCCAGAATCCGGTTAGCGCTATCCGAGGTGGACGATTTGGGGGATAGGTATGAAAATCCCCCTTCCCGATTGCATAGGTTGGTTTCCCGCCCAGCAATCTGGTCAGATCCACGGGATCCAGATCATCGCCAAAGAACCTGAGGCTTGCCGAGCTTTGGGCAATCTCAGGCATTGTTGGCTTTTCCGATTTACAGCAAATCCGGCCGCCGCTCCTTGGTCAGCTTCTCGGACTCCGCGCGTCGCCATGCAGCGATCTTCTTGTGATTGCCGGAAATCAGCACCTCGGGAATCTCGCGCCCCTCGAACTCCTGCGGCCGTGTGTAGTGGGGATGTTCGAGCAGGCCGTTTTCAAAACTCTCTTCCTCGCCCGACACCGCGTTGCCCATCACGCCGGGCAACAGGCGCACCACCGCATCGAGCAGCACGAGGGCCGCCGGCTCGCCGCCCGAGAGGATGAAATCGCCGACCGAAACCTCTTCCAGGCCGCGCGCTTCGATCAGCCGCTGGTCGACGCCTTCGAAGCGGCCGCACAGAATGACCGCGCCCGGTCCAGCGGCCAGCTCACGCACCCGGGCTTGGGTGAGAGGTTTGCCGCGCGGGCTCATCAGCAGCCGTGGCCGCGCATCGCCTTCCGGCGAAGCATGGTCGATCGCCTTCGCCAAAACGTCGGCGCGCATCACCATGCCGGCGCCGCCGCCGGCCGGCGTGTCGTCGACGGTGCGGTGGCGGTCGGTGGCGAAGTCGCGGATCTGGATCGCTTCCAGCGACCACGTGCCGGCTTCGAGCGCCCGGCCGGCGAGCGACAGGCCAAGCGCACCCGGGAACATCTCGGGATAGAGCGTCAGCACCGAGGCTTTGAACGTCACCGGTTGCCCCCGGCGTCGCTCGGTCCGCGCGGCCGGCCCTTCGGGTCGAAGTCTTCCTCGCGCGGGCCATCGCCGTCCTCGTCGTCGACAAGTCCGGCCGCCGCCGGGTCGACGCGGACAAAACCCTCGGCGATCGACACATCAGGCACTGCGGCCTGTGTGAACGGGATCAGCACGCCCTTGCGCCCGCCCAAGGTCACATCGAGAATGTCGCCGCCGCCGAAATTGTGCACGGCGACGACCTTGCCGATGGCAGCACCGGTCTCGTCCCGGACTTCGAGGCCGACGAGGTCGGCATGGTAGAACTCGTCCTCCTCGCCGTCGTCGGGCAGCATCGAACGGTCGACGAACAACTCGGTGCCGGCCAGCGCCTCGGCGGCGTTGCGGTCGGCAACACCCTTGAAGCGGACCACGACGACGGTGTTGGCCGGCCTGATATCGATGATCTGGAAGGCGCGGCCGTCCCTGGCGTAGAGCGGCCCGTAATCGGCCAGCGCCAGCGGCTCACCGGTGAAGGTTTTCACCCGCAATTCGCCCTTGATGCCGTGGGCGGCGCCGATCACGGCCATCTGGACAGGGTTCTGGGGCTTGCTCATGGCGCGACATCCTTTGGCTTTGCTCTAACGCTCCCCGATTGTCATTTCAATGACGCGCTCTTCACTGCTTCCTAACCCGGTTGCCGGAAAATGGCCGCCAATGCATGTCGCCCAAAAGTGGCTCCCGGTTTTGGGGACAACGACATGCATGAAACAAAAGATTTGGAAGCACGCCATGCAGGAATTCCTCATCCCGGCAAAACCCGATCTCCAGGCGGCGCGTGAAAGCTGGCTGAAGATGCTGGCGCGCGAACGCAGGCTGTCACCCGAAACCGTCGAAGCCTATGAGCGCGACACCCGCCAGTTCCTGCATTTCCTCACCGGCCATTGTGGCGGCTCGCCCGGCATTTCGGACATCGCCACTCTGCGCCCGGCCGATCTGCGCGGCTTCCTCGCCGCCCGCCGCAACGCCGGCGCCAGCGCCCGCACACTTGGCCGCGGACTGGCCGGCATCCGTTCGCTGCTGCGGTTCCTCGAACGGCGCGGCCTCGTCAATGCGGCGGGTGCTGCCGCGTTGCGCGCTCCGCGCCAGCCCAAATCGCTGCCCAAGCCGCTGACGGCGAGCGATGCCAAGCATATCGTTTCCGTCGAAGGCCAACTGGCGCAAGAGCCGTGGATCGCTGCCCGCAATGCCGCCGTGCTGACGCTGCTCTACGGCTCCGGCTTGCGCATATCCGAGGCGCTCGGCCTCGCTGGTGCCGATCTGGCGTCGGCGACCGACACCGTGCTGCGGGTCACCGGCAAGGGCGGCAAGACGCGGCTGGTGCCGGTGCTGCCGGTGGCGCTGCGGGCGATCGCCGAATACCGCCGGCTGTGTCCTTATCACCTCGACCCGAAGGGCCTGTTGTTTCGCGGCGCGCGCGGCGGCCCGCTCAACCCGGCCATCGTCCAGCGCGACATGGCGAAACTGCGCTCGGCGCTCAACCTGCCCGATACCGCGACGCCGCACGCGCTGCGCCATTCCTTCGCCACGCATCTGCTCGGCCGCGGTGGCGACCTGCGCACCATCCAGGAGCTACTCGGCCACGCCAGCCTGTCGACGACGCAGATCTACACCGGCGTCGACACCGCAAGGCTGCTCGAAATCTACGAATCGGCGCATCCGAGGGCATGAAGCTTCAATTTTGCAGTGCCGGTTAACCGTTTTGCCGCTTTTTGCGTCTAGGAACGGTGTCATGAAACGCGTCATCGCCATCGCCGACCGGGCAGCTTCCATATCGCTGAAGCTGCTTGTCGCGCTCAATGTCCTGTTTTTCCTGTCGTTCCTCGCAGTCTTGCTGTTTGCCGCCGGCAGGGCGCATGCCGAAATCCCGACCTGCACCGGCGCCGACATGCTGTCCGCCTTGCAAACGAGCGATCCGGCTGTCTATCGGAAGATCGAAGCGGAAGCCGCCGCCACGCCGAACGGCAAGGGCCTGCTTTGGAAGCTGGAAAAGCCGGGCGAAGAACCGTCCTTCCTGTTTGGCACCATGCACATGACCGACCCGCGCGTCACCACGCTGCCGCCGGCCGCGCAGAAGGCCTATGACGCCGCCGCCACCATCGTCATCGAAACCACCGACGTGCTCGACAAGCAGCAGATGATGGCGGCGATGCTCAAGGAGCCGGACCTGATGATGTTCACCGACTCTACGACGCTGTCGTCATTGCTGTCGCCGAACGATGCGGCGGCCATGAATGCCGCACTTGACGCGCGCGGCATCCCGCCGGCAACCGTTGCCAAGATGAAGCCGTGGATGCTCTCGGCCATGATGGCGCTTCCGCCTTGCGAACTGGCCCGCCAGTCCGGCGGCGCACCGGTGCTCGACGTCAAGCTGGCGGAGGGTGCCAAGGCTGCTGGAAAGCCGGTGGAAGGCCTGGAAACGGCTGCCAGCCAGCTGCGCGCCATGGCCTCGCTGCCGCTCGCCTTTCACATGAAGGGCCTGGTCGACACGCTGAAGCTGGGCGACAAGGTCAACGACATCAACGAAACCATGATCGTTCTCTACCAGCGCGGCGACACCGGCATGTTCTGGCCGCTGTTCCGCGCGGCCATGCCGGACCAGCAGGACGACCCCGCGGGTTATGCGGCGTTCGAGGAAACCATGATCACCAGCCGCAACAAGGTGATGGTCGAGCATGCCGAGCCGATCCTTGCCAGGGGCAATGCGTTCATGGCGGTCGGCGCCCTCCACCTTCCCGGCCCCGAAGGCCTGGTCGAGGATTTCCGCAAGGCCGGTTATACCGTCACGGCCATGGGGCTTTAGCTTTTACTTGATCAAGATCTGAGCCAGCATCGCCGGGACGATGATCCGTGAAACGGCTTGACGATCGCGAGATAGGCCCGTCCGAGCCAATTGTGCGTTTTGACGACCGTCGACGCAGCCACCTCCTGCCGGCCCATGCCAAGCTCCCTGACTTCGACCAGGACGCGGAAATCGAGATGCCGGTCGTCCAGGCCAAGGACGACCTTGCCGGGAACCTGGCTGATCAGCGGAAATATCCCGATCCTGCCGTCCGGCAACACAGCAGGTTCCAGGCCCGTCTTCAGTCGAAATGGCCTGACTGCAAGGTTGCGCAGCGCCATAAGCCTGCCGACCCATCGCGGCGTCCGCCCCAAGGCGCGCTCGGCCGCGCTGATTGCGGTCAACGCAAGACCTTCGGTGATCAGCGCGTAGCGGTCGGCGAACTGGGCTCCGGCAAGAGCGTTGTGGGGATTCGGGACAATCTGTGCTGTGGTGTTCATCACGGCAAAATCCTCTGAACCGACCATAGCAAACACAAACGCGCCGCGTCGCGTGGCGAAACGCCGCCAGTCCCGGCCCGCAAAGGGCGGATTGCCCTTGTTTTTGGCGTTTTCCAACCCTAGCGTGAAACCTGTTCAACGATTGCGCGTTGAGTCGTGTTGATTGATATTTTTCATCCACGGAGGACACTTTTATGGCGAACACACCGAATCCAAACGATCCGTTCAATTCAGCCACCACCCCCCCACCGCCACGCGGCGGCGGCGGTAGCACCTGGCTGATTGCGCTGGTCGTCGTTATTCTGGCGGTTGTCGCGTATTATGTTTTCGGAAGAAGCGGCGGTGAGCATCCGGCACCCGCCGAGGCGCCAGCGGCCAGCACACCGGCGCCTGCGCCGGCTCCTGCAGAACCGATGAAGCCAGCCGAACCCGCTCCGGCTGCACCCGCTCCGGCAGCGCCTGCCCCTGCAGAACCTGCTCCGGCTCCCGCGCCGGCTCCAGCGCCCGCACCGGCTCCTGCCGCACCGGCCAACTGATCGGCTCGATATCAATACGAACGGCCCGCTTTTCAGCGGGCCGTTTTGCTTTGGGTGTTGCCTGAAAGGCCTTTCCAGAAACTCGCTCGGGTGAGTCAGCTGGTGTGGTTTTCGGGTTGCCGCAGGCGACGAGCGCAGCAGACATTTGGGTCCGTGACCACCGGAAGCGGGGAAAACCACGCCAGATGGCCGCCGGAGTAGAGTTTATGAAAGGCCTTTAGATGTGGATCGGCTTGAAGAAGGTGGCCAGCGCCGCCTCCTTGACCGCCTCCGACATCGTCGGATGCGCGTGGCAGGTGCGGGCGAGATCTTCCGAGGAACCGCCAAATTCCATCAGCACCGCCGCCTCGTGGATCATCTCGCCGGCGCCGAAGCCGACAATATGAACGCCGAGCACGCGGTCGCTCGCCTTGTCGGCGAGGATCTTGACGAAGCCGTCGGTGTGCAGCATGGCGCGCGCCCGGCCATTGGCGCTGAATGGGAACTTTCCCGCCTTGTACTCGATGCCGGCCTTCTTCAGCTCCTCCTCTGTCTTGCCGACCGAGGCGATTTCCGGGCTGGTGTAGACGACGCTCGGAATGACGTCATAGTTCACGTGGCCGGCCTGGCCGGCAATGGTTTCCGCCACCGCCACGCCCTCGTCCTCGGCCTTGTGCGCCAGCATCGGCCCGGCGATGACATCGCCGATGGCGTAGATGCCGGGCACGTTGGTCTTGAGATGGCCATCGGTCTTCACCCGGCCACGCTCGTCGACCTCGACGCCGGCCTCCTTCAGCCCGAGACTGTCGGCATAGGCGCGCCGCCCGGTGGCGATCAGCACCGCGTCCGCCTCGATGGTCTCGGCGGCGCCGCCCTTGACCGGCTCGAAGGTGACGGTCGCGCCTTTCTTGGCCTTGGCGACGCCGGTGACCTTGGCACCAAGCTTGAACTCGAAACCCTGTTTCGACAGCAGCCGCTGGAACTGTTTGGAGACCTCGCCGTCCATGCCGCCGAGGATGGTGTCGAGGAATTCGACGACGGTAACCTTGGCGCCGAGCCGCGCCCAGACAGAGCCGAGCTCAAGGCCGATGACACCGCCGCCGACCACCACCAGATGGCCAGGCACTTTCTCCAGTGACAGCGCGCCGGTTGACGACACGATGACCTTCTCGTCGATGTCGACCTTGACGCCGGGAATGCCGGCAACGTCCGAGCCGGTGGCGATGACGATGTTTTTGGTCTCGATCTCCTCGACCTTGCCGTCTTCGCCGGTCACCGACACCTTGCCCGCCGCGATCACCTTGCCGGTGCCGCGAAAGCTATCGATCTTGTTCTTCTTGAACAGGAAGGCGACGCCGTTGACGTTCGACGACACCGTCGCATCCTTGTGCGCCATCATCTTCTTCAGGTTCAATTTCGGCGCTGGTATCTCGACGCCGAGCGTGTCGAAAGAATGGCCGGCCTCGGCAAACATCTCGGACGCGTAAAGCAGCGCCTTGGACGGGATGCAGCCGATGTTGAGGCAGGTGCCGCCGAAGGTCGCGTTCTTCTCGACCACCGCCGTCTTCAGGCCGAGCTGCGCCGCCTTGATGGCGCAGACATAGCCGCCCGGCCCCGATCCGATGATAACGACGTCATAAGCCATGATACTGTCCTTCTTCACTGGGGCTCAGCGGCCGCCGCTTACATTCAGGATGGCGCCTGTCGTATAGGACGCCGCGTCGGATAGAAGATAGAGAACCGCGCCGGCGACTTCATCAGCCGTGCCGGCTCTTTTCATCGGCAGCATATCCCGGAACCGCTCCACCCGGTCCGGCTGTCCGCCGGAGGCATGGATATCCGTGTCGATGATGCCCGGCCGCACCGCATTGACGCGGATGCCTTCCATCGCCACTTCACGGGCGAGCCCGATGGTGAACGTGTCGATGGCGCCCTTGGAGGCGGCATAGTCGACATATTCGCCTGGCGAACCCAATGTCGCTGCGGCCGACGAGATGTTGACGATCGATCCGCCCTTGCCGCCATGGCGGGTCGACATGCGCTTGACCGCCTCGCGGGCGCAGAGAAAGGAACCCACGACATTGATGCGCATCATGCGCTCCAACCGCGAAACGTCCATCTCGTCGACGCGTGCCTTGACGTCGACGATGCCGGCGTTGTTGACCAAGGCATCGAGCCGGCCATAGGCGCGGTCGACGGCGCCGAACATGGCAACGATATCGGCCTCAACGCCGACATCGCCCTTGACGGCAAAGGCTTCGCCGCCGCCGGCCTGGATCTCGGCGACCAGCGCATCGGCGGCGTCCTGATTCGCAGTGTAATTGACCGCGACGCGGTAGCCGGCCTTCGAGCCGAGCCGGCAGATCGCGGCGCCGATGCCGCGGCTGCCGCCGGTGACCAGCAGCACCTTCCCGCTCATTCCTGGCATCCCTTCAAGGCAAACACATCCCACGGCACTTTCGAAAATCCGCTGCCGCCATAGGCCGTCGACTGGCGCAACCACGGACCAAGATCCGGCAGGATCAGCGTCTTCGGCGCGTCGACGCCTTCGGCCGGCAGCAGCCCGATGCTGCCCTTGTCATCCGACGTGTAGATAACACCGTGCCAGGACGTGCAGGCGGCAAGCTCCTCGCCGGTGACGTCGCCCTCCGGGCATTTATACATCAGCGCGCCGTTCGGCCGCGATATGCCTTCGTTCCACATGACGATGCCATTCAGCACCACATTGTTGTCGAGGATCATCCGGAACGAGTTGGTGACGGTCGCCGAGCTGCCGGTCGGGGTAAAATCGATCTCGCTGCCGCTCTGGGTCTCGCCATAAACGGCAAGCTCGATCGGGCAGGCGGCATAGGCACTAGAATTCGCCGCTGTGAGAGCGGCCAAAAATCCGATTATGGGCGTAGTGACGTTTGTCATCAGTTCGCCTGGTTGCTTTCTCGGCCGTCCGCGTTTTCGAGCACTTCGAAGTCGGTCATCAGGAGAAGTGGTACGCCGGCCGCATCCAATCCCCAGAAGGACCGATACGCGCGTCGCCGAAGCCAGTGTCGAACATGGCGACATTGAGCGGATTCCCATCGATCGGATCATCCATGCCAAACCTGTCGAGAGAACACGCAACGTCAGCAAGATAGTCGTCAAATTCTTCCGGGTCGGTCATTACCGTCAGAACCGACTTGTCCATGAACGACGCAACCGCGTCATCGACGATAAATTCAAAAAATTCAGACTTATAGACCGGTGGGCGACCGCTAGCGAAGGTGGCCAATTCCCAGCGCGCCGGCAAGCCGGAGCCAAACCGCAAGACCGCCGCGGCAACACGGCCTTGCGCCTCAAGCACGGTGACCGGGTAGCGTCCCGGTCTGACCTTCCGGCTAAACGCAGGCCGCCCTAACCCGGTAATCAGTGGATCGCAGGCGATGATTTCGCCTGTCGGTAGCTCAAGCTCACCGATCGTAGTGATTGTGATCTTCCGCTCCGCCATCTCGGCTTCGCTTAAGGCGAAGACGCCGAGATTGCTGCTAACCTCGGAGGCGTCCCAATCGGCGGGCGAAGCGACCAGAGGCAAATCGGAGAAAAGCCAGACGAATCCGCGCCGAAACAATCGGCGTACGGTATCTGGCCAGCCGCTCATTGCGGATCAGCTCCACTCACAGATCGAGCACCAGCCGTTCCGGATCCTCCAGGCTTTCCTTGACGCGCACCAGGAAGGTCACCGCTTCCTTGCCGTCGACGATGCGGTGATCGTAGCTGAGTGCCAGGTACATCATCGGCCTGATCACGATCTGGCCGCCGACCACGACCGGCCGGTCCTGGATCTTGTGCATGCCCAAAATGCCCGACTGCGGCGCGTTGAGGATCGGCGTCGACATCAGCGAGCCGTAAACGCCACCGTTGGAAATCGTAAACGTGCCGCCCTGCATGTCGGCGACCGACAGCTTGCCGTCGCGCGCCGCGATGCCCAGCCGGCCGATTTCCTTCTCGATCTCGGCGATCGACATCTGGTCGGCATTGCGCACGACCGGCACGACGAGGCCCTTTTCGGTGCCGACGGCGACGCCGATATGGGCGTAGTTCTTGAAGATGATGTCGGTGGCGTCGATCTCAGCGTTGACCGAGGGAATTTCCTTCAGCGCGTGGGTGACGGCCTTGGTGAAGAAGCCCATGAAGCCGAGCTTCACGCCGTGCTTCTTCTCGAACACGTCCTTGTACTTGGTCCTCAGCGCCATCACCGCGCTCATGTCCACCTCGTTGAAAGTGGTCAGCATGGCGGCTGTCGACTGCGCTTCCTTGAGGCGGCGCGCGATGGTCTGGCGCAATTTGGTCATGCGCACGCGCTCCTCGCGCGATGCATCGTCGCCCGAGGACGGCGCCCGCACCGCAACCGGCGCAGGGGCCGGCGCTGCCTTCGGCGTCTCGGCCGGCTGCGACGGCGCGCCCTTGGAGATGGCGTCGAGCACGTCGCCTTTCAGCACCTGGCCGCGCTTGCCCGAGCCGGAGAGCTGGTCGACCGCCAGATTGTTCTCGGCGATCAGTTTTGCCGCGGCCGGGGCCGGCGGCATGGAGCGCGGCTCGACCGCGCCGGCGTCGCCGGCGATCTTGGCGGTTTCAGCCGCCGCCTGCTTGCCGGTCGATGCCGCGTCCGGCGACGAGGCCTGCGACACCGCCTGTGGCTTGGTCGCCGGAGCCGCAGCCGCGCCACCCGCCGTAATCGAACCCAGCAGCGCGCCAACGCCGACCGTTTCACCTTCCTTGACGGTGATCTCGCCCAGCGTGCCGGCGGCGGCGGCAGGCACTTCCACCGTCACCTTGTCGGTCTCGAGCTCGAGCAGCGGTTCATCGGCGGCGATGGTATCGCCGACCTTCTTGAACCATTTGCCGACGGTCGCTTCGGTGACGGATTCGCCGAGAGTGGGAACGCGGATTTCGGTAGCCATTGTGCCTGTCCGTTTCTTTCGGTTCTGTTTTATTCGCCCCGGATCTGTTCTATTCACCGAGCGCGTCTTCGAGCAAGGCGGCGAGCTGGGCGAGGTGCTTCGACATCAGTCCGGTCGCCGGCGAGGCGGCCGCCGGGCGGCCGGTGTAGCGCACCCGCTGATGCTTGGCGTCGATATGCGCCAGCACCCATTCCAGATACGGGTCGATGAACGACCAGGCGCCCATGTTCTTGGGCTCCTCCTGGCACCACACCATCTCGGCGTTGCGGAATCGCGACAGCTCGGTGATCAGCGCCTTGGCCGGGAACGGATACAGCTGTTCGACGCGCAGCAGATAGATGTCGTTGATGCCGCGCTTCTCGCGCTCTTCGTAGAGGTCGTAATAGACCTTGCCCGAGCACAGCACGACGCGGCGGATCTTCGAATCCTTGGTGAGCTTGATCGCCTGGTTGGGCAGCAGCTGGGCATCATCCCACAGCAGACGGTGGAACGAGCTTTCGCCGGAAATTTCCGGCAGCGTCGACACCGCCCGCTTGTGGCGCAGCAGCGACTTCGGCGTCATCAGGATCAGCGGCTTGCGGAAGTCCCGCTTCAGCTGCCGGCGCAGGATGTGGAAGTAGTTGGCCGGCGTCGTGCAGTTCGCCACTTGCATGTTGTCTTCGGCGCAAAGCTGCAGGAAGCGCTCGAGCCGGGCCGAGGAATGTTCCGGGCCCTGGCCTTCATAGCCATGCGGCAAGAGACACACGAGGCCCGACATTCTGAGCCACTTGCGCTCGCCCGATGAGATGAACTGGTCGAACACCACCTGGGCGCCGTTGGCGAAGTCGCCGAACTGCGCTTCCCACAAAGTCAGCGCCTTCGGCTCGGCCAGGCTGTAGCCATATTCGAAGCCCAGCACCGCCTCTTCCGACAGCATCGAGTTGATGACTTCGTAGCCGGCCTGTGCCGCCGACAGGTTGTTGAGCGGGATATAGCGGGTCTCGTCACGCTGGTCGTAGAGCACGGAATGGCGCTGCGAGAAGGTGCCGCGTTCGGAATCCTGCCCCGAGAGGCGGATCGGATTGCCGTCGAGCAGGATGGCGCCGAAGGCCAGCGCCTCGGCCGTCGACCAGTCGATGCCTTCGCCGGATTCGATCGCCTGGCGGCGGTTCTCGAGGAAGCGGATGATCGTCTTGTGCGCCTCGAAATCCTTCGGCACCTCGGTCAGCTTCTTGCCGATTTCCTTCAGCGTCCTGACCGGCACGGCGGTCTTGCCGCGCCGTTGTTCGTCCTGGTTGTCGGCGGTGCGCAGGCCCGACCAGGCGCCGTCGAGCCAGTCAGCCTTGTTGGGCTTGTAGTGCTGGCCGACCTCCCACTCGGATTCGAGATGCGCCCGCCAGTCGGCCTTCAGCTGGTCGAATTCGGCCTGGGTGATGTGGCCTTCGGCAATCAGCCGGTCGGCATAGATCTGCACCGTCGTCTTGTGGGTGCGGATGTTGCGGTACATGATCGGCTGAGTGAAGGCCGGCTCGTCGCCCTCATTGTGGCCGAAGCGGCGGTAGCAGAACATGTCGACCACAACGGGCTTGTGGAACTTCATGCGGAATTCGATCGCCACCTTGGTGGCATGCACCACCGCTTCCGGGTCGTCGCCATTGACGTGGAAGATCGGCGCCTCGATCATCTTGGCCACGTCAGACGGATAGGGCGACGAGCGCGAGAAGCGCGGATTGGTGGTGAAGCCGATCTGGTTGTTGATGATGAAATGCAGCGTGCCGGCGACGCGGTGGCCGCGCAGGCCGGACAGGCCGAGGATTTCGGCGATCACGCCCTGGCCGGCGAAGGCGGCATCGCCGTGCAGCAGCAGCGGCAGCACCTTGGCACGCTCTTCCAGCGGCACGATCTCCTCGCGGCTGCGGCCGAACAGGTAATCCTGCTTGGCGCGCGCCTTGCCCATCACCACCGGGTCGACGATTTCCAGATGCGAGGGATTGGCGGTCAAGGACAAGTGTACCTTGTTGCCGTCGAACTCGCGGTCCGACGAGGCGCCGAGATGGTACTTGACGTCGCCCGAGCCCTCGACCTCGTCCGGTGCGGCGGAACCACCCTTGAACTCGTGGAAGATGGCGCGGTGCGGCTTGGCCATCACCTGGGAGAGCACGTTCAGCCGGCCGCGATGCGCCATGCCGAGCACGATCTCCTTCATGCCGAGCTGGCCGCCGCGCTTGACGATCTGCTCCAGCGCCGGGATCAGTGCTTCGCTGCCATCGAGGCCGAAGCGCTTGGTGCCCTTGTACTTGACGTCGATGAACTGCTCGAAGCCTTCCGCCTCGACCAGCTTCTGCAGGATCGCCTTCTTGCCGGTGGCGGTGAAGGTGATCTCCTTGTCGGCGCCCTCGATGCGCGCCTGGATCCAGGCCTTTTCCTCAGGATCGGAAATATGCATGAACTCGACGCCGAGCGTCGAGCAATAGGTGCGGGTCAGGATTTCCAGCATCTGCCGGATGGTGCCGAATTCGAGCCCGAGCACATTGTCGAGGAAGATCGGCCGGTCGTAGTCGGCGGCGGTGAAGCCGTAATTCTCCGGCGACAATTCATTGTAGTCCTCGAGCGGCTTGGCGATGCCAAGCGGGTCGAGATTGGCGTGCAGATGGCCGCGCATGCGGTAGGCGCGGATCATCATGATGGCGCGCACCGAATCGCGCGTCGCCTGGTGCACGTCGGCATCGGAAAGCGCGACACCGTTGACGACGGCCTTGTCCTTGACCTTCTTTTCGATGTGCTTCTCGACGATGCCCCAGTTGCCGTCGAGCGCCGACACCAGTTCGCCATTGGCCTGCAGCGGCCAGGAGGGCTTTGCCCAGGAGGCGCCCTTGGCATTCTTGCGCACATCCCCTGAATCGTCCTTCAGCCCGGCGAAGAACTCCTGCCATTCGGGATTGACCGACGCTGGATCGTCCTCATAGGCGGCGTAGAGCGCGTCGATATAGTCAGCGTTGCCGCCATAGAGGAATGAGGTGAGCGAAAATTGGTCGTTGGCCTGATCTTGTCTTGCCATTTTCTCTGCGGAGCCTGGCTCCGTCTCCTTACGTTTGGAGGGGATTAGGGCAGTAAGGCAATAGGGCAGTAGGCAATTCGCCTATTGTCCTGTTTTTCCCTACTGCCATACTGCCCTACTCCCTTACTGCCTTAGCCCTTGATCGCCTCGACCAGCGTCGTGCCGAGCCGAGCCGGCGACGGCGAAACTTTTATCCCGGCCGATTCCATCGCCGCGATCTTGTCCTCGGCGCCGCCCTTGCCGCCGGAGATAACCGCGCCCGCATGACCCATGGTGCGGCCGGCCGGCGCCGTGCGCCCGGCGATGAAGCCGGCCATCGGCTTCTTGCGGCCACGCTTGGCTTCGTCCTTGAGGAACTGCGCGGCGTCTTCCTCGGCCGAACCGCCGATCTCGCCGATCATGATGATCGACTTGGTCTCGTCATCGGCGAGGAACATCTCGAGCACGTCGATGAATTCGGTGCCCTTGACGGGGTCGCCGCCAATGCCGACGGCGGTGGTCTGGCCGAGGCCGACATTGGTGGTCTGGAACACAGCCTCATAGGTAAGCGTTCCCGAGCGCGAAACAACGCCGACCGAACCCTTGCGGAAGATGTTTCCCGGCATGATGCCGATCTTGCATTCGTTGGGGGTGAGCACGCCCGGGCAGTTCGGCCCGATCAGCCGCGAGGTCGAACGGTCGAGCCGTGCCTTGACCTTGATCATGTCCATCACAGGTATGCCTTCGGTGATGCAGATGATCAGCGGGATCTCGGCCTCGATCGCTTCCAGGATGGCTTCGGCGGCACCCGCCGGCGGCACATAGACGACGGAGGCGTTGGCACCGGTCTTTTCCTTGCCCTCGGCGACGGTGGCGAAAATCGGCAGGCTTTCGCCCTTCGCGCCGGTCCAGGTCTCGCCACCCTTCTTGGGATGGATACCGCCGACCATTTTTGTCCCGTGATAGGCCAACGCCTGTTCGGTATGGAACGTGCCGGTCTTGCCGGTCAGGCCCTGCACCAGCACCTTGGTGTTCTTGTCGACGAGAATGGACATGGTGGCCCTTTTCTTAGAAATCGTTGATCGAGGAAGGTGAGACTCGGCAGTAGACGCCGCTCACCATGTCTTGCCAGATGTCGCTGCCAGCCGGCTGGAACTCCAGCCGCATGCGATAATTGATGTCTGTATCGATAGTGTAGGTGACGCGGCCCGATCCGCGAGGCGACGAGCGGACAAGCACCAGGTCGCGGCCGTTCCAACTGCCCGTTGCGGGTGCAGTCGGCACAAAGCCCATCGAATCGAACTGATGCATGGTTACGGCGCTGGTTTGTTGGTCGAAGCCGAATACGCTGTGCGCGCCGAACGAAACCGTTCCGTCGCGGCGCTGGCGATAGCGCTGCACCACGAACAGGCCGCCAAATTCAGCCACGGCAACCGCTTCGGCCGTCGCTGTGCCGGCATCGGTCCATTGCGTGGCCGCCACCTGTTCTTCGCCACGCCACGTGCCGACCAGCGCCTGCAGGCGCTGGTGATCGGCCGAGAGCGAAGAGAAGGAGGCTGCGGTCATGATCAGAGCCGCTTCAGATCGGCGACGGTGAGGTCGCTCTTGGCGTTGCCGGTGTTGAGCGTCGTCGCCGGCTCGAACATCAGTACGACGGGCTGTTCGCTCAGCGAGCGCGGGCGGTGTTCGACGGCGCGCGGCACGACGATGAACTCGCCGCTGGCAAGCTCCACCGTGCCGTCGCGAAAATCGATGGCGATGCGGCCGCGCAGCACCAGGAAAGCCTCATCCTCGTTCTCATGCGCGTGCCAGTCGAAGACATCGCCGAACTTGGCGATCTTGACCTGGGATTCGTTGACGTCGCCGGCGATATGCGGATCGAAGACCTTCTTGATCTTTTGATCCGCCGCCTCGATGAGGTTTATCTTGTGCGGAGGCACCAGATCAGCCCTTCACCGCCGCCACGATCTTCTTGGCTGCGTCGTCGAGATCGTCGGCCGACACCACGTTGAGGCCGCTGTCGTTGATGATCTTCTTGCCGAGTTCGGCGTTGGTGCCTTCCAGACGCACCACCAGGGGCACTTCCAGGCCGACTTCCTTCACCGCGGCAATCACGCCCTCGGCAATGATGTCGCACTTCATGATGCCGCCGAAGATGTTGATCAGGATGCCCTTGACCGCCGGATCCTTGGTGATGATCTTGAACGCCGCCGTCACCTTCTCCTTCGACGCGCCACCGCCGACATCGAGGAAGTTGGCGGGTTCGGCGCCATAGAGCTTGATAATGTCCATCGTCGCCATGGCGAGGCCGGCGCCGTTGACCATGCAGCCGATATTGCCGTCGAGCGCGACATAGGCGAGGTCGTATTTCGACGCCTCGATTTCCTTCTCGTCCTCTTCGGTGGTGTCGCGCAGTTCGAGCACGTCGGGATGGCGGAACAGCGCGTTGTTGTCGAATGACACCTTTGCGTCGAGCACGCGCAGCCGGCCGTTCTTCATGACGATCAGCGGGTTGACCTCCAGCAGGCTCATGTCCTTCTCGACAAAGGCCTTGTAGAGGATCGGGAACAGCGTATCGCCATCCCGGCCCGCGTCGCCGTCGAGCTTCAGCGCACCGTTGAGCGCCTTCAGATCGGCTGAGGTGACGCCCTTTTCCGGGTCGATAGCGACGGTGATGATCTTTTCCGGCGTGTCATGCGCGACCGCCTCGATGTCCATGCCGCCTTCGGTCGAGACGACGAAGGCAACGCGGCCGACCGAACGGTCGACCAGGATCGACAGATAGAGCTCGCGTTCGATGTCGGCGCCGTCCTCGATATAGAGACGGTTGACCTGCTTGCCGGCCGGACCGGTCTGCTTGGTCACCAGCGTATGCCCAAGCATCTCGTTGGCGTTGGCGATCACGTCGGCCACCGACTTCGCCAGCCGCACGCCACCCTTGGCGTCGGGGCCGAGTTCCTTGAACTTGCCCTTGCCGCGGCCGCCGGCATGGATCTGGCTCTTCACCACATAGAGCGGACCGGGCAGCGCCTTGGCCGCGGCTTCCGCCTCGCTCGCCTTGAACACCGGCACGCCTTCGGCCACCGGCGCGCCGAACGTCTTCAGCAGCGCCTTGCCCTGATACTCATGGATGTTCATCTTCGATATCTCCGGGTCGACTGCTGGGGGGTCACTTCGAGGCGAGGTGCGGCGCGATCTTGACGCAGGCCTCGGTCAGGCCCTGCACCGTCGCCACCGAACTGTCGAACATCTTCTGCTCGCTCTTGTTGAGGTCGATCTCGATGATGCGCTCGACACCGCCGGCGCCGATCACCACGGGAACGCCGACATAGGTGTTCTTGACGCCATACTGGCCGGAGAGATGCGCCGCGCACGGCAGCACGCGCTTCTTGTCCTTGAGATAGGCTTCCGCCATCGAGATCGCCGAGGCGGCCGGCGCGTAATAGGCCGAGCCGGTCTTGAGCAGGCCGACGATCTCGGCGCCACCGTCGCGGGTGCGCTGGACGATCTGGTCGAGCTTTTCCTTCGAGGTCCAGCCCATCTTGACGAGGTCGGGCAGCGGAATGCCGGCAACCGTCGAATAGCGGATCATCGGCACCATGGAATCGCCGTGGCCGCCGAGCACGAAGGCGGTGACGTCCTCGACCGAGACCTTGAACTCCTCGGCCAGGAAATAGCGGAAACGCGCGCTGTCGAGCACGCCGGCCATGCCCACGACATGGCTGTTGGGCAGGCCCGAGAACTTCTGCAGCGCCCACACCATGGCGTCGAGCGGGTTGGTGATGCAGATGACGAAGGCCTTCGGCGCGTATTTCTTCAGGCCGGCGCCGACCTGCTCCATGACCTTCAAATTGATGCCGAGCAAGTCGTCGCGGCTCATGCCCGGCTTGCGCGGCACGCCGGCGGTGACGATGCAGACGTCGGCGCCCTCGATGCCGGCATAGTCATTGATGCCGGTGAGGCGGCTGTCGAAGCCATCGACCGGCGACGACTGCGCGATATCAAGCCCCTTGCCCTGCGGAATACCCTCGGCGATATCGAACAGCACTACGTCGCCGAGATCCTTGAGGCCGATCATGTGGGCGAGCGTGCCGCCGATCATGCCAGAGCCGATGAGCGCTATCTTGTTGCGTGCCATGTCAGGATGTTTTCCCTTTGTCAGTGACGGCGCCATACGGCGTCGAGGAAGAGGCCGGAATGCTGCGAGGAAACCGCGGAATTTCGCCGCACCCAATAGCCCCAGCGCGAAATAAATTCAAACGATTATTTCGAAGCTAGCATTTTCAATCGGTTAGATAGATTGGGATTTACGTAAACGTCAAAGTTTATAAGCCGACTTGGGAGAATTTACACAATGAATATGGAAATCAGAAGGCTATCCCCCGGCGATGACGCCCTTGTGATGCAGGTCGCCGACGACGTCTTCGACGAACCGGTCAGGCCGGATCGGCTGGCAGCCTATCTCCGCGAACCCGGCCATTTCATGATCGTGGCGCTCGCCGATGGCCTGGTCGTCGGGCAATGCGCCGCGGTCGTCCATCGCCATCCCGACAAGGTCAGCGAACTCTATATCGACGAGGTCGGCGTCTCGCCCGCCTTCCGGCGCCAGGGGATCGCGCGGAAAATGCTCGACGCGATGTTCGCGATCGGCAGAGAGCATGGTTGCGGGGAAGCCTGGGTCGGAACCGAGCCGGACAATGTGGCTGCCCGCGCGCTTTATGAATCGCGCAGGGAGCCACATGCGCCGGCGGAGAGCTTCGTCATGTATGCGTATGAATTATAGGCGTCGGCGGGACAGCGCCCCCTTCTGTCCTGCCGGACATCTCCCACACGGGGGGAGATTGGCAGGTTCAGCGCTTCGCACATCCTGAAGACTATTTAGGCCTGCGCCTGTTGCGCCTCGGACACCTTCGGCTTCTGCCGCTCCGCCCAATCCTCCAGCCAGTCGCGGCTCTGCATCTCGATCAGGCGTGATGCGGTGCGTTCGAACTCGAAGACCTCGACGCCTCGCTTGGCCACGTAGAGCTGCGGCGGCGGAGCCTCGGCGCTGACCACCAGCCGCACATGATGGTCGTACAGCGTGTCGATCAAAAGGATGAAGCGCTTGGCCTCGTTGCGCTTGCCTTCGCCGAGCACCGGGATGTGATCGATGAAGACGGTCGAAAACCGCCCGGCAATCGCCAGGAAATCGCGGGCACCGAGCGGCTTTTCGCAGAGATCGGCGAAGGAAAACCGCGCCGCGTCACCGGCCGCACGCGGCACGACCACTTGCCGTCCCTTGAGGGTCAGCGAGGTCTCGGCCGTCGGTACGCCGCGCGTCATGGCCTGCCAGGCGTCATCCAACATCTGGTCGGCCGCCGCATCGGGTGGGGTGACATAGACCGGTGTGCGGGCGAGCTTTTCCAGCCGGTAGTCCTTGTCGGCGTCGAGCGACAGCACCTGCGCATGCCGTTCGAGGATGCCGATGAACGGCAGGAAAAGCTGGCGGTTCAGGCCGTCACCATAAAGATTTTCCGGCGCCACGTTCGAGGTGGCGACCAGCACCACGCCGCTGGCAAACAGCGCCGAAAACAGCCGCGACAGGATCATCGCGTCGGCAATGTCGGTGACCGAGAACTCATCGAAGCACAGCACCCAGGCCTGCTCCGCAAGCGCCTTGGCCACCGGCGGGATCGGATCGTCCTCCTTGACCGCACCGTCCTTGCGCGCCTGCCGGTGCTTCTGGATACGGTCCTGCACATCGGCCATGAAGTCGTTGAAATGGACGCGGCGTTTGCGCCGCACCGGCAGCAATTCGAAGAACATGTCCATCAGCATGGTCTTGCCGCGGCCGACGCCACCATGGATGTAGAGGCCTTTGACCGGCTCAAGCGTCTCGCGCCTGCGGGCGAACAGCCAGCCAAGCGCACTGGACTTGTGTGCCAGCCGCTTGGCCGAGATCTCGTCGGTCAGCCGGTCAAGCGCGGCGGCGATCCGCTCCTGCGCCGGATCGCGTTCGATCGCCCCGGTTTCCACCAGATGGTCATAGCGCTGCCTGACGGTCGCATGGGTCTGGAGGCCGTCACGCAGATGCATCGGTCACGTCGTTCTGGAGCAATTCCAGGAAAAGTGTGTAGCGGTTTTCCATCCGGAATTGCGTAAAAAACAAATGAGGGGCAGGTCAGCCTATCTTGTAAGCGAAATCGCCTGGCCGTTGGAAGTCTGGCCATCGAATTTCGAGCCGCCCGAGGAATAGAGCCGCGCCAGCGTGCCGCCATTCTCGTCATAGAGCGTCAGCTGCTTGCCGGCGACGTTCCACGACTTGATGCCGTCGATCGGCGCCGGGCAGTGCAGCGGTCCGGCGCGGAAGCCGGCGCCGAACTTGGTCTGCGGCGTCGCCACCTTGCAGGTCTGGCCGGAAACGCTGGCGTTCCAGACACCGGCGACGGCGGCCGCGGTCAGATCCGCGGCACCGGCGGGTGCCGAGCCGTCCGGCGGCAAGGACGCAACCTGCGAATTGGCCGGTGCGGTCGGGAATTGCGACGGGTCGGTGGCGCCCGGGGCTGCCGGCGGCGGCAGCTGATTGGCGGTCACCTGGCCTGCCGGGGCCGGCTGCAACGGCGCCGGCTGCTGGTCATCCATCGACGAGAAGCGTGAGGTCGAACAGCCACTCGCAACGAGCGCCGCCAGCGATACGGCCACCAGGCCACTTTTCGAAAAAATCATTCCAACCTCCGTCGGATCCGGCTGGGGGACGCCGTCCGCGCAATCTCACCCCCACCAAGATGGAGAAGGTGGCGAAATTTCAACCCGATATGGTTAAAATACGGTTTGCAGCAAGATCTGTTGCAAATTTGTCGCAATCACAACGGCGCTGGCCGCCTGTCGCCCGGCTCGCCGGGATCCGGTCAACACCGTGTTGCTCCTGGCACTCGGCAAGCCGGAAGCCGCGCTTGCGGTCTTCCAAATGCTTGCGCCGACCGGCATTGGTCCTATCTCTTGGAAACCGAAACCTGCCGGAGCCGCAAAATTGGCCGCGAGAAAGAGAGCTGCCAATCCCTACTACAATGGCCCGCCCAGCGATCATTTCGACGGCACCTTGTTCTTCAATCCCGACGGCCAGCCACCTGGCCGTTTCGCCGACCTGCTGAAGTGGCAGTTGAGCGGCAAGCGCTCGAAATGGCCGTCGACCACCCCAAGCCCCTTTCCGCAGGCAAAACCGGCGACACGGGTCGGGGGCGCCGCGCTGAACGTGACCATGGTCGGTCATTCCACCTTGCTGATCCAGACGGTCGGCCTGAACATCCTCACCGATCCGGTCTGGGCGCCGCGTGCTTCGCCGCTTTCTTTTGCCGGGCCGAAACGGATCACCCCGCCGGGCATCGCCTTCGCCGACCTGCCGCCGATCGACCTCGTTCTGGTCAGCCACAACCATTACGACCATCTCGACTTCGCCACGCTGAAGCGGTTGAAGGCCAGCCATGCCCCGCTGGTGATCACCCCGCTCGGCAACGATGTCCTGATTGCCGACGCGGTTCCTGGGATGCGGCTGTCGGCGCATGACTGGGGCGACAGGGTCGAGATCGGCAACGGCGTCGCCGTCCATGTCGAGCCGGTGCACCACTGGTCGGCGCGCGGCGCCCGCGACCGGCGGATGGCGCTGTGGGCCGGCTTCGTTATCGAAACGCCAGGTGGCAAGGTCTATTTCGCCGGAGACACCGGCTTCCACGATGGCATCAACTACCGGCTGATGGCTGAAAAGCATGGTGGCTTCCGTTTCGCCATCCTGCCGATCGGCGCCTATGAGCCGCGCTGGTTCATGGCGCCGCAGCATCAGAACCCGGAGGAAGCCGTGCAGGGCATGAGACTGTGCAAGGCCGCCTATGCCGCCGGCTGTCACTGGGGCACCTTCCAGCTCACCGACGAACCGATCGACGAGCCGGCCCGGAAATTGACTGAGGCGCTGGCGGCGGAGGGCCTGCCGCAGGAACGCTTTCGCGCCTTGCGGCCCGGCGAGGTCTGGGACGTGCCAGCCATCTAGCCGGGCGCCCACCAAGGAACCCAAATTGCTGAAACGCGTTGCTTCCCCAACGCAATTTGGCTGGGAGCCTCTCCATGATCAAATGGATCATCGTCGCTGCGGCGGCGAGCCTGCTCGGCATGCCGGCGCTGGCCGGAGCCGCCGCCACCGGCGCGCGCATCCTCATCGGCATCGTCCTGGTCATCTTCCTGCTGGTGGTGCTCGGCATCTTCGCTGTGACGTGAGAGCCGCCTGCGCACTGGTAATTCCCGCCCGTTTCCGCCATATAGCGCCAAACGGACACGGAATTCGCGGAGCGATGGCCAGCACTGCCCCTTTCGCCAAGATGAACGGCATCGGCAACGAGATCATCGTTGCCGACATGCGTAGCCGTGCCGATCGGGTGACGGCGGCAGCGGCAATCGCGCTCAACGCCGATGCCGCGACCAGGTTCGACCAGATCATGGCGATCCACGACGCCAGGACGCCGGGCACCGCCTTTTTCATCGACATCTTGAATTCCGACGGCTCCAAGGCACAGGCCTGCGGCAACGGCATGCGCTGCGTCGTCCAGGCGCTCGCCGCCGAGACCGGCCAGAAGACCTTCACCTTCGAGACCGTCGCCGGCATCCTCAACGCACGCGAACATGCCGACGGGTCGATCTCGGTCGACATGGGCACGCCGCGTTTCGGCTGGCAGGACATCCCGCTGGCCGAAGAATTCCACGACACCCGCATGATCGAGCTGCAGATCGGCCCGATCGACGCGCCGGTGCTGCACTCGCCCTCGGCCGTCTCGATGGGCAACCCGCACGCCATCTTCTGGGTCGACCGCGACGTCTGGTCCTATGAGCTCGACCGCTTCGGTCCGCTGCTCGAAAACCACCCGATGTTTCCCGAGCGCGCCAACATCACCATTGCCCAGGTTACTTCGCCCGACACCATGGTCATCCGCACCTGGGAGCGCGGCGCCGGCCTGACCAAGGCCTGCGGCTCGGCCGCATGCGCATCGGTGGTCGCCGCGGCCCGCACCAACCGGACTGGCCGCAGCGTCAGCCTGGTGACCCCCGGCGGCGGCTCGCTGCATGTCGAATGGCGCGGCGACGACCACGTCATCCTCACCGGTGCCGCCGAATGGGAATTTTCCGGCAGCTTCGATCCGTCGACCGGCACCTGGGCCCGCGACACCGAAAGCGCGGCCTGATGGCGCCCCTCTCCAAGGGTATCGATGTCGTCACCTTCGGCTGCCGGCTGAACACCTATGAATCCGAGGTGATGCGGCGCGAGGCGGAAAGCGCGGGCCTCAGCGCGCTGGAAGGCGGCGCCGTGATCTTTAACACCTGCGCCGTCACCGGCGAAGCCGTGCGCCAGGCCAGGCAAGCGATCCGCAAGGCCCGCCGCGACAACCCTGAAGCGCGCATCATCGTCACCGGCTGCGCCGCGCAGACCGAGCCGCAGAATTTCGCCGCCATGGACGAGGTCGATCTCGTGCTTGGCAATGAGGAGAAGCTGAAGGCGAATTCCTATCGCGCGCTGCCGGATTTCGGCGTCAACGACACCGAGAAGGTACGCGTCAACGACATCTTTTCGGTGCGCGAGACCGCCGGCCACATGGTCGACGCCATCGAGGGCCGGGCCCGCGCCTTCGTCCAGGTGCAGAACGGCTGCGATCACCGCTGCACCTTCTGCATCATCCCCTACGGACGCGGCAATTCGCGCTCGGTGCCGATGGGCGCCGTGGTCGAGCAGGTCAAGCGGCTTGCCGGCAATGGCTATGCCGAGATCGTGCTGACCGGCGTCGACATGACCAGTTTTGGCGCCGACCTGCCGGGCGCCCCCAAGCTTGGCAAGCTTGTTAAAACCATTCTCAAGCAGGTGCCCGACGTGAAGCGCCTGCGGCTGTCGTCGATCGATTCGATCGAGGCCGACGACGATCTGCTCGATGCCATCGCCACCGAACCACGGCTGATGCCGCATCTGCACCTGTCGCTGCAGTCGGGCGACGACATGATCCTGAAGCGCATGAAACGCCGGCATCTGCGCGATCAGTCGATCCGCTTCTGCGAGGATGTGCGCAAGCTGCGCCCCGGCATCGTCTTCGGCGCCGACATCATTGCCGGCTTCCCGACCGAAACAGATGACATGTTCGAAAACTCGGAAAAAATCGTCGAGGAATGCGGGCTGACGCATCTGCATGTCTTTCCGTTCAGCCCACGCGAGGGCACGCCCGCCGCGCGCATGCCGCAGGTCCGCCGCGAGGTGGTCAAGCAGCGCGCCGCCCGGTTGCGCGCTGCCGGCGAAGCTGCGTACCGGCGCCATCTGTCGTCGCTTCCCGGAACGCGTCAGTCGATCCTGATCGAGCGTGACGGTCTTGGCCGCACCGAAGGTTTTACGCTTGCCGCACTCGGCGCGGGCGTGCCGGGTGAGATCATCGAGGCTGATATCACCGGCCACGATGGCGCCCGGCTGATCGCGGCGCCCCTTGCCGCTCGCGCCGCCTGAGAAACGCAAAGCATGGCTGGTTTCTTCAAGAAGATATTTTCGTTCGGCAAGAAGGAAGTGGTCGAGGAGCGCGTTGATGAGACCGCCCCGCTGCCGCCGATCAAATGGGAAGCGCTCGATGCGCTGAGGCCGGCGGCCGAACAGGTTGTTCCGGAATTTCTGAAGCGCGACGAGCCGCAGCCCGAGGCGGAAATTGTACCGACACCGCCGGCCGAGCCGGAAGTGCCGTCGCAGCCGGCGCCGGTCGAGGAACCAGCGCCCGAGCCGACACCGATCATTCCGCCCGAACCTGAAATCCAGCCCGAGCCTGCCCCGGTCGAAGAGCCGCAGCCGGTTGAACCGGAAGCGCCCGCCGAGGAGCCTGCGCCCGAGGAAATCCCACCCCCGCCTGTGGTGCCTGAGCCGGTTCCTGCACCGAAGCCGCAGGAAATTCCCGAGCCAAAGCGGCCGGAGGTCGTCCCGCCGCAACCGGAGAGACAGCCCGAGCCGGCGCCGGTCGAAGTGCCGACGCCGCCGGTCGAGGCTCCAGCCGAAACGCCGGCACCCGAAATCCCGCCGGCCGAAATCTTGCCGCCCATTCGCCAGCCGGCTCCGATTGAGCAGCAGCCGATGCGCGCCGAGATCGCGCCGGAGATCGAGATTGCGCCGGCGCCCCGCTCCTCCATCGAGGGAGAGGTACAGCCCGCGCCTGAACCGCAGGCCGTCCCGCAACCTGCACCAAAACCTGTTCCCGCCCCCGGCAAGGTGACCGTCACCAAAAAGGTCGAGCAGAAAGCCGAACCGCAGAAGGCGCCGGAACCGGCACCGAGGCGTTCATGGTTCCAGCGCATGAGGGACGGGCTTGCCCGTTCGTCGCGCGAGCTCACCGGCAACATCGCCGGCGTCTTCACCAAGCGCAAGCTCGACGAAGAGACCCTGCAGGACCTGGAAGATGTGCTGATCCGCGCCGACCTTGGCATGGAAACAGCGCTGCGCGTCACCGATGCGCTGGCTTCCAGCCGTTACGGCAAGGATGTCTCCGACACGGAAGTACGCGCCATCATGGCGGCCGAGGTGGAGAAGGTGCTGACCCACGTCGCCATGCCGCTCGAGCTCGATCTCTCGCACAAGCCGCATGTCATCCTGGTGGTCGGCGTCAACGGCACCGGCAAGACCACCACCATCGGCAAGCTGGCGGCAAAACTGACCGATGGCGGCCTGTCGGTGATGCTCGCCGCAGGCGACACTTTCCGCGCCGCCGCGATCGAGCAATTGAAGATCTGGGGCGAGCGGACGAAATCGCCTGTCATCGCCTCCAAGATCGGCGCCGATGCCGCGGGCCTCGCCTATGACGCCTTCGAGAAGGCCAGGGAAGCCGGCTCCGACGTGCTGATCATCGACACCGCCGGCCGCCTGCAGAACAAGACCGAGCTGATGGCCGAGCTCGAAAAGATCGTCCGCGTGCTGGGCAAGCTCGACCCGGAAGCGCCGCACACCGTGCTGCAGACGGTCGACGCCACCACCGGCCAGAACGCGCTCAACCAGGTCGAGATCTTCCGCAATGTCGCCGGCGTCAACGGCCTGGTGATGACCAAGCTGGACGGCACCGCGCGTGGCGGTATTCTGGTGGCGATCGCGGCAAAGCACAAACTGCCGGTCTATTTCATCGGCGTCGGCGAACAGGTCGACGACCTCGAACCTTTTTCAGCCAGCGAATTCGCCAGGGCGATCGCTGGCGTGGCTTAACAAGCATATCCCAAAAAGTTGCAGACTTTTTGGATCAGATCATGCGCAAGAAAGAAATTCCATGAACCCACCCATTCTCGAACGCGATCCGTCCGACCCGCAAAAAGAGAAGAAGGAAGGCGTCAATCCGCTGCTCAAGCTGGTGCTGGAGCTGGGGCCGTTGATGGTGTTCTTCTTCGCCAATGCGCGCGGCGAATGGCTGGTGCGGAAATTCCCCGTCCTGGCCGAATTGGGCGGGCCGATCTTCGTCGCCACCGGCCTGTTCATGGCCGCCACGGCAATCGCGCTGATCGCCTCATGGCTTTTGATGCGCACCTTGCCGATCATGCCGATGGTGTCGGGCGTCGTCGTCTTCATCTTCGGTGCGCTGACGCTCTATCTGCAGGACGATATCTTCATCAAGATGAAGCCGACCATCGTCAACACGCTGTTTGGCGGCGTGTTGCTCGGCGGCCTCTACTTCGGCAGGTCGCTGCTTGGCTATGTCTTCGATTCCGCCTTCAGCCTCGACGCCGAAGGCTGGCGCAAGCTGACCTTCCGCTGGGGCCTGTTCTTCCTGTTCCTGGCCCTTGCCAATGAAGTGGTGTGGCGGAATTTTTCCACCGACGCCTGGGTTACCTTCAAGGTCTGGGGCATCATGCCGATCACGCTTCTGTTCACCTTCAGCCAGATGCCACTGATCCTTCGCCATTCGCTCGAGGACAAGACCGGGAAAGAAGAGAACGTCGGGAAATAGAGCAATTCCAGGAAAAGTGTGAAACGGTTTTCCGTCCGGAATTGCGCCAAACAAAGAGAAAGAGCGGTTCTGCGTTTTCGTGAAACGATGAAACGCTCTGGGGAGAAGGGCATGGAATTCGTCACCACGCGCGATGAGCTGAGGGCGATCTACAAGACGCCGCGCCCAACCGACGGCTCGATCCGCAAGGAATTGAAGGCGCTCGACGGCCATTGCCGCTCCTTCATCGGCAAGAGCCCGTTCGTGCTGATCGGCTCGTCCGACGGCGCCGGCAATGCCGACGTGACACCGAAGGGCGACAGGCCGGGTTTCGCCGCCGTGCTCGACGACACGACCATCGCCATTCCAGACCGGCCCGGCAACAATCGGCTCGACACGCTGGAAAACATCCTCCTCAATCCCTCGGTCGGCCTGCTCTTCCTCATTCCCGGCATGAACGAGACGCTGCGCGTCAATGGCGACGCCCGTATCACCGTCGACACGACCTTGCGCGAACGGCTCGCCGTCGACGGCAAGGAACCGCAAAGCGTCGTCGTGGTCACCGTCAAGGCCGCCTACATGCATTGCGCCAAGGCCTTCATGCGCTCAGATCTGTGGAAGCCGGAAACCTGGTACGACCGCGCGACGCTGCCGACGCTCGGCCAGATCCTGCGCGACCAGCTGGCGCTGGCGGAGACTGCCGGCAGCATCGACCGCGAGCTGGACCAGGATTACCGCAAGACCTTGTGGTAGTCTTTTCCCGTCACGATTCGCCCGTATCCGGCCGCTCTCCCTTGATCGAAATCCTAGCCATTTCCGGCAGCCTGCGGGCGGCCTCCACCAATTCCGCACTGGTCTCGGCACTGGCGCGCAACGCCCCGCCCAGCTGCCGCGTCACCGTCCATGACCGGCTTGGCCGCTTGCCGATCTTCAATCCCGACGATGAGGGCGAGCGGACGCCGCAAGAAGCCTCCGCGCTGATCGACGCCGTCACTCAAGCCGATGGCGTCATCATCTCCTGTCCGGAATATGCCCATGGAGTGCCCGGCGGGCTGAAGAACGCCCTCGACTGGCTGGTGTCGCGCGACGCTGCCGTCGCCAAGCCGGCCATGCTGGTGCACGCCTCGCCGCGCTCGCTGTTCGCCCGCGCCGCATTGGCCGAGATCATGCGCACCATGTCGTTTGCGCTTTGCGAAGATGTGCTGGAGATCGCCCTGCTCGGCAAGAAGCCGCCGGAAGTCGAGGGCATCCTGGCTGAGCCGGAAAACCAGCTGGTGATGCGCGACGCCGTTTCAGCCTTTGCGGATTTCATCCGCGCGCGTTGAGCGGCGGCCACATGCCTTCGTCGTTCCAGGGGCAGAGGCGGGGGCGCTGTCCCGCCACCCTGCGTCGGGGAATTAGCCCTTCCGTCTCAGCGTCTCGACATCGGTCTTGCCGACATACCAGTCGCGGGCATTGACCTCCTCGAAGACCACCCAGACATCGTCGTTGCCCAGTCCGGTGGCGTCCATGATGGCCGCCGTGACCCTTTTGGCTATGTCCGCCTTCTTGCCCGCCGGATCGGCGGCGATCACTTCCTTGACGATGCGGATGTTGACGAATGGCATTTGTATCCTCCCAGGATGTTCGTATTCGCGATCGTTTGAAGAAACCGCCTGCGCCTTAATCGAAACCAGTCTCAATAGGTCTTGGCGCCGTTGACCATCAGCCGCACCATGTAGAGCGAAGTGGTGCCGGCGATGTAGAGGCAATTCAGCTTGTTGCCACCGAACACGCAATTGGCGGTCACCTCCGGCACCTTGACCTTGCCGATCAGCGTGCCGTCCGGATCATAGCAATGGATGCCGTCGGCCGCACTGGTCCAGATGCGGCCGTCCTCATCGAGCCTGAAGCCGTCGAACAGGCCGGCCGTGCAGTCGGCGAAGACTTTTTCGCCCGACACCTTCTTGCCGCCCTTGCCGACATTGAACACCCGCATATGGGCCGGATTTTGCGCGCCATGCGTGCGGCCGGTGTCGACGACATAGAGCTTGGTCTCGTCGAGCGAGAAGGCAAGGCCGTTGGGCCTGACCATGTCGGTGATGACGGCTTCGACCTCACCCGTGCCGGGATCGACCCGGTAGACATTGCAGGCGCCGATCTCGCTTTTCGCCTTGTCGCCCTCATAGTCGGTGTCGATGCCGTAGCTCGGATCGGTGAACCAGATCGAGCCATCGGACTTCACCACCGCGTCATTGGGTGAATTCAGCCGCTTGCCGCGCCACTTGTCGGCGATGGTGGTGACCGAGCCGTCAAACTCGGTGCGGCTGACACGGCGGCCCGAATGCTCGCAGGTTACCAGACGGCCCTGCCGGTCGACCGTATTGCCATTAGAATTGCCGGATGGCTGACGGAAGACGCTGACATTGCCGTCGGTCTCGTCGTAGCGCAGCATGCGGTTGTTGGGGATGTCGGACCAGACGACATAGCGGCCGGCGGCGAACCAGGCGGGTCCTTCCGCCCACTGGCATCCGGTGAACAGCTTTTCCACTTGCGCGTTGGAATTGAACAGCCGCGCGAAACGCGGATCGAGAATTTCATAATAATCTGCGGCGGCCATGCTTTCCTCCCGGCGTTCAGGCTAGCGCATGACCCCGACAATCGCTTCCGATTTTCGGAACGGATCCTGCGCGAAATGAAGTGCTGCAGCGTTCCTTGCGCGTCCGGAAGGACGTGGCGCTGCAGGCGCGATCAAGCCAGCCGGAGATCGATCTGGCAAGATCGATGATGAGTGCTTCACCGCATCTTGAGGTCTCGAGGCAGGCGGGGAGCGATGCCATCTCATCAGAACTGCCGGTAAGGGCCGGTTAACCGGCTATGCGCTGGGCGCAATGGTGCATTGCAACATCTTCTTTTTGCAACGCACCATTACTATGTCATGCTTCGTATCGATCAAGGGAGGAAGAAACGTCCGCGAAAATGCGGCACCAAAAGGAACCTTGCTATGATCATCGACAGCCTCATGACCCGCGCTCGTGCCAGCATTGCCAAGCGCAAGCACTACAACCGCCTTGTCGCCGAAATCGACAGCTTCACCAGCCGCGATCTGGCCGACATGCGCGCCGACCGCTCAGAAATGCTCTACCAGGTCCACAAGCAGATCTACGGTTGATCTTAAGATCCATCGACTTTGCGCCACTCGGGCGCGTTGAGATTCAGGGTCAGGCCGAGCCGAAAACTGTGGCTTCCCAGAACCGGAGCGGAGCGTACTTTTCGTACGTGAGCACCGGAAGCGCAGGAAACCGCCGTTTGCAGGCCGGCATCGCCTGAATATCAATGCGCCGCCAGTGCCTTGTCGATCTGCGGCAACAGCAGCGTCTGCACCGCCTCGGCCGTCAACGGGCCGACATGTTTGTAGGCGATCTTGCCGTCCTTGCCGACGACGAAGGTCTCCGGCACGCCGTAGACGCCCCAGTCGATTGCCGTGCGGCCGGCTTCGTCGACACCGATCGCCTGGAACGGATTGCCGAGATCACCGAGGAACCGGCGGGCGTTTTCCGGTTGGTCCTTGTAGTTCAGCGCCGCCATGACGAAACGCTTGTCCTGCGCCAGCGCCAGCAGCACCGGATGCTCTTCGCGGCACGGCGCGCACCACGACGCAAAGACGTTGACCAACGTGACCTTGCCGGCAAACGTTTTCGAATCGAGCCCGGGCAGGTTGATGCCCTCCAGCGCCGGCAGGTTGGTCTGCGGCGCCGGCAGGCCGATCAAGGCCGACGGCACTTCCGAAACGTCGCGCCCCGACAACAGCTGCGCCAGGAACAGTCCGGCCAGGCCGAGGAAGATCAACAGCGGCAAAAGCACGAACAGGCGGCGACGGGGCGTCGGCGTTTCCGTCTCTGTACTCATGGCTTGGCGCCCTTGTCGGAACGACGCCGCACGCCGGACGCTTCCAGCTCCGCGAGTTCCCGCTTGCGCGCCCGTTGGTCGAGCAGGATCCAGCCGACCAGCCCGGCCAGCACCACGGCGGTGATCGTATAGGCGGCGGTCACGTAGAGTGCGTGCGCGCTCATGCGGCAGGCCCCGCCAAAGTGCCGCTTTCCAAACCGATCGTTTCGCACAATTCGAACATGCCTTCCCTTAGCCCCGCGCCATCGGCTTCGCAATCGGTCGCCGCGCCGCAGCCTTTGACGTTGCGCAAACCACGACTGACGTCACTCAATCCGTTCCATGGCGCAGCGCCAGGGCCGCCGAGACCGGGCCCAGCACAGCAAGAAACAAGGTCAGCGCGGCAAGAATGAGAAGGGGCTGCAGGAACGGATCGGGATTGGCCGTCGCGCCATAGCTCGCCGAAACGCCGAAGATCAGCACCGGAATGGTGAGCGGCAGCACGAGCACCGAGATCAGCAGCCCGCCACGCGGCAGCGCCACCGCCACCGCGGCACCCGCCGCGCCGATGAAGGTGATCGCCGGGGTGCCGACAAGCAGCGTCAGCGCCGTGGCGCCGATGGCCAGGGGCTCCATGTTCATGAACAGGCCGAGGAAGGGAGCGGCAATAACCAGCGGCAGCACGCTGCCCGCCCAATGCGCCAGGCATTTGATCAGCACCGTCAACGCCAGCATGTGGCGGTCGTTGCCGAGTACCAGCAGATCGAGCGAGCCGTCCTCGCGGTCGGCCTGGAACAGTCGGTCGAGACCAAGCAGGCAAGACAGCAACGCACCGATCCACAGGATCGCCGGCCCGATGCGCGCAAGCAGCTTGAGATCCGGCCCGACCCCGAAAGGGATGGTGGCGATGACGGCGAGGAAGAAGATGACCCCGGTCAGCGCTCCGCCGCCGGCGCGGATGTTGAGGCGGATGTCGCGCAGGAAGAGCGCTAGCATCTTACCCTCCCCCTTGTGGGGAGGTTGAGGCTCCCATCAGCAACTCCTCCGCCCCATCCAGCCCCAGCGGCAGATGCGTTGCCGCGACGATCATCCCACCCGCTCCACAATGCTTCGCCATCAGCCCCGCGAATCGCGCCTCCGAAGCCTTGTCCAGTCCCGCCGTCGGCTCGTCCAGCAGCCACAGCGGCCGCTGGCTGACCAAAAGCTTGGCGATTGCCGCGCGGCGCCGTTGGCCGGTCGAGAGATAGCCGAACGGCAGATGGCCGATGCCGCCCAGGCCGACCGTTTCCAGCGCCTCTTCGACGCCGATATCTCCATCGCCGTTGAAGTCGCGCCAGAAGCGCAGGTTTTTCCGCAACGCTGAGCGCCGGCTTCATCGCGTTCTGATGACCAAGATAGTGACAGGCCGAAGCGATCGACGGAAACGCCTCGCCGCCACCTTCGATCCGCACGCTGCCTTCCACCACCGGCAGCAGCCCGGCGATAACCCTCAGCAAGGTCGATTTGCCCGCACCATTCGGCCCGGTGACGACCAGCGCCTGACCGTCCTGCAGGGCAACGCCGATGCCGGAAAACACCGTGTCGCCGCCGCGTTCGCCGCCCAGATTTTCGGCGATCAGCCGCATCCCTCGCCTGCCCTGAAAACCATCTGTCGCGGCAGCCGCCGCATCGCACAAATTTGCTTTGCAACTGTCTAGAACTATTCCAGAAAATTCTCTATATGCGGTGCATCCGTGCCAGCGGTCGGCGCGGGAACAGAATTAGCGCCGAACCAGCGCACGCGCCGCCTTGAACGGCTCGGGTTGCTTGGGAACGGACAGCGGAAATGGCCGTACCCGCACCTTTGCGCGTGATTGCATGCCATCGGCGTCCGTTCCCTTTCAGGCTGAACAGACAAGGATCGCACGTGTCAAAATCCCTCGATAGTTTCAATTGCCGCCGCACCCTGACCGCAAGCGGCACGGAGTACGTCTATTTCGATCTCATCGAGGCCGAGAAGAACGGCCTCACCGGCATCGCCCAGCTGCCCTATTCGATGAAGGTGCTGCTGGAGAACCTGCTGCGCAACGAGGACGGCCGCTCCGTCACCAAGGAATCGATCCAGGCGGTCGCCGGCTGGCTGACCGACAAGGGCACCGCGGGCGTCGAGATCGCCTATCGCCCGGCCCGCGTGCTGATGCAGGATTTCACCGGCGTTCCGGCCGTGGTCGACCTTGCCGCCATGCGCGACGCCATGGCCTCGCTCGGCGGCGACCCGCAGAAGATCAACCCGCTGGTGCCCGTCGACCTCGTCATCGACCATTCCGTCATCGTCGATGAGTTCGGCACGCCGATGGCCTTCGCCCGCAATGTCGAGCTCGAATACGAGCGCAACGAGGAACGCTACAAATTCCTGAAATGGGGCCAGCAGGCGTTCCGCAACTTCCGCGTCGTGCCGCCCGGCACCGGCATCTGCCATCAGGTCAACCTCGAGTATCTGGGCCAGGTTGTGTGGACCAACACCGAGGACGGCGAAACCACCGCCTATCCCGACACCTGCGTCGGCACCGATTCGCACACCACGATGATCAACGGCCTTGGCGTGCTGGGCTGGGGCGTCGGCGGCATCGAGGCCGAGGCGGCCATGCTCGGCCAGCCCGTCTCCATGCTTTTGCCCGAGGTCATCGGCTTCCGCCTCACCGGCAGACTGAAGGAAGGCGTCACCGCCACCGACCTCGTGCTCACCGTCACCCAGATGCTGCGCAAGAAGGGCGTCGTCGGCAAGTTCGTCGAGTTCTTCGGACCGGGCCTCTCCAACATGACGCTGGCCG
Organism: Mesorhizobium newzealandense; assembly: GCF_042682145.1. Classification (NCBI taxonomy): domain Bacteria; kingdom Pseudomonadati; phylum Pseudomonadota; class Alphaproteobacteria; order Hyphomicrobiales; family Phyllobacteriaceae; genus Mesorhizobium; species Mesorhizobium newzealandense. The sequence goes on along the minus strand of NZ_JBHUGZ010000002.1, from coordinate 272,965 downwards.
ACCGCGCCACCATCGGCAACATGGCGCCCGAATACGGCGCCACCTGCGGCTTCTTCCCGGTCGACAGCGAGACCATCCGCTATCTGACCATGTCCGGCCGCAGCGAGGATCGCATCGCGTTGGTCGAGGCCTATGCGAAGGCGCAAGGATTGTGGCGCGACACCGGTTCGGCCGACCCCGTGTTCACCGACCTGCTCGAGCTGGAACTTGGTTCCGTCGTGCCGTCGATGGCCGGCCCCAAGCGGCCTGAAGGCCGCGTCGCGCTGGAAGGCATTCCGGAAGGCTTCGCCAAGGCGATGGAGACCGAATACAAGAAGGCCGCCGAGATCCACAAGCGCTACGCCGTCGAAGGCACCAGCCACGATCTCGGCCATGGCGACGTCGTCATCGCCGCCATCACCTCCTGCACCAACACCTCGAACCCGAGCGTGCTGATCGGTGCCGGCCTCCTGGCGCGCAACGCCAACCGCCTCGGTTTGAAGCAGAAGCCATGGGTCAAGACCTCGCTTGCGCCAGGCAGCCAGGTTGTGGCCGAATATCTGGAGAAATCCGGCCTGCAGAAGGAACTCGACCAGATCGGCTTCAACCTGGTCGGCTTCGGCTGCACCACCTGCATCGGCAATTCCGGTCCGCTGCCGGCGCCGATCTCGAAAACCATCAACGAAAAGGGCTTGATTGCCGCCGCGGTCCTGTCCGGCAACCGCAACTTCGAAGGCCGCGTCTCACCCGACGTGCAGGCGAACTATCTCGCCTCGCCGCCGCTGGTCGTCGCCCACGCGCTGGCTGGAACCGTCACCAAGGACCTCACCACCGAGCCGCTCGGCGAGGACAAGAACGGCAATCCGGTCTACCTCAAGGATATCTGGCCGAGCTCGGCCGAGATCCAGGAGTTCATCGAGAAGAACGTCACCCGCGAGCTGTTCGCCCGCAAATATGCCGACGTCTTCAAGGGCGACGAATACTGGCAGAACGTCAAGGCGCCGGAAGGCCAGACCTATGCCTGGGACGACAATTCGACCTATGTGCAGAACCCGCCCTATTTCGCCGGCATGACCGCTGGTTTCGGCAAGATCGGCGACATCAAGGGCGCCCGCGTGCTTGGCCTGTTCGGCGACAAGATCACCACCGACCACATCTCGCCGGCGGGTTCGATCAAGGCGGCCTCACCGGCCGGCAAATACCTCACCGACCATGGCGTCGGCGTCGCCGACTTCAACCAGTATGGCACGCGCCGCGGCAATCACGAGGTGATGATGCGCGGTACCTTCGCCAACATCCGCATCCGCAACCACATGCTGGGCGAGAACGGCCGCGAGGGCGGCTACACCATTCACTACCCGTCGAAGGAAGAGGAATCGATCTACGACGCTGCGATGGAATACAAGAAGGAAGGCGTGCCGCTGGTCATCTTCGCCGGTGTCGAATACGGCAATGGCTCGTCGCGCGACTGGGCGGCCAAGGGCACCAATCTGCTCGGCGTGCGCGCCGTCATCGCCCAGTCCTTCGAGCGCATCCACCGCTCGAACCTGGTCGGTATGGGCGTCATCCCCTTCGTCTTCGAGGACGGCACGTCCTGGGCCTCGCTCAACCTGAAGGGTGACGAGCTGGTCGAGATCGACGGGCTGAGCACCATCAAGCCGCGCCAGACGATGACCGCCAAAATCACCTATGGCGACGGCACGGTGAAGAACGTGCCGATCATCTGCCGCATCGATACGCTGGACGAACTCGACTACTTCAAGAACGGCGGCATTCTGCAATACGTGCTGCGCGATCTGGCAGCTTAAGGGAATAAGGCAGTAAGGGAGTAGGGCAGTAGGCTAAAAACCTATCCCCTACTGCCTTACTGCCGTACTCCCCTACTGCCCTGCCTTCGGCGCACCGAAGCGCGCCACTGCCGCCAGCAGCACGCCGAGCATCAGCCCGTTGAAGATGTGCCAGAGGAAGTGCGTGCCGAGCGGGAAGCTGCCGCAGACCAGCGGGTCGATCATGCGGCAGATGACGGACACGACGAAGATCGCCGACCCCGCCAGATTGTACCAGCCGGCGCGATTGCCGCTCGCCGCCACCAGGGCGCCGAAGAAGGCGAGCGCCAGGAACGGCGGCAGATAGCCCGTCGTGCCGTTCGAGGCCTGGCGCAGCCAGTCCGGCACGGCGAAGGTTATCGCCCCGGCAATCACGTAGAAGATAACGAAGATGGCAATCGCTTTGCCCCATCGCATGCCGAGGAAGCGGCGCAGATTGAACAGCGTATAGGCCAGCGTGAAGCCGGCAATCGGCAGCACGTCGGCCCAGATCGTGCCCTTGGTGGCAAAGGTATGGAAGATCGTCGAGCCGATGCCGATCGCCACCACCCACCAGGCCAGTACCTCGGCGAAGGTGCCGGTGCCCAGCCTTCGCACCTCGCGCACGCCCCATAGGCCGGCGGCGACAAAGACAAGATTTGTCAGCGCATTGACAGGTTCGGACCAGAATTCCGGCCCGGTCCGCTCGCAATAGAGATCGACCGGCGCCAAAAGAGTTTGCCACATCGTGATTGCCGCTCGAATCGATTTCTACCCTGAAGTGCAAGCCCTTTTCCTATTGCGCCGCCGCAGTCGGTTGCAATGGCAAAATTTCACCGCAACGTGACTTCCCGTTGACTTCCGGTTCTGCCACATACTTTAGCAACCAAAATAAAGCCGGCGCCACCGGCGGGAATCGGAATGGCCATGGCATCGCGAAAATCATTGTGGCTGGCAGCCTTTGCGCTGGCCTTCTCGTCGTTTGCCGGCGCTGGGCAAACCGCCGAGCCCGACAAACCCTTGGGCGTGGTCGAGCTGTTCACTAGCCAGGGCTGCAATTCCTGCCCGCCGGCCGATGCGCTGTTCGCCGAGCTTGCCGCCAAGGAAGACATCATCGCGCTCGCCTATCATGTCGACTACTGGGACTACCTCGGCTGGCAGGACACGCTGAGCCGCAAGGAGAACACCGAGCGGCAATATGACTATATGCGCGCCTTCGGCAGCCGCTCGGTCTATACGCCGCAGGCGGTCATCAACGGCCGCGTCCATGTCAACGGCGCCAGCCGCGGCGAGGTCGATGGGGCGCTTGCCCGCATGGCCAGGAGCGGCGAAGGCATGCGCGTCGCCGTCAAGGTCAGCCGCACCAGCGACCGCGTGATGATCGACGCCGGCGATGCCGGAGCCGGCCCCAGCGATGCCCATGTCGTCATCGTCTATTTCGACCCGCCGCAGACGATCAAGATCGGCCAGGGCGAGAACACCGGCCGCAGGATGACCTACTGGAACGCGGTCTCGGGCATCCAGACCGCCGGCATGTGGCACGGCAAGGCGCAGCGCTACGAATTGCCGATGAGCGAGATTTCCAAGAAGGGCGGCTGCGCCGTGCTGCTGCAGTCGGTCGGTAAGGACGGCCTGCCCGGCCCCATTCTGGGCGCCGCCTTCATTCACAAGCCTTAGAGCAATTCCAGGAAAAGTGTGAAACGGTTTTCCCGGGAAAAGCGCATAGCCGCTTTCCCTTCGGAATTGCGTCAAAACAAAGAGATAGAGCGGTTCGGCGTTTCAGTGAAACGATGAACCGCTCTAGACGTTTTCACATCTCGATTGAGGCGTTCCGTTGAGATGTCGGCGGGACAGCGCACCCCTCTGTCTACCGGACATCCCCCACTTGGGGGGAGATCGGCAGCTTCGCCGTCCAGCCCGTCTTGCTGCGTTGAAGATTGGCGAAGGTGGAGATGACGGCCAATCTCCCTCCTTGTGGGGTTGAGGAGTGGTGCGCGCAGCGGACGGAAAGCCAATTGCTTGGCTTTCCGAACGACGAACGCCGGCAGGACACAGGGGCACGAAGGATCACCTGCGTTGGATGTCAGTGGATAGAACAACCGAATGCGAGGGGACTTCACCCCGCGCTCCACCGGAAAACAAAAAACCGACGTCAGCTTGCTTCTGACGTCGGTCATTTAGGTTTTGGGATCGTCGCACCCGATCCTTCCGAAGAAAGACCGAGGTTGGTTCGATCCGACGCAGACCCGTGGGCGGGGGGCTTGGGGTTTACGAGCCGGTGCCGGACCGAACCGTCTCAGGCAACGCCGGTAAATTCGTCGGACATTGGGGCATGAGCGCGGATAAAAAATGGCGAGAATGTGGCGGCGCATCACCAATTCCAACAAGGCGTTTCATAAAAGTGACTGGACGTTGCAGAAACAGCGCGGCGCCGCCCTCGCTTCGCCGGGTCTTGCAATTCAGCCGCGAACGCGCCAACTTTGGTTGGCAAAGATTCATTTTGAAGGATCGAGGCATGACCGATGACGGCAGCGGGACGGGGGATGGGGACGCATCCGCAATATTGATCCCGCTGCACGAGGCGCGACGCGAGCGCCTCGATCAGCCGGTGCGCTTCGACCGGCGTGAACTGGACCAGATCCTCCGGCTCTACGGACGCATGGTCGCCGCCAATGAATGGCGCGACTACGCCATCGACCATCTCACCGACAGGGCCGTGTTTTCCGTGTTCCGCCGCGCCAGCGAAGTGCCGCTGTTCCAGATCGTCAAGGATCCGAAACTGGCCCGCAAGCAGGGCGCCTTTGCCGTCATCGCCGCCGGTGGCCGCATCCTGAAGCGTGGCCAGGAGCTCGGCCGCGTGCTTGGCATCTTCGACGGCAAGCTGAAGCTCGTCGAGGCTTAACCCTTTATTTTTGCTGGCGGAATTTTCGCTCCGGCAGCGAGTCGGGATCAGGCGGAGCGAGCGCCCCGCCATTTAGCGATATCTGCATGAACACGGTGTCCAGCCAGCGCCCGTGCTTGTAGCCGGAGCCTTCAAGGCGTCCCGAATGGCGAAAGCCGAGCTTTTCGTGCAGCCGCACCGAAGCGCTGTCCGGCCGCCCGTCGCCGATCACCGCGATGATCTGACGAAAGCCCACCGCTCGGCATGCCTCGATCAAGCTTTGCATCAGCATCAGCCCGACGCCCTGGCCCTTGGCCTCGGGCGCGACATAGACGGAATCCTCGACGATGAAGCGGTAGGCCGGGCGTGGCCGGAACGCGCCGGCATAGGCATAGCCGAGCATGGCGCCGTCCTTTTCCGCCACCAGATAGGGAAATCCGCCAGCCATCAAACTGTCGAATCGCGCGCCCATCTCGCCGCGGCTGGGCGGCTCCAGCTCATAGCTCGCCGTGCCCTGAGTGACCGCGTCTGCATAAATTTCCGTGATCCGGTCGAGGTCGGTTGCCATCGCGGGCCGGATTATGATGCTGCTGCTCATTATTTATGCACGCCATTGTTCTGCCCGCGATAACAGCAAAACCCGACACAAAAGAAAAGGGCGGCCGTTGGGCCGCCCTTCAAGAACCAGATGGTCCAACGCTGCTGATTAGCGACGGTCGCCCATGAACTGCAGCAGGAACATGAACAGGTTGATGAAGTCGAGATAGAGCGTCAGCGCGCCCATGATCGCCTTGCGGCCGGCGACATCCGAAGCGTCGCCTTCGAAATACATCTCCTTGATCTTCTGCGTGTCATAGGCGGTGAGGCCCGAAAAGATCAGCACGCCGAGCGCCGAGACGGCGAAGGACAGCGCCGACGACTGCAGGAAGATATTGATCACCGACGCGATGATGATGCCGAACACGCCCATGATCAGGAACGAGCCGAAAGCGGTCAGGTCGCGCTTGGTGGTGTAACCGTAGAGCGACAGCGCGCCGAAGGCCGCAGCGGTGGCGAAGAAGGTCTGCGAAATGCTGGCCGTGGTGTAGACCAGGAAGATCGACGACAGCGACAGGCCGACGAGGCCGGCATAGACCCAGAACGTCGTCTGCGCCGCCGAAACGCTCATCGACTGGACGCGGAACGACAGGAACAGCACGGCGGCCAACGGCGCCAGCATCACCACCCAGCGCAGCGGCGACCCGAAGATCGCGTAGCCGAAGGAGGTCAGCATCTCGCCGCTCGGCAGCGTTGCGACAGCCGAGGCCGGATCGGTGGTGGTGGCAAGCATGATCGTGCCGACGGCGGCAAGGCCGGTGATGAGGAGGCCAAGCCCCATCAGATTGTAGACCTTGATCATGTAGGCGCGCAGGCCCTGATCGATGCCTGCATCGACGCCGGCGCCGGGCACGGCGCGCGTCTGATAGTTGCGAATGGGTTCAGCCATGGGAGTCCTCTATTGCTTCTGCCCCGTCGGGTGTCAGGTCCACCGGACCCAGGCGCCGCTGGCGGGGCTCCAGCATGCCTGTGACGAAATATGATGGTTATTCGCGTCAAGAACAAGTCCGTAACCGGGTGTAATGCTTCGTGAGGCACACACGATCCGGTTTTCTGGCCTTTGGCGGGGCAACATTACGCCGATTTAACCAAATCCCGGTCCCCGACAGACAGGTTTCACAGGTTGCGCAGCACCGGCGCGGCCTTGTGGCCGAGCACCCGCCAGGTGCCGGCAAGACCAATGCCGACCGTGATCACCAGCGCAAAGACGATGGTCGCCACCGCCACCCCGGGCATGAAATGCGATGGCAATGTCATGATGCGCGCGACGACGAACCAGGCAGCCGCACTGCCCGCCGCCAGGGCGAAGATCGCGGTGGCGAGCCCGATCAGCATGTATTCGAGCGAAAAGGCGGCAATCAGAGTCGTGCGTGTCGCGCCCAGCGTCTTCAACACCACCGCGTCATGGATGCGCGCCCGGTTGCCGGCGGCAAGCGCGCCGGCCAGCACCAGCACCGAAGCGATCAGCGCCACGCCGGCCGCCGCCCGGATCGCCGTGCCGAGCTGCCCGACTAGCCGGTTGACGACATCGAGCGCGTCCTTGACCCGGACCGTCGTCACCGCCGGGAAGGCGCGGGTGACGGCATTGAGGATGCGCGCGTCATCGGCCGTCGAGGCATTCTTGTCGGTGAGCGTCGCCATCCAGCCATGCGGCGCGCCGGCAAATGTGTTGGGCGAGAACACCATGACGAAATTGATGCCCATCGTCTCCCATTCGACCTGGCGGAAATTGGCGATCCTGGCCGTCACGTTGCGGCCGAGCACGTTGATGGTGATGGTGTCGCCGAGTTTCAGGCCAATCTGTTTGCCTTCCTCGGCCGAAAACGAGACCAGCGGCTCGCCGGCATAATTGTCCGGCCACCAGCTGCCCTCGGTCAGCGTCGCGTTGTCCGGCTGCTTCGCGTCATAGGTCAGGCCGCGATCGCCCTTCAGCACCCAGGCGCCTTCCGCCGGCACCTTGACCTTGTCGACATCGACGCCGTTGAGCGCCATCACCCGGCCGCGCAGCATCGGCACCTTGGCCAGTGTTCCCTGCGGCGCTTGCCTGCCGATCAGCGCGGAGAACGCATCGACATCGCTGCTCTGAATGTCGACAAAAAAGAAGTTCGGCGCCCGCTCCGGCAGGCTGCCGGAAATCTGTTGCCGCAGATTGCCGTCGATCAGCGCCAGCGTCACCAGCAGCGTCAGGCCGAGCCCCAGCGACAGCACCACCGACGGCGTCAAGGCGCCGGGCCGGTGGATGTTGCCGACGGCGAGCCGCAGCGCCACGAAGCGCACGCGCGGGGTCTTCCTGGCCGCCCATTGCACCAGCGTGCCGACCAGGCGCAGCACCAGGAACGCGAAGATGGTGGCGCCGACGAAGATCGAGGCGATGCGGCGGTCGCCCGAAAACAGGATCGCCAGCGCCGCCAGCAGCAGCGCGATGCCGACGGCCGCCGCAACATAGACAGGGCGCGGAAAGCCGCGGCCCTCGAGCCCCATCTCGCGAAACAATGCGGTCGCCGGCACATCGCGGGCGCGGCCGAGCGGCAGAAGCGCGAAGGCCAGCGTCACCAGCAGGCCGAACAGCGCCGCCATGCCGAGCGCGCCGGGATAAAAGCCGCCTTCCGCCGGCACCGGAATAACAGACTGAAGTGCTGCACTGGCAGCGAACGGCATAAGCGCCCCGAGCACCAGGCCGAGCACAATGCCCAGGGCGGCGATGATCAGGATCTGCACCAGATAGACGGCAAAGACGAAGCCGCCCGAAGCGCCCAGGCTCTTGAAGGTGGCGATGACGCCGCGCTTGCCGTCGAGATAGGCGCGCACCGCGTTGGCGACGCCAACGCCGCCGACCACCAGCGCCGTCAGCCCGACCAGCGTCAGGAATTGCGAGAAGCGTTCGATGTTGGACGACAGCGCCGGGGCGGCATTGCTGCGCGTGCGGATGGACCAGCCGGCCTGCGGAAAATCCTTGGCCGCCTGATCCTGGATGGCCTTGAGCCGCGTCTCATCGGCATCGGCGGGCAGCCGGATCTTGTAGGCATTTTCGACCAGGCTGCCGGGTTGGACGAGACCGGAAGCGGCCAGCCCTTCGGTCGAGATCATCAGCCGCGGCGCGAAGCCAAAACCGTCGGACACGGCGTCCGGCTCGGTGACCAGCCTGGCGCGCAGTTCGAAGGTGGCGGTGCCGAGCTTCAGCCGGTCGCCGATCTGAAGATGCAGGCGCTCGAACAGCAGATCGGGGGCCGCGGCGCCGAAAACGCCGAACTCTTCGCCGAACAACTCCTGCTTCGACAGCGCCGGCTGGGTCTCCAGCGCGCCATAGAGCGGATAGGCATGGTCGACCGCCTTGACCTCGGCCAGCGCCTGGTCGGATCCGTCGGCAAGACGCGCCATCGAGCGCATGCTGGCGGTTCTGGAAATTACGCCCAGCCCGTCAAGGAAGGCATTTTCGGCCTGGCTGGCGTCGCGCTGGTTGACCTGGAAGCGAAGATCGCCGCCGAGCAGCGTCTGGCCCTGATTGGCGACACCGGCGGTGATCGACCGCGCCACCGAGTTGACGCCGCCGATGGCCGCGACGCCGAGCGCTATGCAGGCAAGGAAGATCAGGAAGCCGGACAGGCCGCCGCGCATTTCGCGCAACGAGAAGCGGACGGCGAGCCTCAGCGTCCGCGACAACGGCATCAGGCGGTGACCTTGACGGACGCCGGCAGCTCGATCCGGCCCGACCGCATCGAAACCTGGCGCGAGCAGCGCGCCGCAAGTGCCGGATCATGGGTGACCAGCACCAGCGTCATGCCGCGCTCGGCCGCCTTGGCGAACAGCAGGTCGGCAACCTGCCGCCCTGTCGCCTGGTCGAGATTGCCGGTCGGCTCGTCGGCGATGAGAATGCGCGGCGATGGCGCCAGCGCCCGGGCGATCGCCACGCGCTGCTGTTCGCCGCCCGACAATTCGCCGGGATAATGGGTGACACGGTCGCTGAGGCCAACGGCTGCCAGTTCGTGCGCCGCCACCGAAAACGGATCGGCGTGGCCGGCCAGCTCCAGCGGCACCGCGACATTTTCGAGCGCCGTCATGTTGGGAATGAGGTGGAAGGACTGGAACACGATGCCAATGTTTCGGCCACGAAACGAAGCAATCCGGTCCTCGCTTTTGCCGTTGAGCAACTCACCGGCGATTCGTACGGTACCCGAATCGACCTTTTCCAGGCCTGCCAGAACCATCAGCAATGTCGACTTGCCCGAGCCCGAAGGGCCGACGATGCCGGTCGCCTCGCCAGGTGCCACATCGAGGCTGACGCCCTTCAGCACATGCACGGACGACGCCCCTTCGCCAAGTGTCAGCGATACGTCTTTCAGCGCGATGACGGCTTCTGTCAAAATGAAAGCGTCCTATATGGGAGAATGAAGGCTCTGCTTGCCGGATGCCGTCGGAAGAATTCCTTGGTCATATGGGGCCTGCCGCATGTCTTTCAAACGCCTGATTGCCGCAGGCTTCGTCGTTTTCCTCGCCATTGGCGGCGCCATTTCGTCGGCGCCTGCCGAGCCGTTCAAGATCGTCGGCTTCGGCGACAGCCTGACTGCGGGCTATGGCCTTGGGCCGGACCAGGGCTTTACCGACAAACTGCAGGCTGCGCTGCGCGCCAAGGGCCATGATGTGACGGTCGCCAATGCCGGTGTTTCGGGCGACACGACCAGCGGCGGCCTGGCGCGACTCGACTGGTCGGTGCCCGACGGCACGCAGCTGGTCATTCTGGAACTCGGCGCCAACGACATGCTTCGCGGCGTCTCGCCCGACATCGCCAGAAAGAACCTGGATGAGATGCTGGGCAAGCTGAAAGAGCGCGGGATTGCCGTGCTCCTGGCCGGCATGCGCGCCGCGCCCAATCTCGGCCCCGACTACCAGAACGCCTTCGACGCCATCTTTCCGGACCTTGCCAAGAAATACAGCGTTCCGCTCTATCCGTTCTTTCTCGACGGCGTCGCCGGCCAGCCTGGCATGCAGCTCGATGACGGCTTGCATCCGAGCGTGCGAGGCGTCGACCAGATGGTCGAACGCATCTTGCCGACGGTCGAAAAGGCGATCGCGGCAGTGCCGGGAGGTTCGTGAGATCAGACTGACTGCTTCCGTTAGGGAAGCTTTTAGCAATGCCTGTGACCAACAAACCTCTTGCTCCGTTTGATTTTCGATGATTCGCTAGGGCTAATGTTTCGATTCGAGGAAGGGAGGCTCTTCATGCCGCGTCTTTTCACCGCCCTCGAAATACCGCGTGACGCCGCTCTTTCGCTTTCCCTGCTGCGGGGCGGCCTGCCCGGTGCCCGCTGGATCGACGTCGAGAACTACCATCTGACGCTGCGCTTTATCGGTGATGTACCGGGTCATGTCGCCGACGAGATCGCCAACGCGCTCGACCGCGTCCACCGCCCCTCCTTCTCGCTGACGCTGTCCGGCGTTGGCGCTTTCGGCCAGAAGAAACCGCACGCGGTGTGGGCGGGCGCGTCCGCCTCGCCCGATCTTGCCGCCCTTCAGGGCGAGATCGACCGCATCTGCCAGCGGCTCGGTATCCCCGCCGACCCGCGCAAGTTCATGCCGCATGTGACGCTGGCGCGCCTGCGCAATTCGACCCCGCTGGACGTCGCCCAGTATCTGTCGGCTCGCGGCAATTTCTCGACGCTGCCGTTTCGCATCGGTCGTTTCGTGCTGATGTCGTCGCGCGATTCGGTCGGCGGTGGCCCCTACATCGTCGAGGAGGCCTGGCCGCTGTCGGGCACGGATGCCCGCGCCGCCAGCCTTGCCGCCAGCGCCTCCGACGCCTCGCGGATCATGCGGTAGACCGACGCAAAGGCATCCGCCCCGTCATAATAGGGGTCCGGCACGTCGCGCGCCTTCGCCTCGGCGAATTCCAGGAACAGATGGATACGGTCGTGCATTGCCGCCGGCGCCAGCGCTTTCAGGTCGCGAACATTCGCCCGGTCCATGCCGAGGATCAGGTCGAAGCGGTGAAAATCCTCCGGCGTGACCTTGCGCGCCCGCTGCCGGGAAATGTCGATGCCGTGACGAACCGCAACCGCGATCGAGCGTGGATCGGGGGCAGAGCCGACCTCCCAGCCGCTGGTTGCGGCTGAATCGAGCAGGATATCCCGGCCCAATCCGCGCTCCGCCCAAACGGCGCGAAAAACGCCCTCGGTCAGCGGCGACCGGCAGATGTTGCCGAGGCAGACGAAAAGAATGGAATTTATGGGCTTCGCGCTCATCGATCCGGAATTCTTTTTGGGCATGTCGCTATCCCGGCGACATGCATTATGGTGAGGGTCATTTTTGGAAATAGCACGGGAAACGAACATGACGAGAGAGAAACTGAGCAAGGAAGCAGTCGCTGCTGCGTTGACCGGGCTCGAAGGCTGGGCGCCGGCCGCGGACGGGGCCTCCATCAAGCGCACATTCACCTTCGCGAACTTCTCCGAAGCCTTCGCCTTCATGACCCGCGTCGCGCTCGCCGCCGAAAAGATGGACCATCATCCCGACTGGTCGAATGTCTACAAGACCGTCGACGTGACGCTGAACACCCACGATGCCGGCGGCGTGACCGCGCTCGATATCGATCTGGCCAAGAAGATGAACCGCTATTTCGGTGGCTGAGCGGCTCCTGTCCGTGGTTGCGATCGAGCAGCAAGACCCAAATCGGCGCCGGCATCTTGCAGCGGGGGTCGGGTTTCACCACATTTTCCCTCGCGGGCATGCGCCGGGATGCGCATGAGCCCTGCTAGGAGACATTGATGGCGCAACAATCCGGTTTTGATTTCTTCGGCTTTGGCGGCAAGCGGGGCGACGAGAACGAAGTGCGCGAGAAATTCTGGCGCACAGTGAAGAAGGCCGCGCGGCAGATCCCCTTCATGGAAGAGGTCGTGGCCGCCTATTACTGCGCCATGGACAAGAACACGCCGATGCGCGCCAAGGGCATTCTGCTGGCTGCGCTCGGCTATTTCGTGCTGCCGGTGGACGTCATCCCCGACTTCGTCTTGGGGCTTGGCTTCACCGACGACATCGCCGTGCTCACCGCCGCGATCACCGCCGTCAGCGCCCACATCACGCCGGCGCACCGCCAGGCCGCCAAGGACGCCATCGCCGACAAGGGCTGAGCACGCCGTCGCGCGCCAAACGCCTTCGAAGCCGGCTTTTGGCGGCAAAACAAAAAGTCAAACTCTTGCCGCTTTCGTGGCCTCCAAGTCGCGAAAGGGACGTCGCGCCACCCGCTCGCAAGGCGGCGGCGCGGGAATGGCGGCGGTTTCCTCGGGTGATGGTCCTTTTCTCAAAGGAAATTCACCGTTTGGTAACCCAGATTAAATCAAAATGAAGCGACGGGCAGGACGCCGAGCCGGCCTGCCTCCGCACCTTTGGAATACGGGAAAAGCGATGCGCGGATTGATTGCTATAGTTTCGAGCCTGGTCCTGGTGGCCGTGGCAGCGCCGGCACTGGCGCAGTCGGCGACCAAGATCGGCCAGCACAATGCCTGGGGCACCTACAGCTACCAGGCATCGGGCGGCAAGGTCTGCTATGTCCTGACCGTGCCGACCGACAAGCAGCCGCCGACGCTCGACCATGGCGACATGTTCTTCTTCGTCAGCCAGCGGCCCGGCCAGCAAGTGTCCTACGAGCCGCAATTCATCGCCGGCTACAATTTCCAGGAAGGCTCCAAGGCCACCGTCACCATCGACAAGAAGTCGTTCTCGATGTTCACGCGCGGCAAGTCGGCCTGGGTCGAGAATGCCGCCGAGGAGCCGGTGCTGATCGCCGCCATGAAGACCGGCACCGACATGAAGGTGACGGCGAAGTCCGGCCGCGGCAACCCGACCTCCTATGTCTTCTCGCTGAAGGGCATTTCGGCGGCGCTGTCCTCGATCGCCAAGTGCAAATAGGCAAAGCTTCGTCCTGAACGATAGGCCGGGCCGCAAAGCCCGGCCTTTTGCTTTTCTGGGCCGATCAGTGGATCTCTGAAGAGAGTGCGTCACCGCACAACGCATGACTCCGCCCTAAACCTGTGCTATGCGCCGCGCTCCATTTCCGGCACGATGAGTGAAATCGGCCGCAAACCGCTTATATCAGTGCAACCATGACCCTTTCATTCGATCTCACCACCGAGGGCGCCCGCGACGCGTTGCGCGCCCGCGCAGCACAGCCGGAAAAGCAGTCGCTGATCGGCCTGACGCGGGCCGAGCTCGGCGAGGCGCTGGTTGCCTCGGGCACCGTGCCGGAGCGCCAGGCCAAGATGCGCGCCCAGCAGCTGTGGCACTGGATGTATGTGCGCGGCGTTTCCGACTTTGCCGGCATGTTCAACATCTCCAAGGATTTGCGCGCCGAACTCGACAAGCACTTTACCGTTGCCAGGCCGGAGATCGTCGAGGAACAGATTTCCTCCGACGGCACGCGAAAGTGGCTGTTCCGCTTTCCGCCGCGAGGCGCCGGCCGGCCGGTCGAGATCGAGACCGTCTACATCCCGGAGGAAGGCCGCGGCACGCTCTGCATCTCCTCGCAGGTCGGTTGCACGCTGACCTGCTCGTTCTGCCACACCGGCACGCAGAAGCTGGTGCGCAATTTGACGGCCGAGGAAATCCTCGCCCAGTTGCTCACCGCCCGCGACCGGCTTGGCGATTTCCCCGACCGCGACACGCCCGACGGCGCCATCGTGCCGGCCGAGGGCCGCAAAGTATCCAACATCGTGATGATGGGCATGGGCGAGCCACTCTACAATTTCGAGGCGGTGAAGAAGGCGTTGCTGATCGCCTCCGACGGCGACGGCCTGTCCTTGTCGAAGCGCCGCATTACGCTCTCGACCTCCGGTGTCGTGCCGGAAATCTTCCGCACCGGCGAGGAGATCGGTGTCATGCTGGCGATCTCGCTGCACGCCACCAATGACGATCTGCGCGACCTGTTGGTGCCGATCAACAAGAAGTATCCGCTGAAGGAGCTGATCGCCGCCTGCCGCGCCTATCCCGGCCTGTCAAACGCCAAGCGCATCACCTTCGAATACGTGATGCTGAAGGACGTCAACGATTCAATCGAGGACGCCAAGGGTTTGATCAAGCTGCTCAAGGGCATTCCGGCCAAGATCAATTTGATCCCGTTCAACCCGTGGCCGGGCACCAACTACCAGTGCTCGGACTGGGAGACGATCGAGAAATTCGCCGACTACATCAACAATGCCGGCTATGCCTCGCCGATCCGCACGCCGCGCGGCCGCGACATCCTCGCCGCCTGCGGCCAGCTGAAGTCCGACTCCGAGCGCATGCGCAAGGTCGACCGGCTGGCGCTGGAAGCGATGATGATTGCGGGGCACGGCGAGGCGTGAGCCGCCGCTTCGCCTGGCTGAAGCGACTCGCCATGATAGCCGTCGGCTATCTCTTCGCCGTGCTGACCTCGATCCTGGTCCCCGTGCTGCTGATCGCCCTTCTGGAAGGCATTGAGGACGGCAACTGGTCCATCATTTTCGCATTCGACTGGCTGGGCTCCTTCCCGCTCGCCGTGTTGACGGTGATGGTCGGCGCGCTGTTGATCGTCGGCCCGGCGATCTTTGTCGCCGAACGGCTGTCGCTGCGAGGATGGCTCTACTTTGCCGTCACCGGTGCGATGACCTCCACCGCCTTTGGCGTTTCCATGCCGCGATCGGCCGGAAGCTTTGTCTTCAATCCGGGCTATCTCGGGTTCCTGGCCACGGCCGGCATTGCCGCCGGTTCGGTCTACTGGCTTCTGGCCGGACGCAAGTCCGGCGAGCACCGGAATCTGCAATGAGCCGCCTCATTGCCTACCTCGTCCGTTTCGCCGTCATCCTGTTCGGCTACACGGTCGCCTCGCTGGCGACGAGCGCCTTCCTCAACATCCTGTTCCTGGCCTCGCTCACGCCGGAGCACGCGCATCCGACGGCCTCCCTGTATTTTTCAATTCCCTTCGTCGCCCTGTTCGTCGCCTATTTCGCCCTGATGCCGGCCTGCGTCGCCATCCTGATTGCCGAAATCCTCGGCCGGCGCGACTGGCTGTTCTACGCGCTGGCGGGCGCGGTGGTCGCGGCCGTTTTCCTCGGCCTGGTCGACCACGCCGGCGATGCCACCTTCGCGGTCAGGGAGACCAGCGCGATCATGGCGGTGATTGGCGGCGGCATGGTCGGCGGCATCTTCTACTGGCTCAGCGCCGGGCGCTGGGCCGGAAGCTGGTGGTTGAAGGACGAAAAACCGCCTATTTCGCCTGGGCCGTCAGGATCTTGAGCGCGAAGGCAGAAAACACCCCGGCGAAGAGATAGTCGACCACCCGCGTGACGCGCGGGCTGGCCTTCATCGCCGCCGAGAATTTTTCCGCCGCCAGCACCATCGGCACGGTCACCGGGATCGACAGCACGATGAACATCGAGCCGAGGAAAAACAGCTTTCCCGGAGCGTTCGGGTCATGCGCGGAAACGAACTGCGGCAGGAAGGTCATGAAGAACAGGATGATCTTGGGGTTGAGCAGATTGACGCCGAGGCCCGCCGCCCAGCTGCGCAACAGCGAAATCTCGGGTCCCGTCTTCTTCTCCGGTGAAAAGGCCGAGCCCCTGGTGATCGCCTGCCAGGCCAGAAAGACGAGATAGCCGGCACCGAAAATCTTCAGCACGAGGAAAGCCATCGGCGAGGCGACGATCAGCGCCGAGATACCGACCACCACCAGCGTGGTGTGGATCAGCGTGCCGCAAAGCGCGCCGGCCATCGAGGCAAAGCCGGTGGCGCGGCCCTGGCTCAGCGTGCGCGAGACGAACAGGGTCATGTCCGGCCCAGGCGTGATCGCCAGGATCACGGTGGCGATGGCGAACTGGATCAGCGTGGTGGTGTCAGGAATGAACGACATGAGCGGCCCCAGCGGAATGAAAGCGCCTATACAGGATGCGCCGTGCCGGTTCCAGATGCAGGGGCGCTTCGACGGTCGATCCAGCGGGCACGCAACGAGGGCGCCGGCGGGCGGCCACAGGCCACAATCCTATGCCTGCCTGCCTAGCCGCATCCTGGCGGGTTCCTCGGCGACGGGCCGATCGTTCGGGACATGGAGGCCTGCCGCGCCGGGGAGCAGGATCTGATCGATCGGCTTGGGCCGGCCGAGGAAATAGCCTTGCGCCTCGTTGCAGCCTTCCACCTGCAGGATGGTCAGCTGGACATGCGTCTCGACGCCCTCGGCGAGCACCGGAATGTCGAGGCTCCGGCCCAGCGTCAGCACCGCCCGGACGATCGCCTTGGCCTGCGGGCTTCGCTCGACATCGGCCATGAAGGAGCGGTCGAGCTTGATCTTGTCGAAGGGAAACGAGCGCAGCGTGTCAAGCGACGAATAGCCGGTACCGAAATCGTCGATCGCGATCGTCACCCCCAGCGCCTTGATCTGGCGCAGGACGTGCAGCGTCCGCACCTTGTCGGCAACGATCGTCGATTCGGTCAGCTCCAGCTCCAGGCGCTTCGGCGACAGCCCGGTCTCGACCAGGATCTGGTGGACGAGCTTGGCCAGATCGGTATGGGCGAACTGCACCGGCGACAGGTTGACCGCGATCTTGTGGCCATTGTCCCAGGAGGCCGCCTGGCGGCATGCGGTCCGCAGCACCCATTCGCCGATCGCCATGATGGAGCCGTTCTCCTCGGCAATCGGGATGAATTCGGTTGGCGGGATCATGCCATGCACTGGATGCGTCCAGCGCAGCAACGCCTCGTAGCCGCAGGTGGCACCGGTCGGGACCGAGGTCTGCACCTGATAGTGGAGCGAAAGCTCGCCGCGCTCGATCGCCTGTCGTAGGTCGGTGGCCAGCGCGCGGCGCGCCCGCGCCGTCTCGTCCATGGCGGATTCGTAGAAGCAGACAGCCCGTGACACGTCGTTCTTTGCCCGGTACATGGCGAGGTCGGCGTTGCTGACCAGCCGCTCACGATCGGCCCCGTCGCGCGGATAGACGGCGACGCCGATGCTGGCGCCCGCGGCGATTTCGAAATCGTCGAGCAGCAAGGGCTGGAACAGCGATTTCTCCAGCCTCGAGACCAGGCCGAGAAGGTCGTTCTGGTCCTTGAAGCGCTTGATCGCGGCGAACTCGTCACCCCCGAGCCGTGCGACGAATTCGCCGTCACCGGTGAGTTTCCCCAGCCGGCGGGCAACGATCTTGAGAGCCTGGTCGCCGGCCGCGTGTCCCCTGAGATCGTTGATCTCCTTGAAGCG
Organism: Mesorhizobium newzealandense; assembly: GCF_042682145.1. Classification (NCBI taxonomy): domain Bacteria; kingdom Pseudomonadati; phylum Pseudomonadota; class Alphaproteobacteria; order Hyphomicrobiales; family Phyllobacteriaceae; genus Mesorhizobium; species Mesorhizobium newzealandense. The sequence continues at coordinate 255,513 of NZ_JBHUGZ010000002.1, read as the reverse complement.
GTCGAGATCGATGACGATGACGGCCGTCATCGTGTCCTCGTCCTCCCGCGCCCGGTCGATCTCATGATCGAGGCGGTCGTTGAAGGAGACCCGGTTGGGAAGGCCGGTGAGGGCGTCGTTGAGGGCGAGATGCTGAAGCCGCTCGAAGCTTTCCAGACGGCCGCGTTCATCGATCAGATAGCTGGCGAAGCCGGTGGCGGCGACGATCAGGCCGACGACGGCGACGGCGACCGCCATCGCCACGAGAATATCGGGATTGGTGCCGGTGGTGATGAAGGACAGCGGCGTCACCGCCACCGCCGCCATCGCCGTGAAATGCAGTCCGACGATTGCCAGCACCAGCAGCCCGATGGCGAGATATTGCGACCAGCGGTATGGCCGGCGCACGGCATGGCCGACAGCCACGGCGGAGAACACCGCCGAGATGACCAGCGAGGCGACGACATAGGAACCGTCCCACTCGACGATGCCGGCAACGTGATAGGCCATCATCCCGGTGTAGTGCATGGCCGAGATCGCCAGTCCGACGACGCCTCCGCCCCACTCCGGCGCAATACGACGGCTCTTGTCGGATGCAAGGGTGAAGCCCACTCCGGTTCCGGCGACGGCGATGACCAGCGACACCATGGTCAGGACCGGATCGAAAGTGATCGGTGCGCCGGGCTGGTAGGCCAGCATGGCGATGAAGTGCGTGCACCAGATCGACGAGCCGGCGGCGACCGCGGTCAGGAACAGCCAGCCCCTCATCTGCACGCCGGCGGTTTTCCTGGCGCGGTCGAAGAGGCCGATCGTCACCCGGCAGCCGGTGACGCACATCAGCGCCGCCAGCAGGACAAGCCACAGATTATGCTCCGTGGCGATACATGATATAACGCGCATCAAGAACGGCCCAAGCCAGAGGGTGCCCGTAACGAAGCAGGCAGGAGCCGCCCGGCAGGTGTGGCCAAAGGCGGCTTTGTCCGCATTGGTAGTGCCGGGGCGTGAAAACTTGATTAAATGCTGCAGGTAAATGCAGCCTTTGATTGCAGCAGGTTGTTTCCCTTGCCGGCACCACCCCTCGCCATGCGCTGGACCAGAAGCCATGCGAGCACGCCTGCTTGCTCGCTCTGCCGTTCCTGCTAAAAGGCCCTCCGACAATCCGTGACGCCTCGGTGAGGGCGTCCGCCATCGACGGAGTAAAAATGTCCAAGGCCAAAGACGTCAAGAAGGTCGTGCTCGCTTATTCCGGCGGCCTCGACACATCCATCATCCTGAAATGGCTGCAGACCGAACTCGGCGCCGAAGTCGTCACCTTCACCGCCGATCTCGGCCAGGGCGGCGAACTCGAGCCGGCCCGCCGCAAGGCCGAGATGATGGGCATCAAGGACATCCGCGTCGTCGACGTGCGCGAGGAATTCGTGTCCGACTTCGTCTTCCCGATGTTCCGCGCCAATGCCGTCTATGAAGGCACCTACCTGCTCGGCACCTCGATCGCCCGGCCGCTGATCTCCAAGCATCTGGTCGAGATCGCCAGGGAGACCGGCGCCGACGCGATTGCGCACGGCGCGACCGGCAAGGGCAACGACCAGGTCCGCTTCGAGCTTTCCGCCTATGCACTGAACCCCGACATCAAGGTCATCGCGCCATGGCGCGACTGGTCGTTCAAGTCGCGCACCGACCTGATCAACTTCGCCGAGCAGCATCAGATCCCGGTGCCGAAGGACAAGAAGGGCGACGCGCCGTTCTCGGTCGACGCCAATCTGCTGCATTCGTCCTCCGAGGGCAAAGTGCTGGAAGACCCGTGGAGCGAGCCGCCGGAATTCGTCCACCAGCGCACCGTTTCGCCGATGGATGCACCGGACGCCGTCACCGAGATCGAGATCGAATTTCTCAAGGGCGATCCGATCGCGCTCAACGGCAAGAAACTGTCGCCGGCGACGATGCTGGCGGCACTCAATGATCTCGGCCGCGACAACGGCATCGGCCGGCTCGACCTGGTCGAGAACCGCTTCGTCGGCATGAAATCGCGCGGCGTCTACGAGACGCCCGGCGGCACCATCCTGATATCTGCCCACCGCGCCATCGAATCGATCACGCTCGACCGCGGAGCCGCCCACCTCAAGGACGAGTTCATGCCGCGCTACGCCGAGCTGATCTACAACGGCTTCTGGTTCGCGCCCGAACGCCTGATGCTGCAGGCGATGATCGACAAGAGCCAGGAAGACGTCGAAGGCACGGTGCGCCTCAAGCTCTACAAGGGCAACGTCATCGTCACCGGCCGCAAGTCGAAGAAGACGCTCTATTCGGATGCGCTGGTTACCTTCGAGGACGACCGCGGCGCCTACGACCAGAAGGACGCCGCCGGCTTCATCCGCCTCAACGCGCTGAGGCTGCGTACGCTGGCGGCGCGCAATCGCCTGGGCTGACGGCTCTGCCGATCACACCAAGACTGGGGCGACCCAAGAACCCGGTGGAGATCGGGTTTTATTTGTAATTTCTAATATAATGCAAATCAGGCCCGCTCAAGGAAGTTCCTGTTTGACCTTTCGGTGACATCATCTTAGGTCTCCTACGGGACAGAGGGGGTTTTGATAGTGAAAAAAGGTATTCTACTTCGGCTTGGCTTGGTCGTCGTTTTGACGGTATGCCAGTTCTCGCAGGCAAGCGCCAAACCCGGCCCGAAGGTTGATTTGAGCGGGTGCGTCACCTCTGTCCAAGCGGCATGGGGCCTCACGTTCAAGCACGACATCGCCTCTTTCATGGGCGTCTCGCAGGAGCGCATGCCGGCTCTGTTTTGCCAGCGCATTGCCGAAGGACTGCGCAGCGGACGGATCAGCTATTCCGACATAAACAACCTGCAGCTCGACCAGCCGACCGAAATCTGGATGGTCATCAAGGGTAAGTAAAAGGCAGCGCCGGCGCCGCGGAACTCCAAATTCCGTACTGCAACGGTATTGCCGGTACCTTCCAGACTTCCGCTTCCTGGAAATGCCCGTTGAGCGGCTACGCGAATTATTGAGAGCGACGTGACAGGCGCTCAGCCGGCATGGCATTTGCCATACGCATCAACAAAAAAGCCCGGCGCATGGCCGGGCTTTCTGTCGCCAAAACAAAGAGATAGAGATTTCTATCAGTCGCCGTCGATCGCCGTGGCGATGCGGGCGATGGCCTGCTGATAGACGTTGGCGGAATTCCAGCCGGCAATGGCGTCGAGATTCGACTGCGCACTCGCGCCGGCCCGCCAGCCATGACCCTTGAGGAAGTTGGCGGTGGAAGCCAACGCGGTGGCCTTATCGCGCAGGTTTCCGCTGCCGACGCCATACTTCAAGACATTTCCGGGCAGGAACTGCGTGTGGCCGATCTCGCCATGCGCGGCGCCGACCGACGAGGCGGTCAACGCTCCACGATCGACCAGCTTCAGGGCTGCAATGGCATGCGGGTAAAAGAACTCCGGGCGGCGGCAATCATAGGCAAGCGTCAAAATGGCGGAAACCGTATTCTGGTTGCCCATTGCCGAACCGAAGCCGGTCTCCATTCCCCAGATGGCGAGCAACACGCCTGGCGACACGCCGTAGTTGCTTTCGATTTTGCTGAACAGCGCCGCGTTCGACTTCTTCAGCGAACGGCCCTTGGAAATGATCGTGGCGCCGCCACGGCGCTTCATGAAATCTTCCACCGAGCCGCTGAACGCCTTGTGAATGCCGCGGTCGACGCTAATCGTCTTTGTTGCGTAGGTTGCGCCAGCCAGCGCGGCCAGACCTTTCGGACCGACACCTTCGGACTTGGCCTCCGCTGCGAACTCCGGCTTCCAGGCTTCGAAGCCGGCGCCAGTCTTGCCACAGCTGGCCGCCGCCTGCGCGCCCGTCGCCAGCGCAAGCACCGCCACCACCGAAGCCACAAAAATCTTTCCCTTGGCAAGTAATGCCATGCTTTTCTCTCCTGATTGCCTGAATCACGTCCCGGTTGCGAATTTGCCAGCGAAACCCGCACTTGTCACTGTCTCTGCTGCAGTGCTGGCGAATGCCGGGGAATTTGCCTACGATCAAGTGAATATTGTGGCGGGGTCGAAATAGCCATGGAAGACGTTGATGTTGTGATCATCGGCGCCGGTTCGGCGGGTCTGGCTGCGGCCAGGACCCTGCAGGCAGCCGGCCTCTCCTTCAAGCTGCTCGAAGCGATGGGCCGCATCGGCGGACGCGCATGGACCAGCGACCAGCATTTCGGCGTGCCCTTCGATATCGGCTGCGCCTGGCTGCATGCCGCCGACCGCAACCCGTATTTTCCCGAAGCCCAGGCTGCCGGCTGGACGCTGCATCATCACGACATGAATGTCGACCATCTCTACTATCGCAGCCGCAAGGCAAGCGAGGACGAGGAAGCCGAGATGAAGGCGGCCGACGCGCGGCTGTTCGAACTGCTGGCCAGGCATGAAGTGAGGGAGGGCGACGACGACCGGCTTTCGGCGCTGCTCGCCAGGGGCCACGCCCCGCGCGCCGCGGCGACCTTCGCCGGGCCGATGGATTTCGGCGCCGACGAGGACGAGATCTCGATCCGCGACTTCCAGGCCGCCGCCGATCTCGACCCCAACTACTTCAGCAAGGAGGGCTTTGGCGCGCTGGTCGCCCGTTTCGGCGCCGACCTGCCGGTCGAATTGTCGACGCCGGTGCGCAAGATCCTCTGGGACGTGCCCGGTGTCGCCTGCGTCACCGATCGCGGCACCGTTCGCGCCAAGGCGGTCATCGTCACAGCCTCGCCGGCGGTGCTCGCCTTCGAGGAGATCGAATTCTCGCCGACACTTCCCGACGCGCATTTTGGAGCCTTCTTCGACCTGCCGATGGGCATGCTGACCAAATTGCCGGTCGAGATCCGGGGCACGCGGCTTGGGCTGCAGCCCTTCGACGACCTTCTGATCGAACGGATGGCCAGGCACGACATCTATTTCCTGTGCTTTCCCTTCGATCTCGACCTGATGGTCGGCTTCGTCGGCGGCGACTTCGCTTGGGAAATGTCGGCGGCGGGCGAGGCGGCGGGCATCGATTTCGTCGTCGACCGACTGTGCGGCATTTTCGGCGGCGACACACGAAAGCACGTGGCGCGCGCCATGATGACCAATTGGGGCGGCGAGCGCTTCGTGCGCGGCGCCTATGCGGCGGCCCGCCCGGGCCGTTCGGCTGCGCGCGCCGCGCTGATGCAGCCGGTAGCCGACAAGATCTTCTTTGCCGGCGAGCACCTCGCCGGTCCGCTGATCCAGACCTGCGGCGGCGCACGGCTGTCAGGCGAAGCGGTGGCCAGACAGGTCGCCGCGCAGCTTGCGGCAAAATAGCCTCGATCGAACGCGGAACGCCGGCCGGCGGTTGGCCGTTGGGCACCTGCCGCCGCGCACCTATATGCTGGCTCTGAAGGTTCGAGGCCGACATGAAACTCTTCGACTGCCCGCATTGCGGCCACCGTCTCTATTTCGAGAACGCCCAGTGCCTGAACTGCTCGAGCCTCGTGCTCTACGATCCCGAACATGCGCGTTTTGCCTTGTCGGGTCTCGACGGCATCTTCCAGTGCACCAACGCCGACGAATGCGCCTGCAACTGGATGGCCGAGCCGGGACAGGCTTTTTGCCGCGCTTGCGTGCTGAACCAGCTGATCCCGGATCTCTCCGTCGACGGCAACCGCCGCCGCTGGATCCGGGTCGAGGCGGCGAAGAAGCGCGCCATCTATTCGCTGCTCGCTTCAGGGCTGCCGGTCGCGCCCAAGCAGAACCCTGCCGACGAGGTCGGCCTTGCCTTCGACTTCCTGGCCGATCCGATCGGCGGCGGCCCAGGCGGCGAGCGCATCCTGACCGGCCACGACAATGGCCTGATCACGCTCAACGTCGCCGAGGCCGATTCCGCCGAGCGCGAAAAACGGCGCGTCGAAATGGGCGAGAACTATCGCACCTTGCTCGGCCATTTTCGCCACGAACTCGGCCATTATTACTGGGATCGCCTGATCCGCGACGATCCGCAAAGGCTGGAGGCTTTTCGCGCCTTGTTCGGCGACGATCACGCCGACTACGAACAGGCGCTGAAGACCTATTACGCCAATGGCGCGCCACCCGACTGGCAGCAAAGCCACATCTCGGCCTATGCGACCTCGCATCCGTGGGAGGACTGGGCGGAAACCTGGGCCCACCATTTGCACATCACCGACACGCTGGAGATGGTCCATGCGCTGAACTTTCCGCTCGGCCGGCTGGAGACCGTGGAGGCCAACGACTTGCCGCAAGGCGACACCGGCGGTGGACTGCAGGCCGCGCCTTCGGAACCTCCCGCAGCACCCGAGCCTTTCGAAAAGATCCTCGCCCGCTGGCTGGTGCTGTCGGAAGCCTCCAATTCGATCAACCGCTGCATGGGCCTGCCCGACCTCTACCCCTTCGTCATTTCCGACGTCACGGCGCGGAAATTGGCCTTCGTTCACGACCTTCTGACCGGTTTGCCGCAAGAAGCCGGAACAAATCGTGAGTTGGCGCGGGCATTTTAGCGGGAACGCATGCGCCGCTGCTCCGTTTGCGTGGCGAGGGATCATGAAAACGGAGAGAAACCATGAAATCCGTATTGTTTCCCGCGGTCGCCGGAATGCTGACGATCATGTCGGGCGCCGCGATGGGGGACACCGCCGTATCCGCCGTCACCGATCTCAACGTGCGCGCCGGTCCCGGTCCGCAGTATCCGGTGATCGGCGTGCTCGCCGCCGGTCAGTCGGCGACGCTCAATGGCTGCATCGAAAACAGCAAATGGTGCACCATCGCCGAAGCCGGCGGCCAGGGCTGGGTCTATTCCGACTATGTGACGGCTGATTTCGGCGGCAGCCGGGTGGTGCTGACGCAGCGCCCGCACGGTTCCAGCATTGCGGTCGTCGCGCCGCCGGACGACTACTCGACCGACTACACCGGAGCGATCATCGCCAGCGATCCGCTCAACGACGCCTTCCCGCCACCGCCGACCGAAGTCAGAACCTATGTCGACACGCATCGCCTCGACCCCGTCTATCTCGACGGCGAGGTGGTGACCGGCGCGACCTTGCCCGACACCGTCGAGCTGCGCGAAATTCCGGACTACAACTACCGCTATGTCTATGTGAACGGTCAGCCGGCGCTGATCGATCCGCAGACGCGACGCATCATGTACGTGGTGCGCTGACGTTGACGGGCTGACCGCTGCCAAGCGCAGCGGCGGTCGCCTTTCTCGCATGTCGCCACACCGGATCGGTCGGTGCGAAATCGTCGAAGTCGGCGCCGCCCCTCATTGCCCTGCCGGGCATTTCTCCCCGTAGAGCGGGGAGAAAGACGCTGGCCGGCACGCCTGCGCCGTTTTTGCAACTCGTAGGGCGCCAACGCTCTCCGACCAGACACGATTGCGCGCAAGACGGCGATCCCCTAGATCATGCGACCCGAAGCACTTGCCCAGGAATTCGCGTGATCGACCCTGCCGCCTTCGAACGCTACCGGCATTCGCCGAACGCCAGGACGACCTTGCCGCGCCTGTTCCTGGGATCGGCGATCGTCATCCTGCTCTGGGCGGCAACGACCGTGGCCGTGCTGATCGGCGGCACCTATCTTTTCCTCACCTGGCAGGAATCCGCGGTTCCCCCGCCCGAAGGAGCGATGCAGGGCTTCCTCGCCTCGCCCATCGGCATCCTCACCGCGCTCACCTCTTTTGCCGGCATCTGGATCGGCCTGTGGATGGCCATGCGCTGGGTGCATGGCGAGCCCCTCTCGGCGCTCTTCGGCGTCAGCCGTCGCGTGTCGCTGTCGGGCTTCCTCAAGGGGCTGATCGCGGTGCTGATCACCTCGCTCGTGTCGGAGATCCTGCTGTATGTGCTGCAGCCCGAGATCGCCCGTGGCCCGATCAGCCTGTCGTCCTGGCTGCAGTTCCTGATCCCGATCGTCGCCCTCACCTTGCTGCAGACGTCTTCGGAGGAGGTGCTGTTCCGAGGCTATCTGCTGCGCGGTTTGGCCAACCGGTTCAGGAGCCCGTTCATCTGGGCGCTGCTGCCGGCCCTGCTGTTCACCTCGCTGCACTGGAGCAACAGCGGGTCGCCGGCCATCAACGCCTGCGTGCTGGCCTCTATCGCCGCTTTCGCGCTGCTGTTGACGCTTGTGGTCTATGCCACCGGCAATCTCGGAGCTGCCTTCGGCGCCCATCTCGGCAACAATCTGACCGGATTCCTGCTGATCTCGCATCAGCAGAGCTACAATTCCTTCGCCTTGTTCGGCGCCAAGCCTCTCGAAGGGCCGGGCTGGACGACGTCGGATGCAGCTCTCATTGCCTTCATCGGCATCGCCTGCAGCCTGCTGACGGTTGTGCTGCTGCTGCATCCGCTCTCACCGCTGAACGTCGCGGCCAACAGCTCGGAAGCGAGCAGCGCGAACTGATTCTGGCTCGGCGCGACACGATTGGCACGGGCACCATCCAAGCCTTGTCTTGACTCTGCCGCCGATTTCCTGTCTACACGCCCCGAATTCCGCGACGAGTATCCCTCCGAGCAAGCCGACCAGGACGCCGAAACCTCTTTGAGGTGGAGTGCTGTAAATCGATCCTGGAGGCCAACACCCGGCAGCGCTGAGCGCCCCCGGGTGCTTTTTGGTTTTGGCTTTTGCTTGGACACCTGGCGCGAACGCATTACCTCTCGGGCACCATGCGGGTGCCAGGGAAAAGGAAAACGAATGTTTGAATCGCTACAGGAACGTCTTGGTTCGATCCTGAACGGCCTGACCGGTCGCGGCGCGCTGTCGGAGGCGGATGTCTCGGCAGCACTTCGCGAGGTGCGCCGTGCGCTGCTCGAGGCCGACGTGGCGCTGGAAGTGGTGCGGTCGTTTACCGACAAGGTGCGCGAGAAGGCCGTCGGCGCTGCCGTCGTCAAGTCGATCAAGCCCGGCCAGATGGTCGTCAAGATCGTCCATGACGAGCTGGTCGAGATGCTCGGCGCCGAAGGCGTCGCCGTCGACCTCAATGCACCGGCGCCGGTCGTCATCATGATGGTCGGCCTGCAGGGCTCCGGCAAGACGACCACTTCGGCCAAGATCGCCAAGCGCCTTTCCGAGCGTCAGAACAAGAAGGTTCTGATGGCTTCGCTCGACACGCGGCGCCCGGCCGCGCAGGAGCAGCTCCGCCAGCTCGGTGAGCAGGTCAAGGTGGCGACACTGCCGATCATCGACGGCCAGTCGCCGGTCGATATCGCCCGCCGCGCCGTGCAGGCGGCCAAGCTCGGCGGCCACGACGTCGTCATCCTCGACACCGCCGGCCGCACCCATATCGACGAGCCGCTGATGGTCGAGATGGCCGACATCAAGAAGGTGTCGAGCCCGCACGAAATCCTGCTGGTCGCCGACTCGCTGACCGGCCAGGACGCCGTCAACCTGGCCAAGAGCTTCGACGAGCGCGTCGGCATCACCGGCCTTGTGCTGACCCGCATGGACGGCGACGGCCGCGGCGGTGCCGCTCTCTCCATGCGCGCCGTCACCGGCAAGCCGATCAAGCTGATCGGCACCGGCGAAAAAATGGACGGGCTGGAGGAATTCCACCCCAAGCGCATCGCCGACCGCATCCTCGGCATGGGCGACATCGTCTCGCTCGTCGAAAAGGCCGCCGAAAACATCGACGCCGAACAGGCGGCGGCGATGGCCAGGAAGATGCAGTCGGGCAAGTTCGACCTGAACGACCTTGCCGGCCAGCTCCAGCAGATGTCGAAGATGGGCGGCATGGGCGGCATCATGGGCATGATGCCCGGCATGGGCAAGATGAAGGACCAGATGGCCGCCGCCGGTCTCGACGACAAGATGTTCGGCCGCCAGCTCGCCATCATCTCGTCGATGACCAAGGCCGAGCGCGCCAATCCCGATATTCTCAAGCACTCGCGCAAGAAGCGCATCGCCGCCGGTTCCGGCACCGACGCGGCCGAAATCAACAAGCTGTTGAAGATGCATCGCGGCATGGCCGACATGATGAAGGCGATGGGCGGCAAGGGCAAAGGCGGCGGCCTGATGCGCGGCATGATGGGCGGCCTTGCCTCCAAGATGGGCCTCGGCGGCATGATGCCGGGCATGGGCGGCATGGGCGGCGGCATGCCCGACCTGTCGAAGATGGATCCCAAGCAGCTCGAAGCCCTGCAGAAGCAGGCACAGGCGGCCGGCCTCGGCGGCATGAAGGCCCTGCCCGGCGGTCTTCCCAGCGGTGGTGGCCTGCCCGGTCTGCCCGGCGGCATGAAGCTTCCGGGCCTTCCCGGCATGGGTGGCGGCGGTCTGCCCGGCCTTGGCAAGAAGAAGTGAGGACGCGATGAACGAAGAAAAGGACATGGCCGACGCACGTACCATCCTGGCCGACTATCGCGCCTCGATCGACAATATCGACGCAGCACTCATCCACATGCTGGCCGAGCGCTTCCGCTGCACCAAGGCGGTTGGCGTGCTGAAGGCGACGCATGGGTTGCCGCCGGCCGACCCGGCGCGCGAGCAGCAGCAGATCGCCCGCCTTCGCCAGCTGGCGAAGGATGCGCATCTCGACCCGGATTTCGCGGAAAAATTCCTCAACTTCGTCGTCCGCGAAGTGATCCGCCACCACGAACAGATCGCCGCTTCCAACGGCGTGATGAAAGCCGGCTGAGAAACCAGCCACAACCAACTAACGAAATCAGAGTTTTTAGGAGAAAAGAAATGCCATTGAAGATCAGACTGGCCCGTGCGGGCTCGAAGAAGCGTCCTTACTACCACGTCGTCGTCGCCGACGCCCGTTCGCCGCGCGATGGCCGTTTCATCGAGTCGCTCGGCTCGTGGAACCCGCTGCTGCCCAAGGACGGCGAGCGCGTCAAGGTTGACGCCGACCGCGTCAAGCACTGGCTGTCGCACGGCGCCCAGCCGACCGACCGCGTGCTGCGCTTCCTCGACGAGGCCGGCATTGCCAAGCGCGACGCCCGCTCCAACCCGAAGAAGGCCGAGCCGGGCAAGAAGGCGCAGGAACGTGCTGCCCTTTTGAAGAAGGCACAGGAAGACGCCGCTGCCGCCGTCGCGGCAGCCGCAGCTGCACCGGCCGAGGCGGAAGCCGCCACCGCCGAATAAATATTGCCTCAACGCAGGAAAACGGCGGGCCCAGGCCCGCCGTTTTGCTATTTGGACGTCATGCCGAAACGCGGCCCGATCAATAGCCGCGCGGGCAGCGGTCGATGTAGACGCGGCCACGGCGATCCCGGTAGCGGCATTCGCCACGCTCGCTCGCCCGGCCGATCAACGCACCGGCTATCGCCCCGGCAGCGCCGCCGATTACAGCACCCTCAACCGGATCGCCGGCGACCGCCGCACCGATCGCCGCACCGCCCAGTCCGCCGACCGCCGCCCCACGTTCGGTTTGCGAGCAGGCGGCAAGCGGCACCAGCAGGGCCATCAAAAGCATCGTTTTCTTCATTGTCATTCCTTCTCCTGCGGGGAACGTTTCCGCCGCCAACGAATCTCTAACTCGCGACTCGGCGATTTGATCCAGCGGCAGGGGAGAAGGATTGCCGGCTTGGGGATTGATCTGCATCGATTGGCGATCGATCCCGACCAGCGTCACTTTTCGCCGAGGCGCTTCAGATTGGCGAGGCCGGCCTCGAAATCCTTGCCGATCAGCGTGTCGAAGTTCATGAACAGGCCCATCAGCTTGGCGATGAAGGGCCGGCTGCCGCGCATCGCCCAGCTAACGGCCGTGTTGTCGCCGGACGGCGTCAGGGTGAAGTCGACGCTGTTGTTGGCCCTGAACGGCTTCTCGAAGTCGAGCTTGAGCGACACCAGCGAGGACGGCACCGAATTGACGATCTCCATGCGTCCCTTGCCGGCCTTGGCATTGCCTTCCCAGGCATAGGCCGCGCCCTTGCCGCTTTCGGCGCCGGAGAGCGTGCGCTTCATCTGAGGGTCGAGCTTTTCGTATGGCGACCATGCCGGCCAGCGGCTGAAATCATTGATCAGCGGGAAGATCGCTTCCGGCGGCGCCTTGATGCTGGCCGAGCGGGTGACGACGAAATCATCAGCCCGGGTCGCGGCGTAGATGAGCACGGTGGCAATCAGGACCAGCAGGACGATGGCAATGGTGGTGAACATCTTCTTTTCCTTTACAAATCTCAACGAGAAAACGGGATCAGCGCGCGCACCCGGGGGTCGCGCAGGTACAGGCCGCCCCACAGGATGACACCGAGATAGACGCCGAACAGCGTGTGCGAGAACAGCGGGTTGTCGACACGCACATTGGTGGCGATGGCGCCGCCCATATAGGCGGTGAGCAGGATGGCGCCGAGCACCGCGGTGCGCGGCAAGGCGTAGAGCGCGGTCGAGATCAGCCCGATGACGCCGAGCATGCGCGCGACATTCGCGTCGGCCGGCCAGCCAAGCGGCACCATCGTCTGGGTGACGATCTCGAGCGGCGGCAATTTGATGACGCCGTCGAAGATCATGAACAGCACGATGACGCCGCTGAGTGCGCGGCCGGTCCACAGGGCGCCTGATGAGACGGGCGCGGTTTCGGAGATGCTCATGGTGTTCCCTCCTGATGTTTCGAGCCCTTTTTGCGGGGTCGAACCAAGGACGCGGCATGGGGTGGCAATCCTACAGGGTCGGGAATTTTTTGGCGCCGTAACGGCAAAAGAAGGCAGCGATGCAGATTGAGCCGTGTAGCGATACTTCGCGCCAGCGTTCGAGATTCCACATCGCGGCGGCAGACAGAACGCCGTGTCGAGCACCTACGAAAAATAGAACTTCTCGGCCGGCAGCATTTTCGGCGGCGTCTCGCCCAGCGCCTCGAACACCGAGATCTCGCAGACACGGCACAGACCATCGAGGGCGAGGTCGTTGGCCTCGGTGCCGAACGGATCCTCCAGCTCTTCCGACAGCGCATCGAGGCCGAAGAAGGTGTAGGCGATCAGCGCCGTGAACAGCGGCGTCGCCCAGCCGGTGCTCGAGATCAGGCCGATGGGCAGAAGCAGGCAGACGATGTAGGCCGTGCGATGCACCAAAAGCGTATAGGCGAACGGCAAGGGCGTGCCGGCGATCCGCTCGCAGCCGGCCTGGATGGCGGTGAGCGATGCCAGCCTTTCATCGAGAATGCGGAAGCCGATCGGATCGACCTCGCCGGCCCGGCGCTGCGCGTTGGCGCGCCGGCCCATGCGCCTGACCATCTCGTCCGCCGGGTTGGCGAAGTTTGCAGCCGTGTCGGCCTCGGCGGCAATGAAGGCGCGGGCGTCCTTCATGCTGTCGATCTTGCGCAACTGGCCGCGCAGGAAGTGACAGAAGGCAAGCGCCTCCATCAGCAGCGCGCGCTGTTCGGCCGGATCGGCGATGAGGCTGGTGGTGGCGCGCGCCAGATTGCGGATTTCGAAGACCAGCGTGCCCCACAGCTTGCGCGCCTCCCACCAGCGATCGTAGGCGGCGTTGTTGCGGAACGACAGATAGATCGACAATGTCACGCCGACCAACCCGAACGGCGTGATGTTGAAGACGCTGAAATCGAGATGGAACTGGCGCGCCACGGCAAGAATGACTGCGGAATAAAGCGCAAAACCCAGGATCTGCGGCAGGATGCGTGGCACCACCGAGCCGCGCATGACGAAGAACAGCTGCAGGAACGTCGGGCGCGGACGAACGATCATGGGGAGGCCTTTCACGGACCGGCACTGGGCTTGTCTATTGTGCGGGGCAACAGGCCGGCAAGCTCAGCCGTCAGCGACATCGCCATGTCGTCCGTGCAGCGTGCGGGCTATCGGCACCGGCCAGTCGCGGATATTGAGGAGCACGCGGGCTGTGGCCCGTTCCTGCATCGGGCGAGAGAATACAATGACCGGCGAGACCGATCTGAAGACCCTGCTGGCATCGATGACGCCGGAATTGCTGGCCGGCACCTACGTCTTCGTCACGCTGGCGTCTGGCCTTCCCCAGCCGGAAGGCCTCGAAGCGGTGATGGTGTTTCGCGAGCGCGAAGGCGTGACGCTGATCGTGACCGAGGAGGCGGCGAGGGAAGCGGGGCTGACCGCTTCCTTCCGCTGCCGCATGGTGACGCTGAACATCCATTCGTCGCTGGAAGCGGTCGGCTTCCTCGCCGCCATCACCACGCGGCTGGCCGCCGCCGGCATGGGCGTCAATCCGGTCTCGGCTTTCTACCACGACCATCTGTTCGTCCCCGCCGACCGGGCCGAGGAGGCGCTGGATTTGCTGCGCCAGTTGGCCGAGGACAGCGCCGGCTGAATCAGCGCCTGCGGACATAGAGGATGTCAGGCAGGCCTTCCTCGTTGTTGGTGCCGTCCCCGAAGGACTCCGCGCGGAACCCATGGCACTCGTAGAAGCGCCGGGCGCCGGTGTTGGACAGAAAACAATGGAGTTTGACAACGGGCAACGACGCGGTCGTGTCCATCAGCAACCGGCTGCCGATGCCTTGCCCCGTCCAGTCCGGAGCGAGATAGATCTGCTCCACCCATTCACCGCTGACGGCGATGAAGCCGACAATCTCCTTGCCGGCCTCAGCGACCGTCACCTGCTGCCCTGGCAGCACGATGTCGCGGATGAAGGCGAAGTCCTCGTCCGGCGTGTGGATGACCGGCATCCAGTCGAACGAGCCAAGCGCCGTCCGCATAACCTTCGCGATGGCGCCTGCGTCGGAGCCGATTGCCGGACGCAGAACGACTCTGGGGTTATCGCTCACAAACGTTCCTCAACAAAGGCCGGCGCCGCCCCTCATCCCCCTGCCGGGACCTTCTCCCCGTGAACGGGGAGAAGAGAGCTACCGGCCAAAGGCCGAACCCGCGACTGCGGGCCGCCGGTCGTCCGGCGCCCCCGCGGAGGGCCCGCCGCGGCAGCGGCGATACGGCCCGTGAGCGAAAACTATGCCGCCTTCTTCTTCGGCTGGATCAGGCCGCGCTCGACCAGCAGCTCGGCGATCTGCACCGCGTTGAGTGCCGCGCCCTTGCGCAGATTGTCGGAGACGATCCACATCGACAGGCCGTTGTCGATGGTCGAATCCTCGCGGATGCGCGAGATGAAGGTGGCGTCCTCGCCGGCCGATTCCAGCGGCGTGATGTAGCCGCCGTCCTCGCGCTTGTCCAAGACCTGGCAGCCCGGCGCCTCGCGCAGGATATCGCGCGCCTCATCGGCGGTGATCGGCTTTTCGAACTCGATGTTGACCGCTTCCGAATGGCCGATGAACACCGGCACGCGCACGCAGGTCGCCGTCAGCTTGATCTTGGGGTCGAGCATCTTCTTGGTCTCGGCGACCATCTTCCACTCTTCCTTGGTAAAGCCGTCGTCGAGGAAGACGTCGATATGCGGAATGACGTTGAAGGCGATGCGCTTGGTGAACTTCTTGACGTCGACGCTGTCGGCGACGAACACGGCGCGCGTCTGCGTGAACAGCTCGTCCATGCCTTCCTTGCCGGCGCCCGACACCGACTGGTAGGTGGCGACGACGACGCGCTTGATGGTGGCGAAATCATGCAGCGGCTTCAGCGCCACCACCAGCTGCGCCGTCGAGCAGTTCGGGTTGGCGATGATGTTCTTGCGCGTGAACAGCGAGATCGCGTCCGGGTTCACTTCCGGCACGATCAGCGGCACGTCCTGGTCGTAGCGGAAGGCCGACGAATTATCGATGACGACGCAGCCCTGCTTGCCGATCTTCGGCGACCATTCCTTCGAGACATTGCCGCCGGCCGACATGATGCAGATATCGGTGTCGGAAAAATCATACTGGTCGAGCGTCCTGACCTTCAGCGTGCGGTCGCCGAACGACACTTCGGTGCCTTGGCTGCGCCGCGAGGCCAGCGCCACGACTTCGCTCACCGGAAAGCCGCGCTCTTCCAGTATGTTGAGCATTTCCCGGCCCACATTGCCCGTGGCGCCGACGACTGCAACCTTGAAACTCATAAAGATCTCCTGTCCCTCTCCGCTCGGTTTTTGGAGAAAACCCGCCGGCCGATGCGGGTTTCAACCCCCGGGCCGGACCCGGGAGAGGGTGGTTAGGCCAAGGGAATCAGACCGTTTTGGTGGTCGTTTTGCCAGTTTTGGCCAAGAACATGGTTTTGCTGGAACGAGGAGACGCGCCGACGCGCCCGGCCCAATGATTTGCATTGTGGCCAGGGAAATCGAATGCAAGAACCGCCATCAAAAGGCCGCGCATCGAAAACTGTCCTGTTCGGTGCCGGCTTTTACGCGGTTTGCGTCAAGAGTCAATCACTGCCGGCCGCCCGCTTTCCCGCGCGCCCTGTACAATAGCGGCTGCGCGAAGTACGAACGGCAAGATCGTTCGGCTCGTGGCGCTGTCAAGAGGCGCTCGCCGACGGATGACCCATTGCCGGGCATACAAGAATCCGAATTCCGAAAGAGTAAGATGTCCAACTTCGAAGCTATTGTTCCAGCGCTTGCCAGGGCGCTGGAAAAACGCGGCTATTCCGAACTGACGCCGGTGCAGAAGGCGGTTCTGGCCCCCGAGCTCGGTGAGGCGGATGCGCTGGTGTCGGCACAGACCGGCTCCGGCAAGACCGTGGCCTTCGGCCTCGCCTTGGCGCCGACCCTGCTGGGCGGCGCGGAGCGCTTTGCCCATGCTTCGGCGCCGCTGGCGCTGGTGGTGGCGCCGACGCGCGAACTGGCCTTGCAGGTGACGCGCGAGCTGGAATGGCTCTACGAGCTGACCGGCGCCACGGTGGCGTCCTGCGTCGGTGGCATGGACATGCGCACCGAGCGGCGCGCGCTGGAGCGTGGCGCCCATATCGTCGTCGGCACGCCCGGCCGCCTGCGCGACCACATCACGCGGCACTCGCTCGACATGTCGGCACTCAAGGCCGTGGTGCTCGACGAGGCCGACGAGATGCTCGATCTCGGCTTTCGCGAAGACCTCGAATTCATCCTCGACGCCGCCCCGGCCGAGCGCCGCACGCTGATGTTCTCGGCCACCGTGCCGCGCTCGATCGCAACGCTCGCCCAGGGCTACCAGCGCAATGCCGTGCGCATTTCCGCCGCCGGCGAGGAAAAGCAGCATCTCGACATCGAATACCGGGCGCTGAGCGTTGCCCAGGCCGACCGCGAGAACGCCATCATCAACGTGCTGCGTTTTTATGAGGCGAAGAACGCGCTGGTGTTCTGCAACACGCGAGCCGCCGTCAACCATCTGACCGCGCGCTTCAACAACCGCAACTTTTCCGTCGTGGCGCTGTCGGGCGAGCTCAGCCAGAACGAGCGCAGCCATGCGCTGCAGGCGATGCGCGACGGCCGCGCCAAGGTCTGCATCGCCACCGACGTCGCGGCGCGCGGCATCGACCTGCCCAATCTCGAGCTGGTGATCCACGCCGACCTGCCGACCAACCCGGAGACGCTGCTGCACCGCAGCGGCCGAACCGGACGCGCCGGGCGCAAGGGCGTCAGTGCGCTGATCGTGCCCAACAGCGCCCGCAAGCGCACCGAGCGGCTGCTGCAGAACGCCGGGCTCAAGGCGACATGGGCCAGCCCGCCTTCGGCCGACGACGTTATCCGGCGCGACGACGAGCGCATCCTTGCCGATCCGGCTTTCGACGAGCAAGTGAAGGATGACGAGCGCGGTTTCATCGACGCGCTTCTCGCCCGGCATGGCGCCGAACAGGTCGCCGCCGCTTTCGTGCGCCAGTGCCGCGCCAGCCGCTCTGCGCCTGAGGATCTCATGGAGATCGCGCCGTTTACGCCATCGCGTGAAAAACTGGCGGGCGAAAACTTCGCGCGCCGGGACGAAGCGCCCAGCCGCCGCGAGGATTTCGGCGCCAGCGTCTGGTTCTCGCTGTCGATCGGACGCCGGCAGAATGCCGAGCCGCGCTGGCTGATCCCGATGCTGTGCCGCGCCGGCAGCATCAGCAAGCGCGAGATCGGCGCCATCAAGATGCAGCCAGAAGAGACCTTCGTGCAGATCGCGGCCGACTGGGCCGACCGCTTCCTGGCGGCGATCGGTCCCGACCGCAAATTGCAGAACAACATCGTGGTGAAGCGGCTCGACGGCACGCCCGACCTGTCGCGGGCCGGCTATCAGCCGCCAAGCCCTGACAAAAAACCGCATCGCGGCAAGGCGCCGTTCGACCCGAACGCGCCGAAGCGCAAATTCGAGAAGCGTGCGCCGGCACCGGCATCGGCCGATCAGCGCCCCGCCGGCGCCTTCGAAGCAAAGCCCTGGGCCAAGAAGCCGGGCAAGCCGAAGTTCGAAAACACCGGCGCGCCGAAGCACAAGAAGGCGAAGAAGCGGCCCTCGTAGGACCCGGAAGCTAGCTTCATCCGCCGCAGTGACCGCAGCCACGGCCTTGCCCATGGGCTCGGCCCTGTGCCACATCTTGGCCGGGACGTGGCGAGAGGGGGGTGGCAAATGCGCGGCGAAGTGCTTCACTATGACGAGGTTCAGGGCTTCGGCTTCATCACCGGAGCCGACGGCAACCGTTACACCTTCACCCGCGAGAGCCTGCGCCGGGAAACCACCATGCCCAAGGGCGCGGCCGTCGAGTTCCGGCCGGGCGGCGGGCAAGCGCGAGACGTCTTTTCGATCGCCGCCCAGTCTGCAGCCCCGGCCGTCGACGCCAGCACGAGCGCCGCACCGCCTCAAGCCGGCAATAAGGCTGCCGCCGGCGCATCCCAGGCACAGCATTTCGGCCGTTCCTCCGAGCCTGCAGAACCCACCGATTTGTGGGGCTATTTTTGGCGCGGCGTGACGCGGAACTACTTCAACTTCGCCGGCCGCGCCCGGCGCAAGGAATATTGGGGCTACTGCCTGTTCTGGACGGTTTGCCTGCTGATCATTGGCGGCATCGGCCTGTTCACCGATATGGATATGGGCGATTTCGACAGCGATGTGTCGGCAGCGGTAACGGTTGGGCTTTGCGGCACCTTCATTTTGGCGACGTTCCTGCCCAGCCTCGGCATGATCGTGCGCCGGCTGCACGATATTGGCGTGACGGGCTGGCTCTGCCTGGTGATCCTCATCCCGACCATCGGCAGCCTGATCATCCTGGTCTGCGCGCTGATTCCGACGCAGGCCCGCGAAAACAAGTGGGGACCGGTACCGGCGGGCGTCAGGGTTTGACCGCCCTCAGCGCCCCGCCCGAAAGCCTGAGAAAGACCTTCTGGCCGTGGCGCTCGGCGCCAAGCCGGTCATAGAAACGCAGCGCGCCCTCGTTCCAGTCCTCGGTGGTCAGGTCGATGCGGCCGATGCCTTCGCGCATGCAGTGGCCGGCGAGAAAGCCGATCAGCGCCCGGCCGACGCCGGCGTTGCGGGCACCGTCGCGCACGAACAGGTCCTTGAGGAACAGCAACCGCTCGAGATCGATGCCAGGATGCGCGATCGCCACCGATGCCAGGCCGCTGACCTCACCCTCGACGAAGGCCAGCGCGAAATGCGGATAGGCCGGGCTTTCCTCGCCGAGCCATTTCCGCGCCGCGGACAAGGCGCGGTCGGCGGCAAGAGGCGGCTGCCGGTAGTGAACAGCCATCTCGCACAGCATATCGGCGAGCGCCGTCGCGTCCCCGGTCGTCGCCCAGCGGACGTCGACCGCCACGGTATCAGCCGAGGAACTTGGCGATGATTGCGTCGCCCATCTCGACGGTGCCGACCTCGGTCATGCCCTCGGACAGGATGTCTTTTGTCCGCAGGCCTTGGTCGAGCACCGCGGCGATCGCGGCCTCGACACGGTCGGCTTCATCAACCATGCCGAAGGAATAGCGCAGGCACATGGCAAACGACGCGATCATGGCGATCGGGTTGGCGATGCCCTTGCCGGCAATGTCCGGCGCCGAGCCGTGCACCGGCTCGTACAGCGCCTTGCGCTTCTTGGTCTTCACATCCGGCGCCCCGAGCGAGGCCGACGGCAGCATGCCGATCGAACCGGTCAGCATGGCGGCGATGTCGGACAGCATGTCGCCGAACAGATTGTCGGTGACGATGACGTCGAACTGCTTGGGCCACCGCACCAGTTGCATGCCGCCGGCGTCGGCCAGCATGTGGTCGAGCTTGACGTCTGAATAGCGCGCCTTGTGGGTCTGGGTGACGACCTCGTTCCACAGCACGCCCGACTTCATGACGTTGCGCTTTTCCATCGAGGTGACGTGGTTCTTGCGAGTGCGCGCCAGTTCAAAGGCGACGCCCGAAATGCGCTCGATCTCGAACGTATCGTAGACCTGGGTGTCGATGCCGCGCTTCTGGCCATTGCCGAGATCGATGATCTGCTTCGGCTCGCCGAAATAGACGCCGCCGGTCAATTCGCGCACGATCAGGATGTCGAGGCCCTCGACCACCTCCTGCTTGAGCGAGGAGGACGCGGCGAGTGCCGGATAGCAGATGGCGGGGCGCAGATTGGCGAACAGCTCCATGTCCTTGCGCAGGCGCAGCAGGCCGGCTTCCGGGCGTACCTCGTAAGGCACGGCATCCCATTTCGGCCCGCCGACGGCGCCGAACAGCACCGCATCCGCCGCCATCGCCTTTGCCATGTCGGCATCGGAGATCGCCGCGCCATGCGCGTCATAGGCGCAGCCGCCGACCAGGCCGTCCTCGGTTACGAAGCCGCTGCCGAGCTTGTCGTTCATGGCTGATATCAGCTTCTTGACCTCGGCCATCGCCTCTGGACCGATGCCGTCGCCGGCGAGCAGGAAAAGATGCTTCGTTGCCATGGAGAACCGTCCCGGAAAGAATTTGAACCGCGGCCTTGCTAAACGCCAAGCGCCCGGCGCGCAAGCCTGCGTGTCACAACCGCAATCACCGATGCGAGAGAATGTTGACCAGCCTGCCGAACGGATCGCGGACATAGAAGCGCCGCACGCCCCAGGGCTCGTCGGCCGGGCCGTATTCGATCGCGAAGCCGGCCGCCTTCATGGCGTCGAGCGCCGCATCGACATCGTCGACCTCGATCGACAGATCCGGCACCGGCGAGCCGGAGCCGCCCTCGATGGCAAAGCTGATCTGGACGTCCATTTTTGCTTGCGAACCGAAGGTCGCGATCCAGCCATGGTCCATGAGCACGTCGAGGCCGAGCACGTCCTGGTAGAAGGACTTCGCCGCCGCGATGTCTGGTGTCTCGATGTTGGCGACGATACGCCGGACTTTCATCGTCTGCCGCCCTTCATGCGGTGCGGCGCAGCGCCGTCACTTCGATCTCGATCTTCATTTCCGGCTTGTTGAGCTGGCACACGATCATCGTCGCCGCCGGCCTGACGTCGCCGAACGTCTCGCCCAGGATCGGGAAGACGACGTCCACGAAAGCGGCATCGGTGATGTAGTAATGCGCCCGCACCACGTCGGCCATATCGAAGCCGCCATCCTGCAACGCCTTGCCGATCGTCGCCAGGCAATTGCGCGTCTGCGCCTCGACCGTCTCCGGCATCGTCATCGTCGGATAGTCATAGCCGGTCGTTCCGGACACGAAACACCAGTCGCCCTGCACCACCGCACGCGAATAGCCGGCGGTCTTTTCGAACGGCGAGCCGGTGGAGATGAGTTTTCGCATTGTGTCCTCGCAGGATGTGGCGCCCATTTTGCAGGGAAGACGTTGATCCGGCCATGGGCCAACGCGGATGGATTGGCGGTGCAAACCTTAGATGCCGGCGCGAAGGATTGCGACGGAACAGTTCGACCGGCACGACGAAGGTGTGGTGATGGCCGCCGCGAAACAGCTAATTTCCCGACCCCAGCGCCTTGTCCAGCGCCTCCTTCACATCCGCCGGCCACGTCGCCACCGCCGGCCAGGCGTCGGGCTCGGGCTTGTCGCCGCGGCGGGCGAAATAGAGCTTGTGGTTGGCTGGGTCGACCGCCATGAAGCCGTCATTGCCGCCGCAGTCATGCGGCACGCAGCCGCTGGCGTAGAAGGCGCCCGATGCGGTCTTTTCCGTGCCGCCGCCGACCAGCAGGCTGGTCGCCATGTCGGGCATGTCCTTGCCGAGCAGCTTTTGCGCTTCCTTGTAGACAGCCTCGTTGTGGAAGGCGTCGATGATGTTCTGGTACTTTTCCGGATCGATGTCTTTCCAGTCCGTGCCGGGTTCCGGCATGTAGGACAGATTGCCTGAAGTCGTCAGCCCCTCGGTCGGCGACCATTGCAAAGCCGGCTTCTCATCACCCGGCAACAGATAGGGCACGAAATAGATGGCGTTGTCGGACACCGCCGACGGCGGCGCGCCGCACTCGTCCTGTTCGACCGTCGTGCTCTGGATGGTGCCGCCTTCCGGCTTCCAGACGATCACGGTGGCCGGGCCGCATTGGTTGCCGCCATCGCCGACATCGAACAGCGCCACCTTGACGCCGCCGACCTCGACTATTCTGTCGAAGAAGACGTCGTAATTGGTGGCCAGCTGCTGGCCATCATAGGCAAGCACTTTTTCACCGTCCTGTTCCGGCTGGGTGATGGTCAGCTGGCCGCCCTCGAACGGCACAGGCGCCTGCTTGTCATCGTCGGAAGCATCGGCGGCGCCCGTACCCTGATCAGCGGCGGGCTTCTCGGCCGACGGCGCCAGCTGTGCCGCGGGCGTCTGCGTCTGGGCCTGGCCTACAGCCGCCGTCAGCAGAAGAAACGCCAGCCCACAGGCGCCGGCAAGAAGCGAGCGAGTCATGATGATCCTCCGTTTCCCGAGATCATAGCCGGTCATCATGGAAACGAAACACCTGTCCGCACCACCGCGCTCGAATAGCAGCGATCTCTCAATGGCCGAGAAGGAGATCGCGGCTCCAACGCCTGGTTTCCAGAGTGGCAACAAAATCGAAGCTTAAGAGAAGATACGACGTCAAATCTTATACCTTTCCGGATGTAAGCTTGATGGGAATGGCTCGGAAGCTGAAGTCCAGGAGATTATTGTTGCAATGACGCAGTCTCAAAGCGCTCGGGTCTGGGCCAGTCGCGCCTTCATGGACTCATCGCGGATCAGGTTATTCACCGCTGATCCGCTGCCAACGGGAATGGACCTCGGCCAGATGGCCGAGTTGAATGAAACGGGCGAACGAATGTCGGCCGAGCATTTCCCGAAGCAGATATTTGCCGAATATCCGGACAAGAAGGAGAAGAAGCAGGCGGATCTCGTGCTTGCCGCGGGCGCGGTGGTGGTTTCAGCGATCTGCGCCGACGTGCTACGGCAATTCGATCTCGGCCACTCCTCGCTCTACCCGATCAAACTTCTCCAGCATGACCGCAAGACGCCGGTCGAAGGCGAATACTTTTGTCTCAACATCGGCGAGCGGAAGGATACGTTCCTGCGCAAACATTCTCCGCTGGTCAAGGAGTTTGGCGACAAGACCATGATGATGCCGTCGTGGCTTCAAGACGGCGATGTGGCGGTCAGCCCGGCTGCCCTCGAAGGACCTGATCTGTGGGTAAGCCCGCCCTTGATCCGAATTTTTTTCCTGAGTGATCGGCTGACCCAAGCGCTACGGGCAGCAAAAATGGCAAGAGTTTTTGGTTTCCGCGCCTGCCGCATCGTTGAGGCTGACTAGCCCAGTCATCGACGGGGGAGATCGGCGAAAGTTGATGCGGCAGCCAAACTCCCCTCGAGGTGAAGAGTGGTCCGTGCAGCGGACGGAAAGCCAACTGCTTGGCTCTCCGAGCGAGGAGCGTTCGGCAGGCCAGAGGGCGCGAAGGATCGCCGCGTTTGCCGTCAGGCTTTCAAGCCCAGGGGCGCTGCTCGGCGTTGCGCTTCTCGAACGATGCGATGGCGCCGGCCTTCTCCATGGTCAGGCCGATATCGTCGAGCCCGTTGAGCATGCAGTGCCGCTTGAAGTCGTCGAGATCGAACGCAACCACACCGCCATCGGGGCCGCGGATTTCCTTGGCCTCGAGGTCGATCGACAGGGTGGCGTTGGAGCCGCGCGAGGCGTCGTCCATCAGCTTCTCAAGATCCTCGGGGCTGACGGTGATCGGCAGCACGCCGTTCTTGAAGCAGTTGTTGTAGAAGATGTCGGCGAACGAGGTCGAGATGACGCAGCGAATGCCGAAGTCGAGCAGCGCCCACGGCGCATGCTCGCGGCTCGAACCGCAGCCGAAATTGTCGCCGGCGACCAGGATCTGCGCCTTGCGGTAGGCCGACTTGTTGAGCACGAAATCCGGATTTTCCGAACCGTCATCATTGTAGCGCATTTCGGCGAACAGGCCGGTGCCAAGCCCGGTGCGCTTGATCGTCTTGAGATAATCCTTGGGGATGATCATGTCGGTGTCGACATTGACGATCGGCATCGGAGCGGCGACGCCGGTAAGCTTGGTGAATTTTTCCATGGCTTTTGCCCGTGTTTTCGTTGCGGGGGAATTTGCTGAGGCACGGTTTACACAAAGCCGCGGGCAAATAAAAGGCAACTGTTTGTGTGCGGTGGCCAGTTGCTTGTGCAAGACGGCCAGCCGCGCGAAACGGCTTCGGATTCGCTGGTCGATGGTGCAGTCTGGCGGTCATGGCAGAAAACTCCCACGTCCTCTATGCACGCGAACCCGCGCTCGACATCGCCGAATTCCGCCGTGTGCTGGTGGAATCCGGCCTTGGCGAGACACGCCCCGTCGATGACGGCGCCCGCCTGCAGGCGATGCTTGCGGGCGCCGATTTGGTGCTGACCGCGCGTCTCGACGTGGAGGGCAAGCCGCTGATCGGCGTTGCTCGCGCCCTCACCGATTTTTCCTGGGTCTGCTACATCTCGAAGCTCGCCGTCTCCCAATCGGCGCAGGGGCTCGGCATCGGCAAGGGCCTGATGGACGAGGCGCGGCGGCAGCTCGGGCCATCCGTCGCCATCAGCCTGATCTCGATGCCCGACGCCGTCGGCTTTTACGAGCGCATCGGCATGAAGCGCATGCCCGACGCCTTCTGGTTCTCCCGCAAGGACTGATATTTTTTCCCCTGTGCCCGCATCCAGCCGTCAACGGCGTGGAAACTGTGCCTTGACATGCAACCAAATGGTTGCATATTAAAGCCATGAGCATGGATGCCGTCTTTCGCGCCCTGGCCGACCCGACACGCCGGCAATTGCTGGACAGCCTCCATGCCAGGAACGGGCAGACGCTGAACGCGCTGTGCGGTGAGATGGACATGACGCGCCAGGCGGTGACCAAGCATTTGGCGATCCTGGAGGAGGCCAACCTCGTCACCACCGTCCGCAAGGGGCGCGAGAAGGAACATTACCTCAACCCCGTTCCCATCAACGAGATCGCCGACCGCTGGATCGGCAAATTCGAGCGCGGGCGGCTGAACGCGCTTGGCGATTTGAAGAAACGCCTCGAAAGGGAAGACTGATGAGCAACGCCTTCGTCTACGTGACCTATATCCGCACCACGCCCGAAAACCTCTGGGAAGCGCTGACCGAGCCGGAATTCCACCTGCAATATTTTCTCGGCGCCCAGATGCAGAGCGACTGGAAGCAAGGTTCGGCGTGGAAGATGGTCTACCCCGACGGCCGCGTCACCGACAGCGGCGAGATCCTCGAGATCGATCCGCCCCGGCGCATCGTCATCAAATGGCGCAACGAATTCATGCCGGAGGTTAAGGCCGACGGCTACACCACCTGCACCTTCGTCATCGAACAGGAAGGCGACATGATGAAGCTTGCCGTCACCCACGAGGCGGATGGTCCGCACAAACTACTGGAGCATGTCGGCAAGGGCTGGCCGCTGGTCCTGTCGAGCCTCAAGAGCCTGCTCGAGACCGGCAAGGGCCTGTCGCGTCCGGCGTCCAAGGGCTGAGGCGTCGTTTCGATAGCGAAACAATCTTGTTGGGAGGCAACCATGCTGCATGTCCCTGTCGTGCACAGCATGACCAATGGCGAGACCATCATGGCAAGCGCCGACATCGGCGCAGCTGCGGAGCGCGTCTTCCACGCCCTGGTCACGGACGAGGTCGAACACTGGTGGGGGTCCGCCGACACCTACCGGATGGTCGATTGGGCAGCCGATCTTCGCGTCGGCGGCCGCTGGACGGTCATCGTCAGAACGGCTGACGGCCACGATTTGCCGGCCAGCGGCGAATTCCTCGACATCGAAGCGCCGCGCCGGATCGTGCAGACACGGGCCTATGCGTGGGACCATCCGACGCTTGGCCGGCGTCAAACGACGGTCGCCTGGCTGCTGCAGCCGATCGCCACCGGCACGCGTCTCACCATCTGCCATGGCGGCTTTGCCGGGCTGGACGACGCGGCGGCCGAGCATGCCGAAGGTTGGGCGCGGGTGCTGCGCTGGCTGCAGGCTTATTTCGGGGCGGGTAGACGAGCGGCAGCTTAGACGCGCGTCTTCCCTTCTCCCCCTGTGGGGCCCAAAGGGCGGGCGAGGCCCGTGACTCGCCCAGGGCGGTGGATCGGCGCGTAGCGCCGGGACGGATGAGGGGTGTTGGACGGGGCGCGTCGGTTGCCAAGCTGGAGCACCCCTCATCCGTCGCCTTTGGCGACACCTTCTCCCACAAGGAGAGAAGGGAAAGAGAGGTCGCGTCCGGCCGCAGCGCCGGCGTCAAATCACATTCAATTCCCGGAACGCCCGCCCTTCCGCCACCCGGCCATACCCGAACGCCGAGCAATCCACCGTGCGGTAGCCGCCATGCACGATCAGCTCGGCCAGCGCCTTGCCGACCGCCGGCGCCTGCTGCAGGCCGTGGCCGGAAAAGCCGTTGGCGAACAGGAAATTGCCGACGTGCGGATGCGGGCCGATCACCGCGTTCTGGTCGAGCGTGTTGTAGTCGTAATGGCCGGCCCAGGCGCGCGTCGGCTTGATCGCCTCGAAGGCCGGAATGCGGGTCGCCAGCACCGGCCAGATCACCTCTTCGAACAGCGGCCAGTCGGGCTCGAAATCGGCGGGGTCAGCGGGACCGTCGCCCTCTTCCGGCTCGGCGCCGCCGGTGATGTAGACCGAGCCTTCCGGCCGCACATAGATGCCCGAGGGGTCGACCAGCAGCGGCATGTCGGCATATTTCTCGCGCGCCTCGAAGACGAAGACGTTGCGCTTGCGCGGCTCGACCGGCAGCACCAGCCCGGCCATCGCCGCCACCTTGCCGGCATTCGGCCCGGCGGCGTTGATAACGGTACCGGCTTCGAGCGTCTCGCCATTGTCGAGGCTGACGCTGGTGGCGCGGTCGCCCTGCCGCTCGATGCCGGTGACATCGGCGGTGATAAAATCGATCTTCTTGCTGCGCAGTGCCTTGCGGAACAGCATCAGCATCGCATGCGCGTCGAACCAGCCCTCGCCAGTTCGGCCATAGGCACCGGCGGTGATGCCTTCGGCCGACAGCCAGGGGAAGCGGCGCACCAGCGCATCTGCATCCTCGAGCACGATGTCGGCGCCTTCGGCCATCTGCGCGTCGTGATTGGCTTTCAGGATCGGCAAGCCGTTTTCGCCGGCGAGGATGAGATAGCCGCCCTCGCGAAAGCCGATATCGGCGTCGGCACCGAACTCTTCCGTCAACCGCCGGAACAGTTTTAGCGTGAACTGCGACAGGCGGATGTTTTCGGGGATGGAGAACTGCTGGCGGATGGAGGCGCAGGACAGTGTCGTTGCCGCGTGCGCGAATTGCGGATCGCGCTCGATCAGCGCGATCGAGCCCGAAAACCCTTCCTCGCGCAGATAATAGGCGATCGAGGACCCGACGATGGCCCCGCCGATGATGACGATGTCGTAGCGCACGCTTTATGCCCTTTCCGGTTCGAGCCGCTGATCGGAAGTCATGCGGTCGGCAAAATGATCTCGAAGCGCGTGCCGCGTTCGGAGTCAACCAGCCGGATCATACCATCATGCGCTTTCAGGAGGGCCAGCACGATGCCGAGCCCCATGCCGGTGCCGCCGGAATCGCGCCGCGTGGTGAAGAACGGTTCGAAGATGCGCGCCCGGTTGCTCGGCGAAATGCCGGCGCCATCGTCGCTGACCAGCACCGTCGCCTTGCCGCTTGCGCTCGCCGCGGCAATCGAGACCAGCGTCGCGCCGTGCCTGGCCGAATTGTCGATGAGATTGGCAAGCACGATTGCCGCGTTCTCGGCCGACATGCGCAGGCCGATCTCGCCGCCGGCCTCGACGCGAACCGCCAGCCTGATATCGGCGGGCAGCAGCGCCAGCGCGGCGCCAAGCGAGGTGCTTTCGCCGCTCGGCGCGAGATTTTCGGCCCGCGCCAGGTCGAGCAGCCTGCGCACCAGCAGGTTGAGCCGCCCCGCATCGGTGACGATGTTGTCTGAGAAGCGCCGCCGCTCGGCCTCGTCCATCGCCGAACCGGAATCGCGCAGCAATTCGGCCGCGCCCTGGATCGCCGTCAGCGGCGATTTGAGCTCGTGCGAGACATGGGTGGCAAAGGTCTGGATGCTGTCCGAGCGCGCCTGCAGCTTTTCGGCCATGTCGAGGAAGGCGGCGGAAAGCTCCGCCATTTCGTAGGTGCCGTGGTGGTCGAGCGGCCGGATCGCCGCGCGATCGCCGGCGGCGATCCGCTCTGTGCGATCGATCAGTGCGTAGATCGGCCGGCTGACGGTGCGCAGGAAGACCAGGCCGATGAGTAACGTGCCGCCGAGGATGGCGATTGCCGCCAGGGTCACCTTGCCGCGTTCGCCATAGAGATGCTTGATGATGTTGTTGGGCGTCCGCGACACATAGACCACGCCGGCGACCTGGCCCGCGACGGCCACCGGCAGGGCGACGAAGACACGCACCTTGGTGCCGCGGCTGACCGAGTAGAGCGGTGGCGCCGGCTGGTCGGGGATGCGCAGCCTGAGTGCGCTGGCATAGTGGCCGGCAAGCGCCTCTCGCACCTCTTCGACCTCGCCCAGCGACTGCCCGACCTCGTTGCGCCCGGCAATGACGACGCCCTTGGGGTCGAGCAGCCGGAAGCCGGCCAGCGTGGTTTTCTGCGTGGCATCGAGAATGCCCGACAGGCGCGCGCCGATCGCCACGAAGGTGGGATCGGCGGTTGCTGATATCGCCGCCGGCCGGGTCGGGAGAACGTAGTCCGAGGCGAGATCGAGACGGGGTTCGATCGGCCTGTATAGGGGGGCCGGATCGACGCTTCGGCTCGCATCGCCGCTTCCCTGCGGCATCGGCGCGCCGAGCTTGTCCGGCGGGATGCCGGCGTCGCGCACGTCCTGCGCATAGATGGCGGCGATGGCGGCACCTTGCGCGATCAGTTCCGCCTCGGTCTGGCGGATCAGCTGGTTCTCGTAGAGCCGGAAGAAGAACAGGCCGACCAGCGGCAGCGCCATCACCAGGATCAGGATGGCGACGACGACCGTGGCGAGGCGAGGCCGCCATTTGCGGCCGATCCATTTGCGAGAGGTCGTCAGCCGCATCGGCCGAGCCGGAAGCCGACGCCATGCACGGTTTCGATGGCATCCAGGCAACCCGCTGCCGCCAGCTTGGCGCGGATGTTGCGGATATGGCTGTCGACGGTGCGGTCGGCGACGTGGATGTTCGCGGCATAGGCGTTTGCCATCACCGCGTCGCGGTCGAGCACATGCGTCGGCCGCGCCAAAAACCCCTTCAGGATCGAGAATTCTATGCCCGTCAGCGCAATCGGCTTGCCGTCGAAGCTGGCGCTATGGCTGGCCGGCGCCAGGGCGAGCTTGCCCTGCGCGAATTGCCTGTCGTCGGTCGGTTCGGCCGGCGCCGGGCGGGCGCGCCGCAGGATGACGTTGACGCGGGCGACCAGCTCGCGCGGGCTGAACGGTTTGGTCACATAGTCGTCGCCGCCCATTTCGAGCCCGAGGATGCGGTCGATCTCGTCGTCGCGCGCCGACAGGAACAGCACCGGCACATCGGATGTGTGCCGCAGCCGCCGGCAGACCTCCAGCCCGTCCATCTCCGGCATGCCGATGTCGAGCACGACGAGATCTGGCGCCCGGCGTCCGATCGCTTGCAGGGCGGCGGCGCCATCGGCCACCGCCTGCGTTTTCATGCCGGCCTTCTCCAGCGCAAAGCAGATCACCTCGCGGATATGCGGATCATCGTCGGCGACGAGGATGTGATGCGGCATGGATCAGCGGCCCGGCCCGAAAGATTTGCTGGCGTCAGGAACCACGACAGGGCCCCTCGTGTCGAGATAGGCAAGCAAACGCCAGTCGCGAAAGCTCCAGGCCCGCCAGTTCTGCTGGAGGGCGCGATACCAGCCTTCATCGCTGCGGCGCTGCTCCACCAGTTCGCGGACAGCGCCGGCGGCAGGCGTCCGGCTCTGATGGTCGAAGAAGCGATCGAGCGCCGGAAATGCGCCCGGGCCGAGCGAGCGCAGATACCAGGCGTCGAGGGAAATGCCCTGGCCGGTCATTTCGAGGGAATGGTCGACATTGTAGTTGGCGATCAGCGCGGCGAAATTGATGAAACAGCCGGCATAAAGCGTCGCCGATAACGTCAGAAGATTGGCGGACAGCAGCCATTCATTGGATTTTCCAAGCGCGATGCGGGCGATGATCAGGGCGAGGCCGGCTGCCACCAGCCCCATCCAGACGAAAGCAGCGACCCGCCAGTAGGTCAGCGCATAGATGCCGATATAGAGGTCCAGCCGCAGGATCGACGAGATGACGAGCATGATGTTCTGCGCCACCCAGGCATAGACCAGGCGGCGGATGAGCGGATCGGCCGATGTCGCACTGCCGGGCCGCAGCGCCGCCAGGACGAAGCCGGCGGCAAGCAGCGCGGTGACGATCAAGGGATAGGCGCCGCGATGCGCATAGGCGGCGTAGCTCAGCCCGTCGGGAAGTGCTGCCCCGCCCCACAGATAGGCGGCGTCGAGCCCGGTCTGCAGTGCAAACAGCATGTTGAAGATAACAAGCGCGCGCAGGATGGCGGCTTTGCCGAACAGAATGTCCTCGATGGTGGTGACGGTTTTCTCGGATTGGGCGCTGACTGGCGGTGCCGCGCGCGGGATGCGACGAACCAGGCGAGGCAGGCGTGGCCGCAGAAAGGCCCAGACACCGACCAGCATGAACAGCCAGAAGACAATCCGCGTGAGCTGGATGAGATCGAGCAGTTTCAGAAGGTCGATCAGCGACAACCAGTAGTCGATGACCGGATTGGCGGCGCCGAACAGCGCCAGGAAGACCGCGCCCAGGGTCAGCGGCATCACCCAGACGGCGATCGCCGCCAACCGGACGCGGCGGCGGCCGAACCGGCGCGCCGTCTTGCGCCAGCGGATGAAATCACCAATGAACCGGAACGGCGCCGCCAGCCCGAACAGCGCGATCTGGCCGGCAATGCGGGCGATCCGGTGCCGCAGCCGCCCGCTGAGCGAAAGCGCGAAGACGATCAAGGCCGCGAGTGCGATCGACACCGACAGGGCGCTGACGTTTTCGGCAAGTGGCAGCAGCGCGACAAGCAGCGCGGCGGGCTTGATCCACAACCTGCCGTCGCTGAAGGCGGCGGGATGCACGGCGACGACCGCAGCGGCAATCAGCACGGCGAACAGGAAAACCGTGATGCCGGCAGGCTGGCCGTAAAAGAGAAAATCCGCCAGCGCGACCAGCAGCGCGGCAACACCAAAGCGGGTGCAATAGCTCGGTGCGGCGGTAAGGAACGCTGTCATGACCTGGCTTTCCTGATGGCTTCCAGCCGGATGATCGGCGGGCATTTGCGGGCGAAAGGGATGAGGGTTGCCACCGAATTCGCGTGTGGCGGATCGACCAGCCACCAGCCTTCGCTGCACAGCCTGCGGGGCAGGGACCAACGGGGTTTTGCTCGCTTTTGCATGCCGCCTGTTTCGCAGGCCGGCAGGGAGACGGCGGGGCGGATCCGAGGAGGTTTTCCGCAAGCGTGTGCAGTTTTCGTGCAGGGCCGCCCCGTCATCCTCCCGGGCGTCTGCGCTGCCCCTCACCTGCCTGCCGGCATCCTCTCCCCGTAAACGGGGCGAGGGACGCTGTTGTCGATGGTTTCGCCAAGCTGCGGCCAGCCTCTTTCTCCCCGTTCTCCGGGGAGAAATGCCCGGCAGGGCAATGAGGGGCGGCGCCAACTCTGACAATTGGTGGACTCAAAAGTGATTGCCCTGTGCCGACTTGCCTCGACCACCCGCAGACGGCATAGATCACTCATGGAAACCTATCGCCCGCGCCGTTCGGTGCTCTACGTCCCGGCCTCCAACGACAAGGCGCTGGCCAAGATCGCACAGCTTGCCTGCGACACCGTCATCATCGACCTGGAGGACGCCGTCGCTCCGGCCGACAAGATTGCGACACGCGAAAAACTGGCCGGCATTCTCGCCAACCGCCCGGTTGCCAACCACCTTGGCCGCCGCTGCGAGATGGTGGTGCGCATCAATGTGCTGGCCAGCGAATGGGGCGCCGACGACCTGCTGGCCGCCGCGAACTGCGAGCCCGATGGCATCCTCTTGCCCAAGGTCGACACGCCACGTGACCTGCTCGAAGCCGGCGATGTGCTCGACGACAATTTTGCTCCCGACAGCGTGAAACTATGGGCGATGATCGAGACGCCCAAGGCCCTGCTCAACATCGGCGTCATCGCCGAGCTTGGCCGTGACCCTGCTTCGCGGCTGGCTTGTTTCGTTGCCGGAACGAATGACCTGCTCAACGACACCGGCGTGTTGGCGACGCCCGACCGGCGCTATCTGGTGCCGTGGCTGATGCAGATGGTGCTGGCCGCGCGCGCCGGCGGCCTCGACATGCTCGACGGCGTCTTCAACGATTTCCGCGATCTCGAGACTTTCGGCCGTGAATGCACGGAAGCCGCCGCCATGGGGTTCGACGGCAAGACCCTCATCCACCCGGCCCAGATCGAGGCGGCGAACCGCGCCTTCGCGCCGTCCACGCAGGCAGTGGCCGAGGCGCGCCTGGTGAAAGATGCCTTCGCGCTTCCGGAGAATGCCGGCAAAGGCGTGATCGCGCTGAACGGCAGGATGGTCGAGCGGCTGCACCTTGCGCAGGCTGAAAAACTGCTGGCGAAGGCGGCCGTCATCGGCGCATGATATCAGCCTGATGCTCTCGGGCTATGGGCACTCACGACAGGACTTGAGACATGAAACTCTACCGCTTTCTGACTGCCCCTGACGATGCCAGCTTCTGCCACAAGGTGACGGCGGCGCTGAACAAGGGCTGGCACCTGTTCGGCTCGCCGACCTATGCCTACGACAAGAAAGCCAAGACGATGCGCTGCGGCCAGGCCGTGGTCAAGGATATCGACGGTCAGGAATACGGGCCGGACACCAAGCTCAGCGACTGGTAGGCGCTCGCATCCACAACCACCCCGCCAGCCAGGCGATCGCTGCCGCAAGCGTTACCAAGCCCAGGTCAAGAGCCCACTCCGGCACGAACGCACGGAGCGCGATAGGCGCCGCGCCAATGAAATAGAGGGCGAGAGGAATGCGCGGCACGCCTCTTCCAACGGCAAGAGAGATTACAAACGCGAGCGTTCCAAGCAGAAAAAGAACCGAACTGACGACCAGAGCCAGTCCGAGCGGCCCGGCTCGCAGGTCGATGATGGTCGTCAGCGGAAGTTTCGAAAATATGAGATTGATCACCACTTCCACGCCTACCAAGCTTGCCAATGCAACGAAGTTGCTGACAAACGCGATAGTGCCGAACAAGCCCGCGCGCCGGCCAAACGCAAGAAACAAGCCTACGACAAGACCAAGCGCCAATATCTCGGCGACTGGTGCGAGAAGTTGCGTCAGATCGGTGGTCGCGATGAGCGAGCTGCGTTTAGCCGCGTTGACCAGAAGAATAAGCGCGCTTCCCATCCCTGCGACGGAGGCAAGCCGATAAAGCGTGACGCTGGGCACAGCCGCGCTCGACTGAGCAATCACGAAATTCTCCTCGTGCTGAGGTTCTTCGGCTGGACTCTGAAGCGAAATGACCGATTGCGGACGGCGGGGTTCGGCGGTTCTGGCAAGCATGTTCGTCTCCTCATCTGGGAATTCGGGAACCGCGAAGACCGCAGGCCTGTTCCGATCCCACCTGTAATCACTGCTTACATGCCCTCTTCGGAGAAGTAAACAATGATTACATAAGTGGCGAAATCATGCTAGAGACGCGTGAAGCAGAACGAAGGGAAAGAGATGGCAAAAGCCAAGACGCCTGGCCGCTCCAGCTACCACCATGGCAATTTGCGCGACACGCTGATCGATGCCGCGGTTCAACTCGTTGAGGAAGGCGGCCCCGACAATGTGAGCGTGCGCGAAGCCGCGAAGCGTGCCGGCGTTTCCCCCGGCGCGCCATTCCGCCACTTCAGCAACAAGACCGCATTGATGACGGCTGTCGCAGAGCAGGCAATGAGCCGATTCCGCTCGGAGATTACGAATGCAGTCGAGAACCTTGCGACGGACGACCCGATTGAGCGCTTTGCCGCTGTTGGCATCGCCTATTTGCGCTGGGCAATTCGAAACCCCACCCATTTCCAGATCATCTCGACACGCAGTCTTATTGATTGGGATAGTTCGGAGTCGCTGCGTCACGATAACGAAGCGGTACGTTCGCTAATGGAAGGGTCGATGGCAGAAGCGCAGCGACGAAACATGCTCCGGTCAGACGACATAGCAGAGACCCAGATTGCCGCGAGGGCGCTCGTCTACGGGCTCGCACGCATGTACATTGATGGACACTTTGCGCAATGGGCAGTGGCCGGACATACTGAAGAGCAGACTGCGCAGAACGTATTAAAGCATTTCGTGACACTCATTGGGAAATGATGACCCGACGTAGGAATTAGTTTTATTCAGCCGCCTCTTCGATCTTCTCCATATCATCATCCGACAGACCAAAATGGTGGCCGATCTCGTGGATCAGCACGTGGGTGACGATGTCGCCAAGCGTCTCCTCGTTCTCGGACCAGTAGTCGAGGATGGCGCGGCGGTAGAGCGTGATGCGGTTCG
This sequence comes from Mesorhizobium newzealandense, assembly GCF_042682145.1. Lineage (NCBI taxonomy): Bacteria > Pseudomonadati > Pseudomonadota > Alphaproteobacteria > Hyphomicrobiales > Phyllobacteriaceae > Mesorhizobium > Mesorhizobium newzealandense. The sequence continues at coordinate 220,784 of NZ_JBHUGZ010000002.1, read as the reverse complement.
GACCCTCGCCGGTCTGCGGATTCCAGCGTTCGGCGATGCCGCGTCCCTCGAACAGGCCGAGCAGGTCGAACGGCGTTTCCAGCGACAGGTCGTCCATGATTTCGTCGGTCGGGAATTCGGCGATCTGGATGACGATCTCGCCGGTCAGCTTGCGAAAATCCTCCGGCAGATGCGCGTAAGCCTCCAGCGCCAGGAACTCCATTTCCTCCATCGAGGGCGAGAGTTCGTCGTGCCAGGTGCGGGTCTTGTAGATGCGGGCCATGCTTTGTCCTTTGATCCCGGCATATAGGCTTTCGCACCGGAATCGGCAAATGATGCCGGCAATTCCGGCTTCGGGTGCTTTGCCGCCGCGGAGGAATCGCGTAGGGGTCAGTTCCGGCCATGTAACAGGAGTTCTCATGCCGGACCTTTCCATCATTGGACTTTTCGCCATTGCTTGCCTCGCTCTGACCGCGACGCCGGGGCCGGACATGCTGTTGATCGCATCCCGCAGCGCCAGCCAGGGGCGCGCCTCGGGCCTTGCGACCTATGCCGGCATCGCCACCGGCACCTATTGCCATGCGCTGGCCGCCGCCTTCGGCCTGTCGCAACTGTTCCTTGCCGCGCCCATCGCTTTCGACATCGTCCGCTATGCCGGAGCGGCCTACCTCGCCTATCTCGCCTGGAAGGCGTTCCGCTCCGATGGAACAGCGCTTGCACCGGTCGCTGGCCTGCCGCGCTACTCGCAAGGCCGCATCTTCCGGCAGGGATTGTTGACCAATCTGCTCAACCCGAAGATGGCGCTGTTCGTGCTGGCGCTGTTCCCGCAGTTCGTGCAGCCGCAGGCCGGTTCGGTGGCGGCGCAGATCCTGGTGCTGGCCACCGTGCTCAACCTGATCGGGCTGGTGGTCAATGGCTTGGTCATCCTGACCGCAAGCCGGATCGGTGCGGCCTTGTCGAGGCGGACGCGGTTTCGGCGGGCGCCGCAGATTCTGCTGGGAACCGTCTTTGCAGGGCTTGCGGCACGACTGGCCTTCGGCGGTCAGCGCTAGATCAAGCGACTGTAGAGGAATAAATTCCCCATGACTCTGCTTGACTCTTGGGGTCCTCTCTGGAATCTATAGGAACATAACAGGAACAATTGTGAGTGGAAGCTGACCGTCATGGCGATGACCGCCGTGGCGCGGGAGACTGTTTTTGCCCTGCGCCGCCAGATCGCGAAGATCGAGGGAACGCTGCCCGAGCGCCTGCAGGCGCCGGTCGGTGCGACCCCTGATGCCGATGTCAGCGCCGATCTCACCATCATCCGGCGCGGCGTTGCCGCGGCGTTGCCGGATGCGTTCCTGCCCACCGGCGTCGAGCGGCTCGATGCCGCCCTGAGCGGCGGCCTGCCGAAAGCCGCCTTGAGCGAAATCCATGGCATTGAAACCCGCGATGCCGGAGCCGTCGCCGGCTTCGCTTTGTCGCTGACAAGCCTGATCCTCAAGCGGGCACAAGGGCTGCCGGTGCTGTGGATCGGCACATCGGAGATTTTCCGCGAGGCAGGCTTTCCCTATGCCAGGGGACTTCATGCCTCGTTCGGCATCGAACCGGAGCAATTGCTGTTTTCCGAGGCGCCAAAACTTGTCGATGCGCTGTGGGTCGCCGAGGAGGCTGCAAGGATGACGGCGCTCGCTGCCGTCATCCTCGAGATTCGTGGCAATCCGCAGCGGCTCGACCTGACCGCCACGCGCCGGCTGCATGCCCGCGCGCAGAGTGCCGGCCGGCCGGTGTTTCTGCTGCGGCAGGCCGCCGGGCCCGAACCGACGGCGGCACCGGTTCGTCTCATTGTCGCGTCGGCGCCGGCGGTGCCGCGCGACACCATAGCCGGGCCGCTCGCCGGCTCGATCGGCCGCCCGGCCTTCACCATCACCATCGGCAAGAGCCGCACGGCCCTGCCTGGACAATTCACACTGGAGTGGAACCCCGATGAACGCGGATTCGATGAAAGAAGGGGCGAGGAAAGAGCAAAGAATCCTGTCCCTGTGGTTTCCCTATCTGGCAGTGGAAAGGATCCTGCGGCAGCGTCTGGGGCGGTCCTGGCGTTCCCGGCCGTCGGATCACCTGCCGCTGGTGATCAGCCATCGCCGTGGGAACGCGCAGCGCATCTCGGCCCTCGACGAGCGGGCTGAGTCGCTGCACCTGAAGCGCGACATGGGCATCGCCGATGCGCGCGCCATGCATCCCTCGATCGACATCGTCGAAGCCGATCCGCAGGCCGACCGCCGCCTGCTCGAAGGCCTTGCCGACTGGTGCGACCGCTACACCCCGCTGGTGGCGCTGGACGCAACGGACGGCCTGTTTCTCGACGTCACCGGCTGCACCCATCTTTTCGGCGGCGAACGCGCCATGCTGGACGACATCCTGTCGCGCTTCTTCCATCAGGGGTTCGATGTCCGCGCCGGGCTTGCCGCGACACCGGGCGCGGCCTGGGCGGCGGCGCGGTTTTCCGGCGACCGCATCGTCGCCGGCGGCGAGGAGGAAGCGCTGCTCGCGCCCTTGCCTTTGGCAGCACTGCGCATCGAACCGGCGACCCGCACCAGTCTGGAAAGCGTCGGCCTGCGCACGGCGGGCGCCGTCATGGCGGCACCGCGCGCGCCGCTCGCCCGCCGCTTCGGCGCCTCGCTGCTGTTGCGCCTCGACCAGGCGCTTGGCCGTCTCGACGAGGCGGTCTCGCCACGTCTTCCCGTCGCGCCGCTTTCGGTCGAACGTCATCTCAGCGAGCCCGTCACCCTGACCGAGGACATCGAACGGCTGGTCGGCATGCTGGCGACGGCATTGAAGACCGACCTCGAGCGCCGCGGCGAGGGTGCCAGGACGCTGGCGCTGCTTTTGTTTCGCGTCGACGGCGCCGTCAGCCGCATTGCCATCGGCACCTCGCGGCCGATGCGCGAACCCTCGCTGATCCAGAAATTGTTCCATGAAAGGCTGGCCGCGCTCGAGCAGGATATCGATGCCGGTTATGGCTTCGATCTGGTGCGGCTCTCGGTGCTGACGGCCGCCGCCTTCGACATGCAGCAGGCCGACCTTGCCGGCGAAGTGACCGACGACGGCGCCGATATCGCGCTGTTCGCCGACCGCATCCGCGCCCGGCTCGGCGAGGGCGCGGTCCTGCAGCCGGTCGCTGTGGAAAGCCATCTGCCGGAGCGCGCCGTCGCCACGATCCCCTTCACCGAGGCCCCGCGCCGGACCACGCCGCCGAAGAAGCCGGACAGGATGCAGGCGCCGACGACCATCTTCCCGCCGGAACGGCCGATCCGGCTCTTCCATTCGCCCGAACCCATCGAGGTGCCGGCCACCGAAATGCCGGAGGGACCGCCGCTGAACTTCCGCTGGCGCCGCGCGCTCTACCGGGTGACGCGTGCCGAGGGGCCGGAACGCATCGCCGCGGAATGGTGGTGCGAGGCCGCGAGCGACGAGGCGGCATCGACGCGCGACTATTACCGCATCGAGGATGCCGACGGCCGCCGCTACTGGCTCTACCGGCAAGGTCTTTATGGCGGCGCCCAAATCCCGCCGCGCTGGTTCATGCATGGGGTTTTCGCATGAACGCGCTGACCGTCATTCCCTATGCAGAATTCGGCATCCAGTCGAATTTCTCCTTCCTGCGCGGCGCCTCCAAGCCGGAGGAGCTGGTGGTCGCGGCCAAGCTGATGGGCTTCTCGGCGATCGGGCTTGCCGACCGCAACACGGTGGCCGGCGTGGTGCGCGCCTGGCAGCAGGCCAGGGTCGAGACGCTCTCCTACCATCCCGGCTGCCGGCTGGTTTTTGACGACGGCACGCCGGACATTCTCGCCTATCCGCAGGACCGCAAGGGCTGGGGGCATCTCTGCCGCATGCTGACCCAAGCCAATCTGCGCGACGAGAACGAAAAGGGCGCCACCCTTCTCCAGCGCAGCGACTTGCTTGAATGGGGGGATCTGATGTCGCTGGCGGTCCTGCCCGATCTGTCGGCGGGCGTGGACGGCAGTCTCGCTCTGCTTGGCCAGCTTAAGGATCGTTTCGGAAGAAACCTCCGTCTGGCCGTTTCGCCGGACTATGCGGGCAATGACCGTTTCCGGATCGAGCAGGCAGCCGCGATGGCGGAAAATGCCGGCATCCCGCTGATGGCGACCAACGACGTTCTCTACCACACGGTCGAACGGCGCCCGTTGCAGGACGTGCTGACCGCGATCCGCCTCAACACGCCCGTCGCCGAGGTCGGGCTGCAGCTGGCCGCCAATGCCGAGCGCCATTTGAAGCCGCCGATGGAAATGGCGCGCCTGTTCCGCAGGCATCCGCAGGCGCTGGCCGAGACCTTGCGCTTTGCGCAGGAGCTGACCTTCTCGCTCAGCGACCTCCAGTACAACTACCCCGACGAGCCGACGCAATCGGGTCTCGGGCCGCAGGCCGAGCTGGAGCGGCTGGCGCGGGAAGGGGCGGCCAACCGCTATCCGGCGGGTGTGCCTGCGTCCGTGACCAGGCGCATCGAGGAAGAGCTCGCTCTGATCGAGCGCCTCAACTACGCCCGCTATTTCCTGACGGTCCATGACATCGTCCAATTCGCCCGCAGCCAGGACATCCTCTGCCAGGGACGCGGTTCGGCCGCCAATTCGATCGTCTGCTTCTGCATCGGCATCACCGAAGTCGGGCCGGACAGGATCGACACGCTGTTCGAGCGCTTCATTTCCGAGGAGAGGAACGAACCGCCCGACATCGACGTCGACTTCGAGCATGAAAAGCGCGAAATCGTCATCCAGTACATCTACGAGAAATACAGCGCCAAGCGCACCGCACTTGCCGCCGCCGTCATCAGCTATCGCGGCCGCTCGGCGCTGCGCGAAGTGTCGAAGGCAATGGGTCTGTCGGAAGATGTCAGGGGGTCGCTGTCCGGCTCGATCTGGGGCTGGTCGACCTCGGAGCTCGGCGAGAAGGAAGCCCGCGCCGGCGGCCTCGACCGAACCGATCCGGTGTCGCGGCACGTGATCGAACGCGCCAACGAGATCATGGGCTTTCCCCGTCATTTGTCGCAGCATGTCGGCGGCTTCGTCATCACCAGGGATCGGCTCGACGAGATCGTGCCCATCGTCAAGACGGCGATGGACGAGCGCAAGATGGTCGAATGGGACAAGGACGATCTCGACGCAGTGAAGATCCTCAAGGTCGACGTGCTGGCGCTCGGCATGCTGACCTGCCTGAAGCGCGCCTTCACCTTGCTTACGGATCACTATCCAAATGCGCGGGATGCGTATGGGCAGCCCTATGTGCTGGCCACCCTGCCGCCGGAAGATGACGATGTCTACGACATGATCTGCCGCGCCGACACGCTCGGCGTCTTCCAGATCGAATCGCGCGCCCAGATGTCGATGCTGCCGCGCCTTCAGCCGCGCGCTTTTTACGACCTCGTCATCGAGGTGGCGATCGTGCGGCCGGGCCCGATCCAGGGCGACATGGTCCACCCCTATCTGCGCCGCCGGCAAGGCAAGGAGCAGGCCGAATACCCCAAGCCGGAGCTGAAGGAAATTCTCGGCAAGACGCTGGGCGTTCCGCTGTTCCAGGAACAGGCGATGAAGATCGCCATCGTCGCCGGCGGTTTCAGGCCGGGCGAGGCCGACGAACTGCGCCGCGCCATGGCCACTTTCAAGCGCACCGGCACCATCGGCAATTACCGCCAGCGCATGATCGACGGCATGGTCGGCAAGGGTTACGAAAAGGACTTCGCCGAGCGCTGCTTCAAGCAGATCGAGGGCTTTGGCGAATATGGCTTTCCCGAAAGCCATGCCGCTTCCTTCGCGCTGCTCGTCTATGCCTCCTGCTGGTTCAAGACCTTCTATCCCGACGTGTTCTGCGCCGCGATCCTGAATTCGCAGCCGATGGGGTTTTACCAGCCGGCCCAGCTCGTCCGTGACGCGCGCGACCATGGCGTCGACATCCGCGACGTCGACGTCAATTTCTCCGTCTGGGACTGCACTTTGGAAAAAGCGCCCTTCGATCCGGCCCGCATCCTCGAACGCCACGCCACGATGCGTGGTGTCATCGCGACAGATCATGCCCTGCGGCTCGGCTTCAGGCAGATCAAGGGCCTGTCGGAGGAGCGCATGGGCCTGTTCGTCGAGCGGCGCGGTTCAGGCTACGAGTCGGTCAGGGATGTCTGGCTGCGCTCCGGCCTCGATGTCGACGAGATCGAAAGGCTGGCGCAGGCCGACGCCTTCCGTTCGCTTGGCCTTGATCGTCGTGAAGCCTTGTGGGCGGTGCGCGCGCTCGACGGCAAGAGCGCCGCCGAAAAACTGCCGTTGTTCGACCAGAAGGATATCCGCCTGCGCGAGCTGGAGCCCGAGACGAAGCTGCCCAAGATGCCGCTCGGCGAACATGTCATCCACGACTACCGCTCGCTCGGCCTGTCGCTGAAGGCGCATCCGGTCGCCTTCCTGCGCGAGCGGCTCGACCGGGCCGGCGTCACGCCCAATGCCCGATTGCCATCCGTGCGCGATGGCAGGCGTGTCTCCGTCGCCGGCCTCGTGCTGGTGCGCCAGCGCCCCGGCAAGGGCAACGCGATCTTCCTGACGCTGGAGGACGACAGGGCCGTCGCCAACGTCATCATCTGGCAGAGAACCTTCGACCGCTATCGGCCCGTCATCATGGGCGCCAGGTTCGTCCGCGTCACCGGCAAACTGCAATCGGAATCGGATGTCATCCATATCGTCGCCGAGAAGATCGAGGACCTGACGCCCTGGCTGACCGTGCTCCTGGAGAAGGTCAGCCAGGCCAGCCTGCCGGTCGCCGGTTCACCGGACGCCAGGGGTCCGGATCGCGACAGCCGCCCCGCGATAGGGAACGCGCCGATCGGGCAGGACCTCGCAACGCTGTCGGAAGAGGCGGAAAAGGTCATGCCCAAGGGACGCAATTTTCAGTAGGGCATGGCCTCCGGGGCGAACGCCGGCGATCCTTCGCCAGCCTCCGGCAAACTTCTGCGCCGCCGGCAAAGACGCCGTCGTTCAAGCCGGCCCGCTCAATCGCGGCGGCGACAGCACGTCCTCCACGGAGAGCGTCCGCGCCTCCGAAGGCAGCATGATCGGGATGCCGTCACGCACCGGGTAGGCGAGCTTGGCGACCCTGGAAATCAGTTCGCCGCGCTCCGGATCCCAACTCAGCGGCCCCTTGGTCAGCGGGCAGGCCAGCAGCTCCAGCAGCTTGGGGTCGACATTGATCTTCTTCCCGTCACGTCCATCCGCCGCCATGTGGTCACTCTTCTCCGGCCTATTGTAAGCTCGAACCAAAATCCTCATTCTCACGCGCCAGCGCCATTTCGGTGATGGCGATCAGCGTCTCGGCCCGGGTCTTCAAATCCGCCGCCTCAAGCAGCGCCTGTTTTTCGGCCGGCCCGTAGGGCGCCATCATCGACAGCGCGTTGACCAGCATGGCGTTTTCGGCGCGGCTGACGCTTTCCCAGTCGGCCTCCAGGTCATTGGCCTGTAGATAGGCGCGAAATGCCTTGAGCAGCGATGGCCGGTCGATCTCGTTCGCCGCCTGATCCTCATCGAGATCGGCAAGGAAGGGCGCCTGCTTGCACTGGCGAAACGGCGTCTTGACCGTCAGTTCGCGGGCGATGCGGAACCGGCATACGCCCTGCAGCGAAATCAGGTAGCGGCCGTCGCCGGTCTCGGACAGGGCGATGATGCGCCCGGCGCATCCGACATTGCAGAGCTCCGGCTCGCCGTCGTCGCGCAGCGCGCCGTCGAGACGGGGCTGGATGATGCCGATGAGCCGCGCGCCGGCGATGGCCTCGTCCACCATCTGCAGGTAGCGCGGCTCGAAGACGTTGAGCGGCATGCGGCCTCCCGGCAGCAAAAGCGCACCCTCGAGCGGAAAGATCGGGATCGTCGACGGCAAATCCTTGGCGAGCCGGTAATGCGCGTTTCCCGCTTGCACCTCATTCCTCCGATCGCTTCCATAGGGAAGCGGGTGTTGTTCTGTGCATGTCGCTCTCACAAACCGTAGCCACTTTTTTTGCGCGACATGCATTGAGGTCTGGTAATCTGGCGCAATCATCGCCGGCCGCAAGCCCGTACGGCAAAAACAACCGCTCAGGAAAACAGCAGGGCCGACAATTTGCGGCGCGCCGCAAGCGTCGCCTCGTCGGTCATGCCCCAGGCCTCGAACAGCTGCAGCAATTGCGTCCTGGCACCGTCCTCGTTCCAGGTCCGGTCCGCCTTGATGATGGCCAGCAGATTGTCGGCGGCGGCCGTACGGTCGCCGTTGGCGTTCTGGATCATGGCCAGATCGAAACGCGCCTGATGGTCTTTGGGATTTTCCGCCAGGCGGCGCTCGAACTCGGCCGGGTTGCCAAGCGCTGCCGCTTGCGCCGCAAGCGCCATCTTGGCGCGCAGGGCCGCCAGCGGCGGAGCATCCTTCTTCGCCTCCGGCGCTGTCGCCAGCAGGGCTTCGGCACCCTCGGTGTCGCCGGCCTCGAACAACAGGTCGCCCAGCCCGCCAATCGCCTCGATCGTCTCCGGCGCCTGCGCCAAAATGGCATCGTAGATGTCGGCGGCCGTCGGCATGTCGCCGGCCTCGCGCGCTTCCGCAGCCGCGGCCAATGCTTCGGCCACCGGCGGCACGCCATTGCCCTTGCCGCCGACCTTGGTGATGAATTCGGCGATCTGGCTCTCGGGGATGGCGCCCATGAAGCCATCGACCGGCTGGCCGTCCTTGAAGGCGATGACCGCGGGAATCGACTGGATGCCGAGCTGGCCGGCGATCGAGGGATGGTCATCGATGTTCATCTTGACCAGCTTGACCCTGCCGCCGGCGGCCTTGACCGCCTTTTCCAGCTGCGGCGTCAGCTGCTTGCAAGGTCCGCACCAGGGTGCCCAGAAATCGACCAGCACCGGCTGACGGCGCGATTCCTGGATGACGTCGGCGGCAAAGCCGGCGGTCGTCGTGTCCTTGATGACATCGGTGGCGACGGCAGGCGCATCGCCAGGCACGACCTTTGCACGTGGGGCCTCGGCTCCACCATACTGCACGGTGGTGGAGTATTGGCCGCCAGTGCCGCCAAAGGGGCCGCCAAACGGATTGTTGTCGCTCATCTCTTTACCCTTCCGTGGCGCGGCCGGCCGTCGGCCAGCGCCACATCCTCTCAGACAATCGGTTTCAAGCCATCCATGTGGCGATCACGCGGAGACTTTCAAGATAGCAGCATCGTGCCCGGTTGCCTCGACGAATCTGATCAGGTCCGCCGCCGCGACCGACGTCGTCGCCTCATTGGTCAGCGGATGCGCATTGATCACCGCATGTTCCATCAGCGCGGCGTCGAGAACGACCTTGACCCGGCCCGCCGTGTCGTTGATCAGGCCAAAGACCGTCACCGCGCCCGGCGTCACGCCGAGCAGCTCCATCAGCATCTCCGGCCTGCCGAAGGAAACGCGGCTGGCGGCGCCGATCAGCTGGTGGATCTGCTTCAGGTCGACGACCGCCTCCTCGCCGACGGTGACCAGGAAGAAATTGTCCTTCTTGTCCTTCAGGAACAGGTTTTTCGTGTGCCCGCCGGCGATTTCGCCGCGCAGCGCCTGCGAATCGGCGACCGTGAACAGCGGCGGATGGCGCCGCGTCGAGGCAGCGATCCCGAGTTCGGCAAGAAATCCCATCAGTTCAGCTTCGGTCTTCGGCATCGGTTTTGACTTCGTCCCGTTTCCTGCCAAGCCGTTTACGGCCAATGGGGCGGCCGACACAAGACCGTCATGCGACATCCCGGCGAGCGCGCCCGCCGCCTAAAGCGCGTCGCGTTTGAACGGATCCAGGCGACGCGCTTTAGCCTCTTTGTTTTTATGCATGTCGTTCTCCCAAAACCGGAGCCACTTTTGGGCGACATGCATTGGTGCCGGTGCCGCCTGCCGCGTTACAAAAAGCCTGACATTTCCCTGTTGCAATCGCCGCGCTCTTCAGCCATATAGGCCCGGCTTGCGGCCAAGACGCCGTGTGAGCGGGTGTAGCTCAGGGGTAGAGCACAACCTTGCCAAGGTTGGGGTCGAGCGTTCGAATCGCTTCACCCGCTCCAGTTTCCTTCCAGGGAATCAAGCATCGAAAAGCCGCGGTTCGCCGCGGCTTTTTCGTTTTTGAGACTGCCGGTCAGGCACGCGGATCGTTGGTTTGACATCGGACGATTGCAGGCTCCTGCGATAGCGGCCAGGCGCTTGGCCGGTGAGGCGGGTGAAAGTCTGCGAGAACGAAGGCGCCGACTCATAGCCGACGGCGCGGCCGATCTCATCGATGTTCCGGTTGGCTTTCCGCAAGGCCCTGGGCGTGGGGTTTCGCTAGAGAAGCGGGGCTTCCGGTGGTACCCTCCAGGGAAACCCGACATCTTTGGGTAGGGAGGCAGAGTGGCGCGGCCGGAACGGAAACTCGTGGCGGTCCTGGCTGCGGACGTTGTCGGGTACTCGCGTCTGATGGGGGCCGACGAGGCCGGAACCCTTTTGCACCTAAAGACACTGCGCGCCGAGGTGATCGATCCGAAGATTGCGCAATTCAATGGTCGGCTGGTCGGCACGGCAGGCGACAGCTTGCTGATCGAGTTTCCCAGCGCCGTCGATGCATTGCAGTGTGCAGTCGAGACTCAAGTGCGAATAGCGGCACGCAATGATGACCTTCCCGAAGAAAGGCGCATGGCCTTCAGAATGGGTGTCAACGCCGGCGAGGTTATCCTGGATGATACGACCATCCACGGTGACTGCGTAAACGTCGCTGCCAGGCTGGAAAAAGTCAGCGAGGCCGGAGGCGTTGTCATTGGCCGCAGTGTCTACGAGCACGTGAAAGGAAAGCTTGCCTACGAGCTCGTCGATCTCGGTGAGCAGGCGATGAAGAACATCGCCGGGGCTGTTCGTGCTTACCAGGTCCAAATGGGACAACGGGGACCGGAAGCTCCTCGCTCTATCGATTCGGCGGAGGATTTGCCGCTCCCGTTCAAACCGTCGGTGGCCGTGCTTCCCTTCACCAATATGTCGGCGGACCCCGAGCAGGATTACTTCTCGGATGGAATAACCGAGGACCTCATCACGGAACTTAGCCGTAGCCAGACCTTGTTCGTAATCGCTCGCAATTCCTCCTTCGTTTTCAAGGGGCAGTCCGTAAGTATTACCGAGGTCGGGAGGAAGCTCGGCGTACGCTACGTCGTCGAAGGAAGCGTTCGGAAGGCCGGAGCACGGGTGAGGATCACGGCGCAGCTAATAGAAGCATCATCCGGCAATCACGTCTGGGCTGAGCGTTATGATCGAAGCATCGACGACCTCTTCGCCGTGCAAGACGAGGTGACAGAACGGATCGCCTGGGCGTTGGTCGGCAAGGTCGGAGCTGCGGAGATCGCCCGGACCCGACAGACGAAAACGAGCCTTGGTGCCTATGACGCATTCTTGCGCGGACTCGAGGCTACGCACCGTTTTACGGAAGACGACACCGTCGCTGCTGTCGAGTTCTTCAAGCTGGCTCTTGGCTGGGAGCCTGATTCGGCGCGGGCGCATGCATGCCTCGCGGACGCCTACGCGACGCTCTCTGCCTTCAGGGCCGACGGAGGTCTGAAAGCGTTGGCGATGCAGTCGGCCTTGCGGGCGATTGAACTCGGCGACGCCAGCGGACTCGCAGAGGCGGTTGTTGCCGCTCTACATGCATGGAAAGGCGACTTCGAGACTGCTGAGACCCATTGGCAACGCGCGCTCGTGCTCGGACCCACAAATGCGATGGCACTCAACTGGGTTGGCTACATCTCCCTTTGGGACGGTCAACTCGTCAAGGCCCGCGAGATAGGCGAGCGGCTGCGACGGCTCAATCCACTGGAAGACCGCGATATCCACGAGCTGCTCGCATTTACGCATTATCTGCTCGGCGACTATGAGGCGTCACTGCAGTCGTTCCGCCGCTGGGATAACAACAACTATGATCGCGGATTCGCCAATATGGCTGCATGTTTGGGCCAGCTAGGACGCACCGAAGAGGCGCGATTGGCCTGGGCCAGATGCCTTGAACGGAAGCCAGGTTTCACTCTGTCTGATTACAAGCGCGACTCTCCATATCGTCGGCAGGAGAACGTAGAGCACTGGCTCGAGGGGCTGCGGAAAGCAGGCATTTCGGATTGACGTGCTCACCTGAGCCGCTTCGACAGCATGTTGCGAGCCCTCCCTCGTAGAAGAACGGCTCGTAGACGATCGCGCCATTCCCACGGATCTGACATTGACGCGCGCGTGGGCACCTCGGCGCCTTCGAGCGTCACCTTGCTCTGGCGTGGCGCGAACAGGCCGTGCGCGTCGATCCTTTCGATCATCGCGCGGGTGGCGTTGGCGCCGGGCAGGTAAATCAGATAGAACTAAATCAGGCAGAACCACTGTCTGCGATTTCAGGAGACGACATGTCCGAGGAGCATGTTGAGCGTCGGCTGGCGGCGATCCTGGCCGCAGATGTGGTCGGCTATAGCCGTCTTATGGAGGTCGACGAAGAGCACACGCTCAATCTCCTTCGACAACATCGACGGGAGTTCTTCGATCCGACCGTCACCAAGCACGGTGGGCGCATCTTCAAGGTGATGGGTGACGGCTTCCTGGTGGAGTTCGGCAGCGTAATCAATGCGGCGCGCTGCGCGGTCGAGATCCAACGCGGCATGTCCGAGCGGAACGCCGGCATCCCCGAGGACCGGCATTTCAAGTTTCGCATGGGCATCAACCTTGGCGACATCATCGTCGACGGCGATGATTTCCATGGCGACGGCGTCAACCTTGCAGTGCGGCTGCAGGGCCTCGCGATACCCGGCGGCATCGCCTGCTCGGAAGCGGTTCGCCAAGCGGTCGGCAACAAGCTGGGCGTCGACTTCGCCGATCAGGGCGCCATGACCGTCAAGAACATTGCTCAGCCGGTGCACGTCTATTTCGCCAACTGGGGCCAGGGCGTCCCCCATGTCGAGACGCATATTGCGGCCAGGAGCGTCCAGACGCTGGTGCGGTCCGACAAGCCGTCGGTGGCGATCCTACCCTTCGCCAATCTGAGCAATGATCGCGACCAGCAGTATTTCAGCGACGGCATCACTGAAGATATCATAACCGACCTCTCGAACGTCTCCGGCCTGTTCGTACTCAGCCGCAATACGGTCTTCGCCTTCAAGGGCCGGACCGACAAGATGGAACGCATCGCCAGGGAGCTTGGCGTCGGCTACATTGTCGAGGGCAGCGTCCGCAAGGCGGGAAACCGGGTCAGGATCAATGCCGAGCTGATCGAGGGCGCCACAGACGGACACGTCTGGGCTGCCCGCTACGACCGCGACCTCACCGACATCTTCGCCGTGCAGGACGAAATCGCCAAGGCGGTCGTGGCGCAGCTCAGGGTCAGGCTCCTGCCCGAGGAGAAGAAGGCTATTGAGCTGGCGCCGACGGACAATGTGGAAGCCTATACGCATTATCTTCGAGGCCGCGATTACAGCCACATCGCGACCAGGGCGAACCACCTGATGGCCCGACAAAGTTATATCAGGGCCATCGAGCTTGATCCGGGATATGCCCGCGCATATGCAGGCTTGGCGGTCTGCGACGTACGCCTTCAGTCGATCTACGGCTCAACGATCCAAGTGGACGACATTCTCGCGACCGCCGACAAGGCCCTGGCTCTGGACACGAATTTGGCCGAGGCGCATTCAGCCAGGGGCTTTGCCCTGTCCCTCGCCGACCGCCGTTCCGAGGCCGCGGCGGCGTTCGAACAGGCTCTCACGCTCGACTCCAATTGCCACGAGGCCAACCGCTACTATGCCGAGTTCTGCGTAACCGGCGGCCAGTTCGAGCTCGCCGCGACGTACTTCATACGCGCGATGGAGATCAAACCGACCGACTACGGTGCACCGGTCATGCTGGTGAACGTGTTCCGCACGCTCGGCCAACAGAACGACGCGGAGCTTTATGCGCGGATCGCATTGGAGAGAGCCGAGGAGGAACTCCGTCAGCATCCGGAGAACGCCAATTGTGCCTGCCTGGGGGCTATCGTGCTGGCCTTCCTTGGCGAACGCGATAAGGCGGCGAAATGGCTTGACCGGGCTCTGGCGATCGACCCCAGCGATATCAACGTCCAATACAACGCCGCTTGTACCTATGCGTTGCTGGGGGAGTTCGAACGCTCGATCGACCTTTTGGAAGCGTGGCTGCCGCAGGCTGGCGCCGAGATGAGACTCTGGTTCAAGAACGATTCCGATTTCGCCTCTGTTCGCAGTCATCCCCGCTACCAGAAATTGCTCCAGCTCCTGCAGTAGCGATACGCATTGTTCTTGAGGCAATTGCCTCAAATCAAGAACCGGCCTTCAGGAAGATTTAACCTGACAACCAACGTCCTCGCCATCCCACTGATATTATGTTAGGTTACTAATATAACCGAGAGGTGGGGGAATGGGTACCCGGTTCAGGTTGTTCGTTCAGCCTCCGTTCGAAGACCCTACGTCAAGCCCTGAGATCATTACGGTTTCGTCCCCGCCAGGCAGCGTCGGACCTGGCCCATCCGACGATCGTATGTATGTCGTCGAGCCGGTCGACAAGACGCGGCCCTATGGCGTCAACCACGGCCCGTTGGGCACGCCCTTGATCTCCCTGCCGCCCTGGACGCGAGCGATCCTCGATCAGGCCGTTCCCGACGAGGAAGGCAATTTCGATCACTATCAGCCCTCGACGCCCGGGTTCGAAGCAGCGCACGCGTTCGGTTGCGTGCGCTTCACGCTCGACGTTTGGGAGCGTTACATCGGCCAGCCGCTCACCTGGCATTTCCGCGATCACTACGACCGTCTGGAAATCTCGATCCTGCCGGATTGGGATAACGCCCAATACGGCTATGGCTTCCTCGAGCTCGGCAGCCAATTCCTGAAAGACGGACGCGCGCTCCCCTTCAGCCTCGACTTCGATATTATCGCGCACGAGGTTGGCCATGCGTTCGTCTACAGCGTCCTCGGCATACCGAACCCGGGAGCTGAGTTCCCCGAATATCTGGGCTTTCAGGAGGCCTTTTCCGACTGCGTTTCGTTGATCGCGGCCATGCATTTTCCCTCCGTGATCGAAAATGTTCTGACGGAGACGCGTGGCAATCTCTACATCGCAAACCAACTCTCTCGCTTCTCGGAATTCTCGCCGCACCGCCAGATACGCGAAGCCAACAACAAACTGACGATGGCCGATTTTGCGGACGGCTGGACCGACGAGCATGCACTGTCACAACCCCTCACGGGCGCCATCTTCGACATTCTGGTCGATGTCTTTCACGAGAGCCTGGTGGCTCGAGGACTGATCTCGCCGGAGGCCGAAGATCTTGCCGACCTCGCCGAGATCGACCCAGCTGCGGAGCAGCCGGTCCAGGAAGTCTTCGACCGCGATTTCGCTCGCAATCCAGAAGGTTTCGTCGACGCGCTGCTCGACGCGCGGGATATCGTGGGTACCCTTCTTGCCGAGACGCTGTGGGCTCTCGCCCCGGATTTCCTGGACTACGGTGACGTGGCGAGAACGATGCTCGCGGTCGACGACAGTATGACCGGAGGAGAACTATCAAGCATCATCTTCCGGGATTTCGACCGGAGAGGGATTTTTCGCTACCGTGCCGGGCCTCGCCTGACGAAGTCAGGCCGAAAGAGCCATGTCCATGAGGGCCGAATCGTTCGTCCACGGGACCAGGCGCGTCTGCCGGATATGAGCTATTTCGAGAAATACTGGATGTCCAGAAGTGGCGCCGATCTTTGATCGGCATGCAGAAGATGGGGTGATCTATGGTAACTGAAACCATCCTAAGTAGCTCAGCCATACATTTGTTCGGTCGAGTTCTTGAAGACTTGAAGCTTACGAAGAGGATCGATGGGGGGCGGCCTCCAAGGCTTGGCAACAATAGATTCCTGCAGAGCCAGATCGACGCCTCCGGTAGCCTGCTGGCAAGGATTTATGCGTTCACCTTTGAAGCGCAGTTCTACGAGCTGGCCCGACCGACCATACTTCTTGTCCATGGGCCTGGAACTGTCGTTGATTATCCAGCCCCGACCGAAACCGATCTCAAGGTCATGAGCCGCGGTCCAAGCGACCCTGCCTATACCGGACTGTCATCGCAGATAGGCTCGTTTGCGCGCGGAATGCAGGTCTGGGTCTACGACAAGAGTGACCTGACAATGCGGCTGGAACTCGACACCGGAAACGCTCGAAGATGTCCTCTTGAGTGCAGAGCTGGACCCGCGTTCGTTTGGTCGATCGGGTGGAGCAATGGGCAGATCCGGCGGTGCGATGGGGCGATCTGGCGGCGCCATGGGCAGGTCCGGCGGTGCGATGGGACGGTCCGGTGGCGCCATGAACCGCAGCGGGCGCGGCGATTTGGACTAGAGCATGATGCCGAAAAGTGTGAAGCGGTTTTCGGACGACATCATGCTCTATCTCTTTGATTTAGAGGCGGATTCAGATTTCAGGTAGATTCGGACCTGAAGTCATCCGGCTCTAGCGTTTCCGATCGATAATTGAGAATGCCGAAGGGAGATGGACCATGGCAAGTGTAGTTATAGTGCGTGTTGAGACACCTGAAGGGAATGCTGTCAGAGGCGGAGATCCGGTTACGGTCAGTGTGACGATAGACCCCTCAGATACTGGTTGGTTCGACGACAAGAAAGACTTGGTAATTGGCTTTGTTTATGCTGCCAACTTAGCCATCACGGCGCATCTGAAAGTACACGGAAGCATAACCATCATAGATAATATAACTATCACCTTCAAAGTTAGCGCAAAAGCTGATGCTTTACTCGGAGAGTACTATGTTATAATCAAGAATACAAAACTAAATGAAATTGTCATAAGTGACTCTAATGTTGGAACTATTACGGTGTCATAAAACTAACCGCCTCCAAAAAACGCTGTGATGACCCGCAAAGTCACAAGTCACATCGGCATCAGCGGCTCTGCTCTCATGCCGGCAAGATCTTGCCGGGTTTCATGATGTCTGCGATCACGCGGCTTCCGCAGCTGCCCTCAAGTCTTTCATTTCGCCTCCTTGTTACAGACGAACTTGAGGGCCAGCGAGAAATCAGCCCGCCGGCAGCCGCACCTTCCGCAGCGATGCCTGGTGGACCAGCGAGGTCCAGCTGTTGGTCGAGGCGAGGTGGCAGTAGAGCAGGCCGAGCGCGCCTGATTTGCGCAGATCGAGGAATGCCTCGTCGCTCAGTTTGTTGAAGGCCGGCTCGTCGATCACCTGGAAGTCGGTGAGGTTGAGCACCTCGCCACCCTCGAGCGTCACCTTGCTCTGGCGTGGCGCGAACAGGCCGTGCGCGTCGATCCTTTCGACCATCGCGCGGGTGGCGTTGAAATCGATCTGGAACTGGTTGCAGAAGGCGAGCGCCTGTTTCGTCGCTTCGGTCGCCTCGGTGCCGGCGAAGAACGGCAGCATCGTCTCGTCACGGAACGGCGCCAGCAACTGGTCGACGACGCGGTCGCTTGCCCGGTCGACGCACAGCGTCAGCCGTCCGGGCGCCTTCGGGTCTTCGGCCAGGATGAAGGGATAGCGGCGGACATAGGCGGGGATGTAGTGCGGCCCGGTCCATTTGCCGTCGGCGCCGACGAACAGGTTCTCGTCCTGGCGCACGCCGGTGATGATCACCGGTGCCTTGGCCGGGCCGATGAAGACGATCGGGTAGGAGCGCATCGCCGCCGGCATTTCCGACGCCACCACCGGAATGGCGTGCGCCGAGCGGGCAAAGCCGAAGTTGCTGCGCGCGGTCAGGCCGAGCGAGCCGTGCCGCACCGGGTTGAGCGCCTCCGGCCTGGAATAGAACAACGGCATCGCTTCGCTTGCCGCTTCCGTCTTTGCGCCAGTCTCTGCCATCCGTCCGTCCCTTCTCCCGCAAGCCGCTCAGGCCGCCACTGCCGGACCCCGAAGGCCGGAATCCGTTTTGCTGCGCTGATCTTGTTCTGGAAACAATTCCGCGCAGGAACAAAGTACTACAGCGTCTCTAGCACGCATAAAAGGACAGGCAGTGCTGTATTTTGAAGTTTGCTCCGGCCAATTGACTTGGGCGTCGCCTGGCAACCGACAGTTTCCAACTTGTGGCGGAGACCACCAATTGTCGAAAGTTGGCGCCGCCCCTCATCGCCCTGCCGGGCACGTCTGGAAATGGGCGGGTGCATAACCTGAAGCGATTGTCCTGGCAGCCGTCACGCAACCCGCCGACCAGCCGCCTGTCAGTCCGCCGGATGCGCGTCCCGCAGCAGCCGCTTGCCCGGCATCTTGCCGCTTGATTGTCTACACCCGGAGTGCTCCGTTACCGCTTCGGACGGAGACGATTCATGACAGGCTTTGTCGACCGCGAGCGCGCGGCTCAACTGATGGAGCGCGCCGGCATCGAGGCGCTGGTGCTTTGCGCGCCCGAGGCATTCCACTATGCGACCGGTGCCTGGATCGGCCCGGCGGGACTGTTCCGGCGGGCGGGCGCCGGCTTCGTGGTCATCCCGGCCCGGCAAGAGCTGCCGATCGGCGTCGTGGTGGCGGACTTCAATGCGGCACCGCTGCAAGCGGCACTCCCCGACGCTGTTGTCCGCAGCCACCCGATCTGGATCGAATCCGCCACGCTCGACGCCTCGACCTCCGGTCATCTGCTGGCACAACGCATCGAGGCCGGTCTCGCATCCTCTGGCCGTTCGCCCGACTTTTCCCGGCCGGCGACGTTCGAGCTGGCCAATTCCGTCCGCGAGCTGAAGCAGATTTTGACCGGGTTCGGGCTCGACCGAGCGACGATCGGCGTCGATCTCGACTTCATTGCCACTGCCGATTTCTCAGCCATGCAGGCGATGCTGCCGGGCTGTTCGATGGTCGACGGTTCGGCGGCGCTCGATCGGTTGCGGTCGGTCAAGTCGCAACGCGAGGTCGACCTGCTCCAGCAAGGCATCATCCTGTCGGAAGCCGGGCTCGACCGGCTGCAGGTGGATGCAATGGCCGGCATGCGCCAGGCCGATCTCATTTCCCTCTACCGGGAGGGCATCGCCACGGCTGCGGCGGGCCTGTCGCATCCGGTGACGACGGCTGAATATGTGACGCTGGGCGCCCGGGCCAAAGGCACCGATGCGAAGGCCATGCCTGGCGATCCGCTGAAGTGCGACATGGTCTGCACGGTTGGCGGCTACGCTTCCGACATGTCGCGCAACTTCATTTTCGGGCCACCATCCGCCGAACAGGCCGAGCTGCACGCCATCGCCGAGCAGGCCTTCGAGGATGGGCTGGCATCCCTCGTGCCTGGCAATAAGCTCGCCCACGTGCATCGCGTCGCCACCGAGAGCCTGGCCCGGCAAGGCCTGCACTCCTACCGCCGCGGCCATTTCGGCCATGGCGTCGGCCAGTCGGTGTTTTCCGAGCAATGGCCGTTCATTGCGGCTGACAGCGTAGTCGTGATCGAAGCCGGCATGGTGCTGGCCTTCGAGATACCGCTCTACATCGACGGCCTCGCCAGCTTCAATCTCGAGGACCAGTTCCTGATCACGCCGGACGGACCTGTTGCCATGAACCGCTTGCCGAGGCGGCTGGAGACGATCGGCTAGCGAGGGCGGGTTGTTCGGGGGGCAGGCACGTGGAGCCATGGCCTGCAAGCATGCTAAGACGTGAGCCTCGCAACCCAGGGAAAGACTAGCACTTCATGAGCGAAGCTGGCAGCCAGGAAGGGCCTGTTCCAAACTACGAGGCGGAGGGCCGCGAGCCCGTCCGGCGCATCCCCGACATCATCTCGCTGGTCAAGGATTCCTACAGCGAGTTGCGCCCAGCCGAACGCCGCGTCGCCGATGTCGTGCTCGACGATGTCAAATACGCCGTCGACGCCTCCAACGCCGCACTCGCGCAGCGCGCCGGGGTCAGCGAACCGACGGTGACCCGATTCTGCCGAGCCATCGGCTGCGAAGGCGTGCGCGACTTCAAGCTGAAGCTGGCGCAGAGCCTCGTCGTCGGCGCGCTCTATCTGAGCAAGCCGCCGCAAACCAGCGGCGACAACGGCATGCCGTTCTGGAACGCGGTGTTCGGCGAGGCCCGTCGGGCGCTGCAGGAAGCCGAGCGGCAGCTCGATCCGGCACAGTTGCGGAAGGCAGCCGAGCTGATCGCCAAGGCGCGCCAGGTCACCGTGTTCGGCCTCGGCGGCAGCTCTTCGGCGCTGGCACAGGAAACCCAGTACCGGCTGTTTCGCTACGGCATCACGGTCAATGCCCAGTGCGACCCCTATCTGATGCGCATGACCGCCTCGACCTTGAAGCCGGGCGACCTGGTGATCGCCATTTCAGCGACGGGACGCACGCGCGAGGTGATCGAGGCCGTCGAACTCGCCAAGCACTACCGCGCCAATGCGATCGCCGTGACGGCGCCCGACACCGAACTCGCGCGCGCCTGCGACGTCCGGCTGACGGTCGCGGTGCCCGAATATCCCGACACACTGAAGCCTACGGCCTCGCGCTATGCCTTTTTGGCCGCGATCGACCTGCTGGCCGTGGCTTCCGCCTACAGGCTCGACGGCTCGGCCCGCGAAACCGTGCGCCGCATCAAGTACAACGCCCAGATCCACCGCACCGGCAAGGAAATGGAACCGCTCGGGGATTGAGGCATGAATAGCGGGGGCGCTGCCGAGTTTGACAATTGACGGTCCCAATACGGATTGGGAGCATGCAAAAAGAGGGAAGAAATGCTCGACATGGCACCATCGAAACAGGCAGCCGCATGGCTCGGGTCCTTTGCCCGTGCGCTCGAAGCGGGCGACGTGGCGGCAGCGGGCAACCTGTTCGTCGACGACTGCTACTGGCGCGACCTTCTGACCTTCACCTGGAACGTCACCACCATGGAAGGCCGCGAGGCGATCGCCGGCATGCTGGCGGCGACGCTGGCGGTGACAAAGCCGACGGCCTGGCAATTGACCGGCGAGGCGACCTCGGACGAAGGCGCCATCGAGGCCTGGTTCAGCTTCGAAACGGCGGTCGCTTCAGGCCAGGGCGTCATGCGCCTGCGCGATGGCCGCTGCCGGACCCTGTTCACCGCGATGACCGACCTGAAGGGGTTCGAGGAGCGCAAGGGAGCGGCGCGGCCGCTGGGCGTGCGCCACAAGGCCGACCCCAACCGCGAGACCTGGTCGGAGGCGAGGGCGCGCGAGACGCGCGACCTCGGCGGCGACGAGCAGCCCTACTGCCTGGTCATCGGCGGCGGCCAGGGCGGCATCATGCTGGGCGCGCGGCTCAGGCAATTGGGCGTGCCGACCATCGTCATCGAGAAGAATGCGCGGCCCGGTGATTCCTGGCGCAACCGCTACCGCTCGCTCGTGCTGCACGATCCGGTCTGGTACGACCATCTGCCCTACATTCCGTTTCCGGAAAACTGGCCGGTGTTCACGCCCAAGGACAAGATGGGCGACTGGCTGGAAATGTACACGCGCGTCATGGAGCTCAATTACTGGGTCGCCACCAAGTGCGTGAGCGCCTCCTATGACGAGGCCGAAAAGGTCTGGACCGTCGTCGTCGATCGTGTCGGCCGCCACATCACGCTGAAGCCCAAGCACATCGTCTTCGCCACTGGCGCCTATGGTGCGCCGCGGCGGATCGATCTGCCAGACGCCGACACGTTCAAAGGCGAGTTGCTGCATTCCAGCCAGTATTCCAGCGGCGAGAAATTTCGCGGCAAAAAAGTCGCGGTCATCGGCGCGGCAAGCTCGGGGCATGATGTCAGCGTCGATCTCTGGGAGAGCGGCGCCAACGTCACCATGATCCAGCGTTCGCCGACGACGGTGGTCAAATCGGACACGCTGATGGAAGTGGGCTTCGAGATCTTCTCAGAAAACGCACTGGCGCGCGGCATCACCACCGAGAAGGCCGACATGATCGTCGCCTCGACGCCCTTCGCGCTGGTGCCCAAGGGCCAGCGGGCGCTCTACGAGGTCATCAAGGCGCGCGACGCGGCCTTCTATGACCGCCTGCGCGCCGCCGGCTTCGCCATCGATTTCGGTGACGACGAGACCGGGCTCTTGATGAAGGCCTACCGCACCGGCTCCGGCTACTACATCGACGTCGGCGCTTCCGAGTTGATCATCGACGGCGAGATCGGCGTCCGCAGCGGCGTCGCCATCAAATCGCTGACGCCGACCGGAATTCTCTTTGAGGATGGCAGCGAGCTGGCCGCCGACGCGATCATCTCTTGCACCGGCTATCAGTCGATGAACGAGACGGTGGCCGCGATCGTCTCGCGCGAGGTCGCCGACAAGGTCGGTCCGTGCTGGGGGCTCGGCTCGGGCGTGAAGGGCGACCCCGGCCCATGGCAAGGCGAGCTGCGCAACATGTGGAAGCCGACGGCGCAAGACTCGCTGTGGTTCCACGGCGGCAACCTGGCGCTGTCGCGCTTCTATTCGAAATACGTGGCGCTGCAGATCAAGGCACGGATGGAAGGCATCGCGACGCCGGTTTATGGGGCGCCGAGTAACTCCGGCCGGTCGTAAGGTGATCTCCCCCACGAGGTCGGAGATCAGCTGTCACTCATGCCGGTGTCCGAAGTGCCGGGCCGCGACCTCGACATGGGTGTGGTGCGCATGTGCCTCGAAACGCTCGGTCTCGCTGAGATCGTTTGCCGCCTCGTTCGGCCACCAGGTGCCGCCGATGACGATGCCTTCGCAGACCAGCCGCTGGTCGGCGACCAGCGAAGCGCCAACCGCGTCGACGAAAGTGAAGCGGCCCGGGCGCTGCCGGAGCACGGCGACGTCGCCGACGGTGCCGACCGCCAGCGTGCCGAGATCAGGCCTGGCGATCGCTCGCGCCGGCGCCTGCGTCGCAGCGCGCAAAACCTCGACCAGCGGCATGCCGAGCGCCAAAAGCTTCGACATGCAGACCAGGATGTCGAAGGCCGGTCCGTCGACGCAGTAGAGATGCACGTCGCTGCTGATCACGTCGGGCGCCAGTCCTTCCTCGAGCATGGCTCGTGCGACGGCGAAATCGAACGAACCCATGCCATGGCCGAGATCGAAGATGACGCCGCGCTCGCGCGCCAGCCGCATGTCCGGCCGCACCGCGCCGGAGGCGAACACCGGCGCATTGGGAAACGGCCGGAAGCAGTGCGTGAGGATGTCGCCCTTGCGCAGCCGCGGCAGCACTTCGGAACGGCCGGGCGGCGGCTCGTCGATATGCGCCATCAGCGGCAGGCCGGCCTGGTCGGCTGCCTCCAGCGCCAGGTCGACCGGGGCGATGCCGCTGGTGCCGCCGGCATGGCGTCCGGAACGGACTTTCACGCCGACCACGACATCGCGGTGCTCGCGCGCCGCCGCAACGACCTCGCGCGGCTCGCAGAGCCTGAGATCGCTGCACTCACCGACCGACACCGTCTGCGAGAAGCCGAAAATGCCGGCAAAGGAAATGTTGACATAGGCGAGGACGCGGACCTTCGAGCGCTCCATGACATGGCGGCGGAAGCCGAGGAAATTGCCGGCACCCGCACTGCCCGCATCGATGAAGGTGGTGGTGCCGCTCTTGGCGGCCAGCCGGTCGGCATCGACGCCGAGCGAGGTGCCGCCCCAATAGACGTGGCTGTGCAGGTCGACGAGGCCCGGCGTGACGATGCAGCCGCCGGCATCGACGACCTGAGCGGCGCGGTCGGCCGGAATGTCGGCGTCGACCGCGGCAATGCGGCCATTGGCGATGGCGACATCGCACGGCGCATCGAGCCCCGACGCCGGGTCGATCAGCCGTCCGCCCTTCAGCAGGAGGTCGAATTGCATTGAGGTCACCTCCAGTTCATTGTTTTGCCGGCTCAGTCTTTTAGACTGGCCGGTAGGCGACCGCCTCGACTTCGATCTTGATGTCGATCATCAGCCGCGACTCGACCGTGCTGCGGGCCGGCGGATTTTTCGGAAAGTGCCTGGCATAGACAGCGTTGAAGGCGCCGAAATCGCGCGCGTCTTCCAGCCAGACCGTCGTCTTGACGACATCGTCCAGGGTGCAGCCGGCGAGCGCCAGCGCTGCCTTCACGTTGGCGAGCACCTGCTCGGTCTGTTCTGTTATGCCGCCCTTGACCACGATGCCGTCGCTGCCGACGGGTACCTGGCCGGAGACATAGACCAGATCGCCGGCGCGTACTGCCGGCGACAGCGGCACATGCGACGTTCCAAAACACTGCTTCGGCAAGGGATGACCTCCTCTGATGACAGGATGGGATGCCGTGGCGGCTCCCGCTTCGGTCGACATTTACCCCGATCGGCGCGTTCCTCATAGGGGCCATGTTGGAAAGCAACATTCCCAGGAATTCATGTTGCTTTCTTACAGAAGCGCTTGCATCGTGCGCGCCCGCGGGTTGCTTTGCAGCCGCAACGGACAGACGCATTTTCAGACCGGAGAAGACCGAGAATGACCTACGACAGGAACCCGTTTCCGGCCGGCGATGCCGATCGCCACGCGCTCTGGGAAATGCTGGTGCGGCGCGACATCGACGCCTTCATCGGCCAGGACTGGTCGATGGTCGAGCATGATTTCGTAGCTGAAAGCTTCTTCGGCATGCATGCGCATTTCCTCAGCAATGCCGACGCGTGGCGGCTGCAGTTTCCGCGGCTGGACATCTATCGCGACGAGTGGCTGCGCCAGGCCAAGGAGACCGCGGCGACAAAATTCGCCGAGCCGCTGCGCGAGGCACTGTTTCGCGTCACCAACATGCGCGACATCGATGTCGACGGCGACCGCGCCGTGCTGCACAAGAAATTCGACGGCTCGGTCGCCAAGGCGGACGGCAGCGTCGACAGGCTGAAATGGCAGACGCTGTATTTCTGCACCAGGGTCGGCGGCAGCTGGAAGATCGCGGGCTTCGTCGGCTACATGCCGCATCCGCTTGGCAGCTAGAGCATGATCCCGAAGTGTGGAATCCGGATTTCGGGAAAGATCATGCTCAAACCGTCCGGAATTGCGTCAAGCAAAGAGATAGGGCGCGAGGTATGGCGCCGCTGATCAGTAGAGCGTGACGAAGGCTGGGAACAAGAAGCCGGTCGCCCGCAAATACTCGACCAGTTCGATGGCCGGGAAGATCGCAAGGAAATAGAGCCCGTCAAAGAACGTGCGTTTGAGCGCGCGCGTCGAGAACTGCATCTGGACATGGTCGTGGTACAGACGAGGATTTGGCCAGAACCGAGGCGTGCTCTTGACATAGGCAAGGTAGCTTGGGCCGAACTTGCCGAGCAGGAATTCGGCTTCCTTGCGCGCCGTGACGCGAAAGATGAAAAAGCTGGCAGTCCCCAGCGCCACGGCCGCCAGCAGCGAACCGAACAGCAATCCGACGCCGACCGCACCCACCGTCGAGAAGAAATAGAGCGGGTTCTGCGTTAACGAAAACGGTCCCGTCGAAACCACTTCCTCGTTCTTCCTGCCACCGACATAGAGGCTGCTCCACAGCCGTCCGGCGACGCAGACGAGCACCAGGGCGAGGCCGAGGAATTCGAGCGTTTCGTGCCCATTCGAGCCTTCGCTGAGCGCCGGTTTGGTGAGAAACAGCAGCAGCACCGCGAGCACAGCCGCAACCCGCACGAAGATCAGCCGCTTGCGCTGGACGAAGGGTTGTAAAACCGGTTTTAGGGAAGCGGAGGTCATCACGTTTTCCTGGGGCACTGACAAGCGAGCGCCGGCAAGCCCGCAGGCACTGGGCCACCACATTGATGGCGGATGCAAGGCACCAGCCTTCTATCGGCGCACCGCGGGGCATTCGCAAGCCTTTCGCGCGGCCCACGCCCATTCTTACGAATTTGTATGCCGCCGGACAGGCGGGCGAGAACTCCGCTGCCTACGGATGCTGCTTCCGCTCCGCCGCATCCGTCAGGACGTCCGCCATGCTCTCGCCCAATGCGCAACACGCCGCACCGAGCCACAACAGGGTCCCGGACGTCACCGTCGATTTCTGGCTGATCAAGCTGATGGCGGTGACCATGGGCGAGACGGCGGCCGACTACCTTGCCGTCAAACTCAGCCTTGGACTGACCGTCACGTCGCTGATCATGACCGGCATCCTGATCGCCGCGCTTGTCCTGCAGTTCGCGCAGAAACGCTATGTGCCGTGGGCCTACTGGCTGGCGGTGGTGCTGATCAGCGTCGTCGGCACGCTGGTCACCGACAACCTCGTCGATAATTTCGGCGTGCGCCTGCAGACGACGACCATTGCCTTCTCAGTCGCGCTCGCCGCGACATTCGCGGTCTGGTACGCCAGCGAAAGAACGCTGTCGATCCACACCATCTTCACCACCCGGCGCGAGATATTCTACTGGCTGGCGATCCTGTTCACCTTCTCGCTCGGCACTGCCGCCGGCGACCTCGTCGCCGAGAGCTTCGACATGGGCTATCGGACCGCCGGCCTGCTGTTCGGCGGCGTCATCGCCCTCATCGCGCTCGCCTGGTATCTGCTCAACCTCGACGGCATCCTGGCCTTCTGGCTCGCCTATATCCTGACGCGGCCGCTCGGCGCCTCCTTCGGCGACCTGCTGTCGCGGTCGGCCAGACATGGCGGCCTGGGCTTCGGCACGATTTTTACCAGCCTGCTCTTCCTCGGCTGCATCGTCGCCCTCGTCCTCCACATGACCCTGAAGGACACAACCGACGAGGCCGACGAGCTCTTGGCGGAATCGGACTGACTCCAGCGGAGAACGGGAGCCCGTGGACATCCTAGGAACGAACCCATGCCGGTGCTAGCCTGTCGCCGATCTCGGCAACGGACCGGAACTGCCATGCGACTTCTTCTTGTCGAGGACGACCACAGGACGGCCGACTATGTCGTCAGGGGATTGACCGAGGCCGGCCATGTCTGCGACTTGCTGCGCAACGGCCACGACGCGCTGTTCGCGGCGACCAGCGGCAGCTATGACGTGATCATCGCCGATCGCATGATCCCGGGCCTCGACGGCCTGTCGATGGTCAAGGCGATCCGCGCCGCCGGCGTCCGGACACCGGCGATCTTTCTTACTTCCGTCGGCGGCGTCGACGACCGCGTTGAGGGACTCGAGGCCGGCGGCGACGACTACCTGGTCAAGCCCTTCGCCTTTTCCGAGCTTCTCGCCCGCATCAACGCGCTTGGCCGGCGGCCCGCTGCGCAAGAGCAGAAGACGGTTCTGCGGGTTGCCGATCTCGAGATGGACCTGATCATGCGGCGCGTTACGCGGCAGGGCCAGCCGATCGACCTGCAGCCGCGGGAGTTCAGCCTGCTGGAGGTGCTGATGCGCGGCGAAGGCCGCGTCATCACCCGCACCATGCTTCTGGAGCGGGTCTGGGATTTTCATTTCGATCCCAGGACCAGCGTCGTCGAAACCCATATCAGCCGGCTGCGGACCAAGATCGACAAGCCGTTCGAAACCCAGCTCATCCACACGGTCCGCAACACCGGCTACAGCCTGCACGCACCGCCATGACCGGAACATGGTCCCGCCTGCTGCGCAGCACGCCGTTCCGGCTCGCTCTGACCTTCGCCTTCCTGTTCATGCTGGCCTTCGTGCTGTCGGGCGCCATCGTCTACCAGATGATGAGCGCCGATCTTGCCGAACGGCTCGACGACACCATCAAGGAAACCTACGCGGTCGTCGCCGCGACCTATGCCGACAACGATCTCAAGGAGCTGGTGGAGACCATCGAAAGCCACTCCATGCGCAGCCCCAGGAAGGAACAGCTGTTTTCGCTGACCGACGCGGCCGGGACTCGCCTGGCCGGCAATTTCATCGCGGCAGGGCTTCCCGACGGCTTCTCGATGTTCAACGCCGAAATGCCCGGCGTGCCCCCGGGTGCCGAATATCGGGCCTATTCCGGCTCGATCGGCGGCAACAATCTGACGGTCGCCTTCAGCCTCGACGAGACGGAGGAACTGGAAACGATCATGCTGATGAGTTTCGGCTGGGCAACGCTGATCATCACTGGTCTGGCGGTCACCGGCGGCGCTCTGCTCGCCTCGCGCGTCCAGAGCCGCCTCGATGGCATCGCCGCCACCATGGTGGATGTCTCGCATGGCCGGCTGGATACCCGCATCCCGCTGACCGGCAAGGGCGACGATATCGACATCGTCTCCAGGCAGGTCAATGCGGCGCTCGACCGCCTGTCGGCGCTGGTCGAAGGCATGAAACAGGTCAGCGCCAACATCGCCCACGATCTGAAGACGCCGCTCAACCGGCTGCAGATGATCCTCGACACCGCGTCGGAAAAGAACCTGTCGGGCCAAGAGATTTCCAGCGAACTGGCTGAGGCGCATGCCGAGAGCCTGCAGATCAACGAGACCTTCGACGCCCTGCTGCGCATCGCGCAGATCGAGGCCGGCGCGCGCAGGGCGCGGTTCACCGAGGTCGATCTCGGTGAGATCCTGAAGATCATCGCCGAGATCTACACAGACGTTGCCGAGGATGACGGCAAGTCGCTGTCGGCGTCGCAACTGCATCAAAAGGCGGAGCGGATCCACGGCGATCGCGAGTTGTTGACGCAGATGTTCGCCAATCTGGTCGAGAATGCGCTGCGCCATTGCCCGCCCGGCACGACGATAAAGCTGTCGGTGACGCGCCGGGGCGAACGCGTTGTCGCCAGCGTTGCCGACAACGGGCCCGGCATTCCCGCCGACGAGCGCGAGAAGGTGTTCCAGCGGCTTTACCGGCTCGACCACAGCCGGTCGACACCGGGCAGCGGCCTCGGCCTCAGCCTGGTCAGGGCCATCGCCGACCTGCATGGCGCATCCATTGCCCTCGAGGATTGTCGGCCGGGCCTCGCCGTGGTGGTGAGCTTTCCCTTGGCCATGGACTAGCCGGCGAAGTGCCTGGTGCTGGCGGCGCTAGTTCAGCTTGGGTTCCTCAGAAGTCCGCTCAACGGTCGATGCGCGTCGACAGGATGATCGACGATAAGGTCCGCTCGACCCCGTCCATGGCGCCGATCTGGTCGAGCAGCATGTCGAGGTCCCGGATTGACGGCGCGTCGACGATGACGATCATGTCGAAATTTCCGCTGACCGAATGCAGCGTCCTGACCGGCGCCAGCGCCCGCAGGCCACGCACCACCTTGTCGGCGAGTTTGGGCGTCACGGTGAGCAGCACATGCGCCCGCACCAGCCCCTGTTCGTAGTCCGGCGCCAGCCGGACGCCGTAGCCGGTGATGATGCCGCGCTGCTCCAGCCGCTCGATCCGGCTCTGCACCGTTGTCCGTGAGACGCCAAGCTTGCGCGCAAGTTCGGCGGTCGAGGCGCGCGCATTGTCGCGCAGCAGGGAAAGCAGGGCCTGTTCGGCTTCACTGAGCATTTCGACGATTCCCTTCGGCATAGTGCGCAATCAGAGTTTCGTTTCGAACAATTCCACGCTTCCTTTCGACGGGCAAGCTGCCAATCTGTGCGCACAATCAGCTTTTGAGGGATCGGTCATGAAAAAAATTGTTGTTGTCGGCGCCGGCAAGATCGGCTCGACCATTGCCGAGATGCTCGCCACCACCGGGGACTATCAGGTCACGCTCGTCGACCGCTCGGCGGCACAGTTCACTGCTGCCGAACTGCCGGCAACGGTCTCCACGCTGGAACTCGACATCGAAGCCTCGGGCGCGCTCGAAGCGGCCCTGGCCGGCAAGTTCGCGGTGCTCAGCGCCGCCCCCTTCCACCTGACCACACGCATCGCCGAGGCGGCGGCAAACGCCGGCGTGCATTACCTCGACCTCACCGAGGATGTCGTCAGCACCAGGCGGGTCAAGGAACTGGCGCGTTCGGGCAAGAGCGCCTTCATCCCGCAATGCGGCCTGGCGCCAGGCTTCATCTCGATCGTCGCCAATGATCTGGCCAGCCGCTTCGATTCGCTGGAAAGCGTGCGCATGCGCGTCGGCGCCCTGCCGCAATACCCGTCCAATGCGCTGAACTACAATCTGACCTGGAGCACCGACGGCGTCATCAACGAATACTGCGAGCCTTGCGAGGCGATCGTCGAGGGCGAGCTGATCGAAGTGCCGCCGCTCGAGGAGCGCGAGGAATTCTCGCTCGACGGTGTCACCTACGAGGCATTCAACACCTCCGGCGGACTGGGCACTTTGGCCGAGACGCTGAAGGGCAAGGTGCGCACGCTGAACTACCGCACCATCCGCTATCCCGGCCACGCGGCGATCATGAAGGCGCTGCTCAACGACCTTGGCCTGCGCCACCGCCGCGACGTGCTGAAGGACATCTTCGAGAGCGCCCTGCCGGCGACGCTGCAGGACGTCGTCATCGTCTTCGTCACCGTCTCGGGCCGCAAGAACGGCCGCCTGCTGCAGGAGACCTACGCCAACAAGATCTACTCAAAGCGGGTAGGTGACGTCGTGCGCAGCGCCATCCAGATCACCACCGCCTCCGGCATCTGCGCCGTGCTCGACATGCTGGCCGACGGGACTTTGCCCGCGACTGGCTTCGTCAAGCAGGAAGACATCGCACTCGACGCCTTCCTCGCCAACCGTTTTGGCCGCGCCTATGCGCAGCATGAAATGGTGAGCCGGCTCGCGAGCTGAGGCGCCGCCTTCCCTGCTCCCCTTGTGGGGCCCGCAGGGCGGGCGAGGCCCGTGACTCGCCCAGGGCGGTGGATCGGCGCGCGGCGCCGAGACGGATGAGGGGTGTTGGACGGAGCGCAGGTGGTGCCAAGCTGGATCACCCCTCATCCGTCGCCTTCGGCGACACCTTCTCCCACAAGGGGAGAAGGGAAGGCGACCGCCTCAAATATGCAGCGCGTGCCCCAGCGCCTTGAGCGCTGCTTCCTGGAACCCTTCGCCTTGCGTCGGGTGCGCATGGATCGTCCCGGCGATATCCTCCAGCCGCGCGCCCATCTCCAGCGCCAGCCCAAAGACCGCCGACAGTTCCGACACGCCTTGCCCGACCGCCTGGATGCCGAGCACCAGATGATTGTCCGCGCGTGCCACCGCGCGGACGAAACCATCCTCGCCGAGCTTCGTCATCGCCCGGCCGTTAGCGGCAAACGGGAACATCCCGATCTTGATCTCGCCGCCCAGGGCCTTCGCCTCCTCCGGCGACAGGCCAGCCGTCACCAGCTCCGGATCGGTGAAGCACACCGCGGGAATGCTTCGCTTGTCCCAGCTGCGTTTGTGGCCGGCAACGAGCTCGGCGACCATTTCGCCTTGCGCCATCGCCCGGTGCGCCAGCATCGGCTCGCCGGTGACGTCGCCGATGGCGAAGACGCCGCGCATCGAGGTGCGGCACTGGTCGTCGATGCGGATGAACTTTCCCGCCATGTCGAGATCGATCTGCTCGAGCCCCCAGCCTTCGGTGACCGGCTTTCGGCCGACCGTCACCAGGATCTTGGTCGAAGCGATTTTGGCGCTCTTGCCATCCGATGTCTCGACCAGCAGCGCGTCGCCCTTGGTCCCCTTGGCCTTGGCACCCAGCATCACCTCGATGCCGAGGGCGGTGAGACGCTTGACGACGGGCCGCGTCAGCTCCGCATCATACTGCGCCAGCACGCGCGGCAAGGCCTCGACCACGGTCACCTCAGCCCCCATCTTGGCAAAGGCGATGCCGAGTTCGAGGCCGATATAGCCGCCACCGACCACGGCGAGCTTCTTCGGCACTTCGCTCAACGCCAGCGCGTCGGTCGAGGAAATCACCGGGCCACCGAACGGCACGAACGGCAATTCGACCGGTGCCGAGCCGGTGGCGATGACGATCGCCTCAGCCCGGATCACCTGCACGCCGGTCTCGGTCTCGACCGCGACGGTCTTGCCGTCGCGAAACGACGCCCAGCCATGCACCGTCTTGACCCCGGCCTTCTTGAGCAGGCCGGCGACGCCGCTGTTGAGCCGGCTGACGATACCGTCCTTCCAGGCGACGGTCCTCGCTAGGTCGAGCACGGGAGCCGTGACCGAGATGCCGAGCGGGCTGTTGCCGCCGGCCATGTGCGACACCTTCTCGAACTCTTCCGCCGCGTGGATCAGCGCCTTGGAGGGTATACAGCCGACATTGAGGCAGGTGCCGCCCGGCTTGCCGGCTTCGACGATCACCGTATCGACGCCGAGCTGGCCGGCGCGGATGGCGCAGACATAGCCGCCGGGGCCGGCGCCGATGACGAGCAGCTTGCAGGAGATTTCTTTCATATCAGCTGTCCTTTCGGCGATGGCCAATGCGCGCGGTCCCTTCTCCCCTTGTGGGAGAAGGTGGATCGGCGCGCAGCGCCGAGACGGATGAGGGGTGTTGGACGGAGTGCCGTCGGCGCCAAGCTGGAGCAACCCTCATCCGTCGCCTGCAGCGACACCTTCTCCCACAAGGGGAGAAGGGAAAGCCAGCGTCTCGGTTGGCAATCGGTGGTGGGAGGGACGATCAACTCCATCACCCCTCAATCCACAAAAATCAGCGCCGGCGTTTCCAGCAGCGCCTTGATGCGCTGGATGAAGACGGCGGCGTCCCAGCCGTCGATCACCCGGTGGTCGAAGCTGGACGACAGGTTCATCATCTTGCGCGGGATGAACTGGGTGCCGTCCCACACCGGCCGCACCATCATCTTGTTGACGCCGATGATCGCCACTTCCGGATGGTTGATGACCGGCGTCGTCGCTACGCCGCCCATGGCGCCGAGCGAGGTGATGGTGATGGTCGAACCGGACAGCTCGTCGCGTGTCGCGGTGCCCGACTTGGCCGCCTCGGCAAGCCTGATCACCTCGGCGCCGCACTCCCAGATGTCGCGCGCTTCGGCATGCTTGACCACCGGCACCACCAGCCCCGACGGCGTCTGCGCGGCAATGCCGATATGGATGCCGCCATGCTGGTGGATGATGCCGGCCTCGTCGTCGAACAGCGAATTGAGATTGGGCTGGTCTGATATCGCCCTGACCATCGCCCGCATCAGGAATGGCAGCAGCGTCAGCTTTGGCCGCTCCACCTTGCCGGCGCGCTTTTCCTTGTTGAGCGCGGCGCGCAGATCCTCCAGCGCGGTGACGTCGATCTCCTCGACATAGGTGATGTGCGGGATGCGCGATTTGGACAGCGTCATCTTCTCGGCGATCTTGCGCCTCAGGCCCACCACCTTGATGTCCTGGATGGCGTCATTGCGGGCAAGGCCGGAGGCCCTGGCGACCTGCGGACCGCGCGCCAGGAAGGCCTCGATGTCTTCGTGGCCGATGCGGCCGGCCGGGCCGCTTCCCGCAACTTGCCGCAGATCGATGCCAGCCTCTTTTGCCCGCAGGCGAACGGCCGGCGACGCCAGCGGCTTCTCGCCTTCGGGGCGTGGCGCGCCGGAGACGGAAGGCTGTTGCGGGCTTTTCGCGACTGCCGGAGCAGGTTTCACGTCCGTCCCGCCTGCCTTTGGCGGCGTCTTCGCGGCTGGCGCGGCGGCCTCGGGCTTCGGGGTCGGCAGCTTCGCCGGCGGCTCGGCGGCCACCGCTTCCACGTCGCCGCCTTGCGGCTTCACATTGCCCTCGCCCGCCACCTTCAGCCGCACGATGGGCGAGCCGATCGCCACCGTGTCGCCGATCTCGGCGCCCAGCCACAGGATTTCGCCATCGACGGGCGACGGGATTTCAACCGTCGCCTTGTCGGTCATGACGGCGGCGAGCACGGTGTCCTCGCGCACGATGTCGCCGATCTTGACGTGCCATTCGACCAGCTCGGCCTCGGCGACGCCTTCGCCGACATCGGGCAGCTTGATGATGTGTTCGCCCATCTCAGGCTCCCATGGTTTCGAGCAGTGCCCGGCCGACACGGGCGGGACCGGGGAAATAGTCCCACTCCTGCGCGTGCGGATAGGGCGTGTCCCAGCCGGCGACCCGCGCCACCGGCGCCTCCAGATGGTAGAAGCAGTTCTCCTGCACCAGCGCCGACAGCTCGGCGCCGAAGCCGGAGGTCAGCGTCGCCTCGTGCACGATGACGCAGCGCCCGGTCTTCTTGACCGAAGCGACGATGGTGTCGAGGTCGAGCGGCAAGAGGGTCCTGAGATCGATGATCTCAGCGTCGATGCCGGTCTCCTCGACGGCGGCCTGCGCGACATAGACCATGGTGCCATAGGCCAGCACCGTGACCGCCGAGCCCGCCCGGCGGATCGCCGCCTTGCCGAGCGGCACCGTGTAGTGGCCGTCGGCGACCTCGCCGAGCTCGTGCTTTGACCAGGGCGTCACCGGGCGGTCGTGGTGGCCGTCGAACGGGCCGTTGTAGAGCCGCTTCGGTTCGAGGAAGATCACCGGATCGGGATCCTCGATCGCCGCGATCAGCAGCCCCTTGGCGTCATGCGGGTTGGACGGCACCACGGTCTTCAGCCCCGAGACATGGGTGAACAGCGCCTCCGGGCTCTGGCTGTGCGTCTGGCCGCCAAAGATGCCGCCGCCGGTCGGCATCCGCACCACGATCGGACAGGTGAAATCGCCGTTCGAA
Organism: Mesorhizobium newzealandense; assembly: GCF_042682145.1. Classification (NCBI taxonomy): domain Bacteria; kingdom Pseudomonadati; phylum Pseudomonadota; class Alphaproteobacteria; order Hyphomicrobiales; family Phyllobacteriaceae; genus Mesorhizobium; species Mesorhizobium newzealandense. The sequence continues at coordinate 186,464 of NZ_JBHUGZ010000002.1, read as the reverse complement.
CGGTAGCGCAGCCGCGCCGCTTCCTGGGTCAGCTGGTCGTAGGCCGGATACATGTAGTCGGCAAACTGAATTTCCACGCACGGCTTCAGCCCGTAAGCGGCCATGCCGATGGCCGAGCCGACAATACCCGATTCATTGATCGGTGCGTCGAAGCAGCGGCTTTTGCCGTATTTGGCCTGCAGGCCCTGCGTGCAGCGGAAGACGCCGCCGAAGAAGCCGACATCCTCGCCGAACACGACAACGCGTTCGTCACGTCCCATCGACACATCCATGGCATCACGAATGGCCTCGATCATGGTCCGTCTTGGCATGGTCAGACCCCCGCCTGCTGGCGCTGGCGCCGCAGATGCGGCGGCATCTCGGCATAGAGCCCCTCGAACATGTCGCGCGTCGACGGCTTGCCGCCGGCATGCAGCGTACCGTGGCTTTCGGCTTCCTTCTGTGCCGTGATCACCGTGTCGAGGATTTCCGCCTCGGCCTGCGCGTGCCGCTCGTCCGACCAGACCCCGAGCCCTATCAGATGGTTCTTCAGCCGCACGATCGGATCACCGAGCGGCCAGGCGTCGGATTCGGTCTTTGGCCGGTAGGCCGAAGGATCATCCGAGCTCGAATGAGCGCCGGCGCGGTAGGTGACATATTCGACCAGCGTCGGCCCGAGATTGCTGCGTGCCCGCTCGGCCGCCCATTTGGCCACCGCATGGACAGCGAGATAGTCATTGCCGTCGACGCGCAGTGACGGAATGCCGAAACCGAGGCCGCGGGCCGCGAAGGTGCCCGAGCCGCCACGGGCAATGCCCTGGAAGGTCGAGATCGCCCACTGGTTGTTGACGACATTGAGCACGACGGGCGCCTTGTAGGTGGAGGCGAACACCAGCGCCGAATGGAAATCGGACTCTGCTGTCGAGCCGTCGCCGATCCATGCTGCGGCAATCTTCGAATCGTTCGAGATCGCCGAGGCCATCGCCCAACCAACCGCCTGGATGTACTGCGTCGCCAGATTGCCGGAGATCGAGAAGAAGCCGTGCTCTTTCGACGAATACATGATTGGCAATTGCCGGCCCTTCAGCGGGTCGGCTTCGTTGGAATAGATCTGGTTCATCATCGTGACCATCGGATAGCCGTCGGCGATGAGCAGGCCTGCCTGGCGATAGGTCGGGAAATTCATGTCGCCGGGCGCCAGCGCCTTGCGGAAGGCGCAGGCCACCGCCTCTTCGCCCAGATGCTGCATATAGAACGAGGTCTTGCCCTGGCGCTGCGCCATCTGCATGCGGGCATCGAAGGTCCTCAGCGTCATCATGTGGCGCAGGCCGGCCAGAAGCTCGTCGCTGGAAAGCAGGCCGGCCCAGGGGCCGACGGCTTCGCCATTGCGGTTCAGCACCCGGATGATCGAGAATGCGTGCTCGCGGATGGTGCGCGGATCGACATCGATGTCGGGGCGCGGCACCGAGCCGGCCTTCGGGATGGGTACGTTGGAAAAGTCGGGCGTTCCGCCCGGCCGCACTTCCGGTTCCGGAACGTGAAAACGCAACATCCCAGCATCGGCCATGACCTTTGTCCTCCAATGTTGCCTGGCCAAGGATATTTGCATATCTGCGCTTCCAGACCAGTGCGAATTCGTCGGGCAAGCCGTCACGCCTCGGTCCCGGCCGCGCCGGCCGATGAGCCTCCCCAGCACAAGATGAAGATATGTCCGCGAAATTTCTTGTCGATGTTGGGCGGGGATGCGCAATTAGGGGCAAGATTGCCCAGGGTTTTCCGGAAGATAAGGTGATTGGGGGCGGATTGCGTGGCCTTGGCATTGCGGCAGAAGCCGCCAATCTCCTCTCAAGACTTGGGTTCCTCGCCCCCACTTTCGTGGGGGCGAGGAACCCAAGCTTGAGGCCGTTCACTCCGACCCCGCATCATGCTAACCAACCTCCATGGCACAGAAGAAAGCTTTCGAGGTCGATTCCTGGCTGGCCCGACCGGACCAGCGCATCTCCATCGTCCTGCTTTATGGCCCCGATCGCGGCCTCGTCGCCGAGCGCGCAAAAGCCTTTGCCGAGAAAACCGGCCTGCCGCTCGACGATCCCTTTTCGGTGGTCCGGCTGGACGGCTCGGAGGTTGACCGCGACGAGGGCCGGCTGCTCGACGAGGCGCGCACCGTGCCGATGTTTTCCGATCGGCGGCTGCTCTGGGTGCGCAATGCCAGCGGCCAGAAGGCATTGGCCGACGACGTCAAGGCGCTGACGGCCGAGCCGCCGCGTGACGCCATCATCCTGATCGAGGCCGGCGATCTCAAGAAGGGCGTCGGCCTGCGTGCCATCGTCGAAGCGGCTGATAGCGCCATGGCGCTGCCATGCTATGCCGATGAGGCCCGTGATATCGACACCGTCATCGACGGCGAACTGCACAAGGCCGGCATGTCGATGACCATGGAAGCCAGGCAGGCGCTGCGCCGCAATCTCGGCGGCGACCGGCTGGCCTCGCGCGGCGAGATCGAAAAGCTCATCCTCTACGCCCACGGCCAGACGGAGATCGGCCTGGAAGAGGTCCGGGCGATGTCGGGCGACGTGTCCGGCGCCTCTTTCGACGACGCGGTCGACGCGCTTCTCGAAGGCAAGGTCGGCGACTTCGACACCGCCTTCACCCGCCATTGCCAGTCCGGCGGCCAGCCCTTCCTGGTGCTGTCCTCGGCTATGCGGCAGTTGCAGTCGATCCAGGCCATGCGTGGCCAGATGGATTCAGCGGGCCGCAACGCAGCCTCGGTCGTTGCCGCGGCGCGGCCTCCGGTGTTTTTCTCGCGGCGCAAGCTGGTGGAGAAAGCGCTGGAGCGCTGGAGCAGCGAAGCGCTCGGCCGCGCACTGACCCGGTTGCAGACCGCGGTGCTGCAGACGCGTCGGCGGCCGGACCTCTCCGTCGCGCTGGCGCGCCAGGCGCTGCTCGGCATTGTGGTGGAGAGCAGCCGGCTGGCGCAGCGATAGTTGTTTCTTCCTTCTTCCTTGAAGGGAAGGCCGGCGAGCATCAATAATTTGCCGGCTAACTACCGCTCCTGCTTCAGTCGCCGACACAGCTCGTCGAGCTGCTCCAGCGACCGATACGCTACACGAAGCGTGCCGCCCTTGCTCTTGTGATCGATCGACACGATCATGCCGATGGTGTTGGTCATCAGCCTTTCCAGCGCCAGCGTATCGGTATCCTTTTCCGGCGTGCTTTGCGCTTGCTTCGGTTTGGCTGGAGTAGGGCCGGCCGGCATCTGCGCCAGCGCCTCGGCCTGGCGCACCGAAAGCCCTTCTTCGACGATGCGCTTGGCAAGCCCGGCCGGATCCTCCGCCGTGACCAGCGTACGGGCATGGCCCGCCGACAGTGCACCGTCGACCAGCATGTCGCGGATCACATCCGGCAGCTTCAGCAGCCTGAGCGTGTTGGCGACATGGCTGCGGCTCTTGCCGATCACCTGGCCGAGGTCGGCCTGGGTATAGCCGTGATCGTCGATCAATTGCTGATAGCCAAGCGCTTCCTCGACCGCATTGAGGTCGGTGCGCTGGACGTTCTCGATGATCGCCAACTCGAGCGCGGTGCGGTCGTTGACCTCGCGGATGATGACTGGGATCTCGGTCAGCCCGGCGCGCTGCGCCGCTCGCCAGCGCCGCTCGCCGGCGATGATCTCGTAGCGGCCAGCCAGCGTCGGCGAAGGCCGCGCCACCACCGGCTGCACCACGCCATGTTCGCGGATGGACTGGGCAAGATCGGTCAACTCCGCTTCGCCGAAATGCCGGCGCGGATTTTTCGGATTGGGGGTCAGGAACTCGATCGGCACCTTGCCGTCGCCGCTCATACCAGGTTTTTCGGGTGCGGCCGGACGATCGATCTCGCCGATCAGCGCCGCCAGCCCACGGCCCAGTCTTTTTCTCGAAAGGTCTTCGCTCATAACACTTCCAGTTGGCTGTTCCAGATCGTTTCGGTATCGAATCGGCTATTAATTATGCATGCCAGCCAATCAAGCGGCGCGCAATTTGCGTTCACGGCGGATCACTTCCGACGCCAGCTGCAGATAGGCCTGGCTGCCCGAGCATTTGAGGTCGTAGAGGATCGCCGGCTTGCCGTAGGACGGCGCCTCGGACACCCGCACATTGCGCGGAATGATGGTCTCGTAGACCTTGTCGCCCATATGGGCGCGCACGTCCTGTACCACCTGGTTGGCGAGATTGTTCCGGCCGTCATACATGGTCAGCACAATGCCCTGGATGGTCAGGTTCGGATTGATCGAACGGCGCACCTGCTCGACAGTTTCGAGCAACTGGCTGAGGCCTTCGAGCGCAAAGAATTCACACTGCAGCGGCACCAGCACCGAATCGGCGGCAGCCATCGAATTGAGCGTCAGAAGGTTGAGCGACGGCGGGCAGTCGATCAGCACATAGCCGAAGCCGGCCGATCGTTCGGCCGAGGCGCGCAAGGCGTTGCGCAGCCGCAGCACCCGGTCCGGCGCCGAGGCGATCTCCATCTCGATGCCGAGCAAGTCGAGCGTCGACGGCACGATCGACAGGCCGGGCACCGCCGTCGGGATCGCCGCGGCTTCGAGATCCAGTTCACCCGTCAGCACGTCATAGGACGACACCGTCCGATCCTTGCGGTCGATACCGAGGCCGGTGCTCGCATTTCCTTGCGGATCGAGGTCGACGATCAGCACCTTTTCGCCGATTGCCGCGAGCGCCGTAGCCAGATTGATGGCGGTGGTCGTCTTGCCGACGCCGCCCTTCTGGTTGGCTACGGTGATGATTCGAGGGCCATTCTTCATCATGGGTCTATGCCAGAAATTCATTTTCGGGTCGCCTGGAGCAGATCAGACAGGTCGTACATCGGACAATTCAAGGATGACGCCGTGCGGGTCGGTCACACTTGGATGTTCTACCAGATCGAAGGCCCATCGGTGAACGCTTTCTTGCACTTCCGCGCGGTAATCCCGGCCTTTGTGGAACAGGCCTCGCGCGCCTGACGTCAGCCAGGGCGCTGATAGATCCAGCAAGGTCGAAAGCGAGGCCAAGGCGCGCGCGGTGACGATTTGTGGCGTCGAAACAAGCGCATGGCTGTCTTCAATGCGGCGCGCCACGACCCGCGCCGGCAGGCTGAACTGACCGATGACGGTCTGCAGGAACGACGCTTTTTTGCGATTGCTTTCAACCAGATCGATGCTGGCGGCGTCGCGCTCGGCAAGCAGGAAGGCCATGACAAGACCCGGAAATCCGCCACCCGAGCCTATGTCGACCCAGCGTGTGGCCGTGGGCTCGATGCGCCCGAGTTGCGCGCTGTCCAATATGTGACGCTGCCAGACATCACCGGACGTCGACTGCGCAACCAGGTTGATGCTGCGATTCCATTTCTGGAACATCTGCTCGAACGCCACCAGTCGATCGAATGTTTCACGTGAAACCGGGCCGGCCGCGTCCTGCAGGCTCTCCCATGAAAAAGAACTCACGCAACAATCCTTTGAGTCCCATTGGGCCTTTGGTCAGTCTCGGGCCTCTTCGCGCTCTCGGCGTGGCGGACATGCGCAACAATGATCGCCAGCGCCGCCGGCGTCATGCCTTCCATGCGCTGGGCATCGGCGATCGAGCGCGGCCGCCGCGCCTGCATCTTCTGCTTCAGCTCGTTGGACAGCCCAGGCACGCCGGCGAAGTCGACCGTCTCCGGAATCAGGCGGCTCTCCTCATGCCGGATCTGCGCCACATCCGTCTTCTGGCGATCGAGATAGACCGAATATTTCGCTTCCGTTTCGAGCCGCTCCGCCGTCTTGGCGTCGATATCCGCAAATCTAGGCTCGACACGAGCCAGCCAGGCGACGTCGACCCCGGGATAGGCCAGCAACTCATAGCCGGAGCGGCGCACGCCATCCCGATTGATCTCCAGCCCATGCCGCGCCGCTTCATTGCGGGTCAAGGTGAGGGCCTGCACCAGCTCCCGCGCCTCGTCGAGGCGCTGCATGACACCACCGTAGCGCTTCAGCCGCAAATCCGAGGCGATCCCCAGCTTCGCGGCGACAGGCGTCAGCCGCTCATCCGCATTGTCAGCGCGCAGCGACAACCGGAATTCGGCCCGCGAGGTGAACATCCGGTAGGGCTCGCTAATGCCGCGGCTGGTCAGATCGTCGACCATGACGCCGATATAGGCTTCGGTGCGGCTGAGCACGATTTGCTCGCTCCCCGCCGCGCGCCGCGAGGCGTTCAAGCCAGCGAGGAGGCCTTGCCCGGCCGCCTCTTCATATCCGGTGGTGCCGTTGATCTGCCCGGCTAGGAAGAGACCGCCAACCCGCTTCGTCTCAAGCGTCTGATGCAATTCGCGCGGATCGACATGATCATATTCAATGGCATAGCCGGGCTGCAGCATGACGGCGTGCTCAAGCCCGGGGATGGTTTTAAGAATCTCGAGCTGCACATCCTGCGGCAGCGAGGTCGAAATCCCGTTGGGATAGACCGTATCGTCGTCGAGGCCTTCCGGCTCGAGAAAAATCTGGTGCCCGTCCCTATCGCCGAACTTAACGATCTTGTCCTCGATCGACGGGCAATAACGCGGCCCCACCCCTTCGATCGAGCCCGAATACATCGCCGAGCGGCCGAGATTGGCGCGGATCAGATCATGCGTCGCCACGGTCGTGCGCGTGATGCCGCACTCGATCTGGGGTGTGGTGATGCGATCGGTCATCAGCGAGAACGGCACCGGATCTTCATCCGCCGCCTGCTTCTCCAGCGAGGCCCAATCGATGGTTTTTCCATCCAGCCTTGGCGGCGTGCCCGTCTTTAGCCTGCCGAGCTTGAAACCGGCACGGTCCATTGTCGCCGACAGGCCGAGGCTGGCCTGCTCGTTCATGCGGCCGGCGACGATCTTCTTGTCGCCGATATGGATGAGCCCGCGCAGGAATGTCCCGGTCGTCAGAACCACGGCGCCGCAGGCCAGCCGCCTGCCGTCAGCCAGGAGAACAGCCGTGAGCTGCCCGTCGACGATTTCGAAGTCGAGCACTTCGCCCTCGACCACGTCGAGATCGTTCTGGAGCCGAATCGCTTCTTGCATGGCAAGGCGATAGAGCTTTCGGTCAGCCTGCGTGCGCGGGCCGCGCACCGCCGGCCCCTTGCGGCGGTTGAGCAAGCGGAACTGGATGCCGGCGGCATCCGCCACCCGGCCCATCAACCCGTCCATGGCATCGATCTCGCGAACGAGATGACCCTTGCCGAGCCCGCCGATGGCCGGATTGCACGACATTACGCCGATCGTGTCGACGCGCAGCGTCACCAGGGCAGTTTTGGCGCCGGCGCGCGCAGCCGCACTGGCCGCCTCGCAACCCGCGTGGCCGCCGCCCACCACAACCACATCATAGTGATCGGTCATTTCCATACGTCCTGGACTCAAAAAGATTGAGTGACACATGTCCCCGCGAGGCTGTGCTGTCAAGAAAACTCCGCGAGTCGTTTCACGTGAAACAGGTGACGAGGCCTTGCAGCCATGCTTCACCTGAATCAGCGCAAGGAGGCAATCTATTGCTGGTCAGCGCCAACCCTCACTCTGCCTGCCGGCGTCCTCTCCCCTTATAGTGACGGGGAGAGGGGCGCTGTCATCGATGGCTTCGCAACCCCCAACGTTGCAGGAGAAGCGACGGCGTTGCGGGCAACCTATTTCTCCCCGTCCCTATACGGGGAGAAATGCCCGGCAAGGCAATGAGGGGCGGCGCCAACATCTTCCACTACGTTTCACGTGAGTCATCCCACCTATCTCTAAGCGGGCTGCGATTGTTTCACGTGAGTCATTTCCCAATACAGAACTGCGCAAAAATCACGTCCAGCATGTCTTCGACATCGATGGCGCCAACGATTCGGCCCAGGCGATCAGCGGCGAGCCGCAACTCCTCGGCGCGCAACTCCTGCCCGAACGACTGGCCGTCGCTCGCACGGCGCAGATGCCGGTTCGCCTCACCAAGGAGTTCGACATGGCGCAGTCGCGACGGCAGAATATCGCCGGCATTGCCGGCAGCATTCGCTGCACGCTGGCCGATTTCCGCCAGCAACTCCTCTATACCTGTCCCGTTAACCACTGAGATGGTGTGATCATAGCGCTTGTCAGCATCGCGAGCCGACAGCCTGTCCAGCAGATCAATCTTGGTGCCGACACGCAAAACCGGTGACGCAGCCGAGATCAAATCAACCTTGTTCGGATCCGCAACGTCCTGCAAAAACAGCAAAAGATCGGCGCGATCGGCCTTGGCTCGAGCCTTCTCGATGCCGATTGCCTCGATCTTCCCCGGCGCATCGCGCAGTCCGGCGGTGTCGGTCAACCGGACCCGCAACCCTTCGAGATCCAGCACCACCTCAAGCAGGTCGCGGGTGGTGCCCGGCTCATCCGTTACAATAGCAGCATCGCGCCGCGCCAAGGCGTTGAAGAGACTCGACTTGCCGGCATTGGGCGCACCGAGGATAACGACCTCAAAGCCGTCACGGATGATCTCGGCAGCGCGAAATCCCGACAGGTGCCGGTTGATCTCGCCGATCATTGTCCGGACATCTGACCAAACCGTATCCGAAACGGAACCCGGCACATCATCCTCATCGGTAAAATCGATCTCAGCCTCGATCATGGCGCGGGCATGGATCAGGCGGCGGCGCCAGCCGAGATAGAGTTCACTCTGCACGCCTTGAGCATTCTGGACCGCAAAGCGCCGCTGCGCCTCGGTTTCGGCATTGACGAGATCAGCCAGCGCCTCGGTCTCAACCAGGTCGATCTTGCCATTGAGGAAGGCGCGGCGGGTGAATTCGCCGGGTTCGGCATGCCTGACACCATAAAAACTGGTGATCGTCTCCAGCATCCTCGCCACCACGGCGCGGCCGCCATGGACATGGAATTCCGCGACATCCTCGCCGGTGAAGCTTGCCGGGCCAGGAAAAAAGACAACCAGCCCATTGTCGAGCACGGTTCCATCCGGCGCCTGGAGCTTTCGCAAAACCGCCGCCCGATCCTTAACCATAGCGCCGGCGATCGTTTCGACAACGAATCGAGTCTCTGGGCCGGAAATGCGAATGACGGCGACGCCAGCTGGAAGCCGGCCGCTCGACAGCGCAACAATCGAATCCCTTGAAATCATTTGCCCGCTCACCCGAACCGCCCTAGCTTCCCCCGCAATCATGGACCGCCGGGTAAGCCATCGTGACATTGCCTCCGCAAAACCTGCTTGCCGAAGAAGCCAGCCCCTATCTGCAGCAGCACAGCGGCAATCCCGTCCATTGGCGGGGCTGGTCGCCGGCTTCGCTTGAAGAGGCGAGGGCTCTGGACCGACCGATCCTGCTCTCGGTCGGCTATGCCGCCTGCCACTGGTGCCATGTCATGGCCCACGAAAGCTTCGAGAACGACGACGTCGCCGCCGTCATGAACCGTCTGTTCGTCAATATCAAGGTCGACCGCGAGGAGCGGCCGGACATCGACCAGATCTACATGGCGGCGCTTTCCTCGATGGGCGAGCAAGGCGGCTGGCCGCTGACCATGTTCCTGACACCGGACGGCAAGCCGTTCTGGGGTGGCACCTACTTCCCACGCGAGCCGCGCTATGGCCGCCCGGGTTTCATCCAGGTGATGCAGGCGGTCGACAAGGCCTGGCGGGAGAAGCGGGCGAGCCTGAACCAGAGCGCCGACGGCCTGACCACGCATGTCGAGGCGCGGCTCGCCGGTTCACACGCGAAAACAGTGCTGGCCCGCGACACGCTGGAAAACCTTGCCAGGGGCATCGACGGCATGATCGACCGCGATCTCGGCGGCCTGCGCGGGGCGCCGAAATTCCCCAATGCACCATTCATGCTGACACTCTGGCTATCCTGGCTGCGCGACGGCAACGCGACGCATCGCGACGACGTCCTGCTCAGCCTCGACCGGATGCTGAGCGGCGGCATCTACGACCATATTGGCGGCGGGCTCAGCCGCTACTCGACAGATGCCGAATGGCTGGTGCCGCATTTCGAGAAGATGCTCTACGACAACGCCCAGTCCATCCGCTTCTGCAACTGGGCCTATGCTGCGAGCGGCAATGAGTTGTTCCGGGTACGAATCGAAGAGACGGTCGACTGGCTGCTGCGCGAAATGCGTGTTGACGGCGGCGCCTTTGCCGCCAGCCTCGACGCCGACAGCGATGGCGAGGAGGGGCTGTTCTACACCTGGAGCAGAGAAGAGATCGAAGCCACCCTCGGCGACGATTCCGCCTTGTTTTTCAAGCACTTCACGCTGTCGAGCCCGCATGGGTGGGAAGGCAAGCCGGTTGTCCATCAGACCCGCTCCCAGCAAGCACAAAGTGTGGTCGATTGTGACCAACTTCTTCCGCTCAAGGCAAAACTTCTCGCCATAAGGGAAGAACGGGTCAGGCCTGGGCTCGACGCAAAGACCCTCACCGACTGGAACGGCCTGATGATTGCAGCCTTGGCCGAGGCTGGCCGGTCGCTGGCGCGGCGGGACTGGGTCGACGCCGCGGCAAAGGCCTTCGCCCATATCAGCGCCGCCAGCCGCGACAACCGTTTGCCGCATTCGATGCTCGGCGCCAGGAAGCTATTCCCCGCCCTGTCGAGCGACTACGCCGCCATGACCAACGCGGCGATTTCACTGTTCGAGGCAACGGGCAATTGGAGCTACGTCGAGCAGGCCAGTCAATTCATCGCGCAACTCGACCATTGGCACGCCGACGCGGAAAAGACCGGCTACTATCTGACCGCATCGGACAGCAGCGACGTGCCGATCCGTATCCGCGGCGATGTCGACGAGGCCATTCCCTCCGCCAGCGGCCAGATCATCGAGGCGCTGGTCCGGCTCGCTTCCGTTACTGGCAATCTCGATTTGCAGGAGCGAGCCTGGAAGATCGCCGAGCATGCCGCAGGCCGGGCCGCGCAGCAGGCCTATGGCCAAGCCGGCATCGTCAACGCCTGCGCAATAGCGATCGAACCGCTGAAGCTCGTGCTGATCGATGACCTGACCGAACCACAACTTGTTCCGGTTACGAATCGAAATCCTGACCCCCGTCGTGTCGACATCGTGGTTTCAATCGGTTCGGAAACGAATCGACCTGTGCTGCCCGGCGGTATCTTGCCACCAACCGACAGGCCGGGTGCATGGCTCTGCACCGGGCAGGTGTGTCTCCCTGCCGTGACCGATCCCGAAGAACTCGAACGTCTCCTGCATCGACAATAAGGTCAGGATGCTTCGCTTTCCTTCGGCGAGGCGAAAGCCTCGGCCGACGCCGCAGCGTCCCGTGGCTTTAACAACAGATCCCTGGCGGCAACCACCGCGCCGATAGTGATCAGGATGCAAGCGAGCGCCACGGACCAGTGGAACACACCAAACCCCGCCAGCAGAAGCACGATCACCGAAAACAGCGGCGCGGCGTAGGAGAGGGCGCCCAGAATCATGATGTCGCCGTGCTTGCAGCCATAGTCCCAAGCGTAGAAGCCGGCGCCGAGAGGAATCGTGCCCAGGATGAGAATGGCGCTCCACTGTGTCGGCGCCTGCGGCCAGACAGTGGTCTCGAGGGTCAGGTGCAGCGCGAAGGCAACCGCCGCCGTGATGAAGCAATAACCAGCCACGACATCGGTCGGAACCTGGCCAAAGCGGCGCGACAGGACGGAGTAGCCGGCCCAGATGAAGGCGCAGAACAGAGCGATGACGTGGCCCTTCATCACGCCGTTGGCCAGGCCGACAGTACCACCCTTGGTGATGACGACGATCGCACCTGCAAGACCGAGGATCACCCCCACCACGTGATGAACTTTCAGTCTTTCTCCCGGTAGGAAAGCAGCAAAGACAACGATCAGCAAAGGCCAGAGATAGGCGATCAGGCTTACCTCGACCGGCGGAGCCGACTGGATCGCGAAGAAGTAGGCGCAGTGATAGATGCACAATCCCGCGCAGCCGATCACCCAGACGGGCCATGGCTGCCACAGTGACCGGATCGCGGCCGGACGAAAAATCCAGCTCGTCGCTCCGACCAACCCTCCCAGCAAGAATGTTATGGCCGCCAGCTGAAAGGGCGGGATCGGGCCCGCGGCCGCAGATAGCAGCGCCAGGAAGGACCAGGTCAGGATGGCTGAAAAGCCGATCAGGGTCGGGATTGCCTTTTTCACGTCGCCACTTCCGAGCACTGGAAATGCGAGTTGTCGCATGGTTGCGGAGCTATCCGCTGCCGCATACAGCCACGCCGTATCGGGAATGCGACCTGATCCCGGCAACGAAAAACCCCATCCCGGCTTTCCGGAATGGGGTTTCAATGCGCAGGCCGAAAGATTGCGGCCAGACCGTTACGTATTCATCGAATCGAAGAAATCCGCATTGGTCTTGGTCTGCTTGAGCTTGTCGATCAGGAACTCGATCGCGTCGGTGGTTCCCATCGGCGCCAGGATGCGGCGCAGCACGAAGATCTTCTGCAGGTCCTGGCGGGCGACCAGCAGGTCTTCCTTGCGGGTACCGGACTTCAGGATGTCCATGGCCGGATAGATGCGCTTGTCGGCAACCTTGCGGTCGAGCACGATTTCCGAATTGCCGGTGCCCTTGAACTCTTCGAAGATGACCTCGTCCATGCGGCTGCCGGTATCGATCAGCGCGGTGGCGATGATGGTCAGCGAACCGCCTTCCTCGATGTTGCGGGCGGCACCGAAGAAGCGCTTCGGCCGCTGCAGGGCGTTGGCGTCGACACCGCCGGTCAGCACCTTGCCGGATGACGGCACCACGGTGTTGTAGGCGCGGCCGAGGCGGGTGATCGAATCGAGCAGGATGACGACGTCGCGGCCATGTTCGACCAGCCGCTTGGCCTTCTCGATGACCATTTCGGCGACCTGCACGTGGCGCACCGCCGGTTCGTCGAAGGTCGAGGAAACGACCTCGCCCTTCACCGAGCGCTGCATGTCGGTCACTTCTTCCGGCCGCTCGTCGATCAGAAGCACGATCAGATAGCATTCCGGATGGTTGGTGGTGATCGAGTGGGCGATGTTCTGCAGCAGCACCGTCTTGCCGGTGCGCGGCTGCGCCACGATCAAGGCGCGCTGGCCCTTGCCGAGCGGCGCCACCAGGTCGATGACGCGGGCCGAGATGTCCTTGGAGGTCGGAACCTCCATTTCCATCTTCAGCCGCGAGGTCGGATAGAGCGGCGTCAGATTGTCGAAGTGGATCTTGTGACGGATCTTTTCGGGATCGTCGAAATTGATCGTGTTGACCTTGAGCAGCGCGAAATAGCGCTCGCCCTCTTTCGGGCTGCGGATCGGCCCTTCGACCGTATCGCCGGTCTTCAGCGAAAAGCGCCTGATCTGCGACGGCGAAATGTAGATGTCGTCGGGACCTGGCAGATAGTTGGCGTTGGCCGAGCGCAGGAAGCCAAAACCGTCCTGCAGCACTTCGACCACACCGTCGCCGATGATCTCGACGTCCTGGGCGGCCAGTTTCTTCAGGATCGCGAACATCAGCTCCTGCTTGCGCATGACGCTGGCGTTCTCGACCTCGAGCGATTCGGCATAAGCGATCAGCTCTGGCGGTTTCTTGTTCTTGAACTCGGCGAGTTTCATTTCTTGCATAGACGGACCTTGAATAGATGGAGTCTGGGTAAGCTTTGGGAAAAATATCGGCGGGATGCGACAAATGCCGGGCGCGGCCGAAAGCAACGAAGGGCGGCGCATGACGGGAAGGAAGACCCGTCTTTTATCGTCGGTCGGATGAAAGAGCAAGCTGCGTTTTATAAGGCCCAAATGGACTAGAACGGCTTGACGACAACCAGGATCACGATTGCGATCATCAGCAATGTGGGGATCTCGTTGACGATTCGCCAGTGCCGTGCCGGTTTTTCATTGCGGTCCTCGGCAAATTTGCGCACCGCGCCGGCGAGATAGCCATGAACGGCGGACAGCAAAAGCACCGCCCCGATCTTGGCGTGCAGCCAGCCACCTTGGAAACCAAAGGCTTTCCAGGCCAGCCACAGACCAAAAACCCAGGTCACGATCATCGCCGGATTGATGATGCCGCGCAGCAGACGGCGCTCCATCACCTTGAAGGTCTCGGACTGCACCGAGCCCTTCTCGGCATCGGCGTGGTAGACCAGCAGCCGCGGCAGATAGAGCATGCCTGCCATCCACGAGATGACGGCAAGGATGTGGATCGCTTTCGCCCATGGATAAAAGCTGTCCGGCGCGGCAAAATACAAAAGCGCCGTCAGCACAACCAGCACCGCAATGCCTACGGTCATGCGCATCATCGCCTGGCCGGTGCTGTTCGTGTTGCCAGTGTTGTTCGATTGAGCCATCAGCGTGTCGCGCTCCTCACCAGTTTCACCATCGCCTCGACATGGGCTATCGGCGTCTCCGGCGTGATGCCGTGACCGAGATTGAAGATCAGCGGCCCGTCTCCGAGTGCGCCGAGGATCGCCTCGACACCATCGGACAGCGCTTTGCCGCCAGCCACGAGCCGCAAGGGATCGAGGTTGCCTTGGACCGCACCCAAGCGCTGCAAATCCTTCGCCGCCATCAGGGGCACCGTCCAGTCGATCCCCAGGGCCGTTACGCCGGTCTTCTGGCGATAAGTCCGGTAGCGCGCACCGGCCCCCTTGGGAAAACCGATGATCGGAACGTCGGGATGAACCGCCCGAATCCGGCCAACGATCTCGGCCACCGGCTGAACGCAGAACAGGTCGAAGGACTCATCATCGAGCACGCCTGACCAGGAATCGAAGATCTGCACCACATCCGCCCCTGCCTCGATCTGGCGAATGAGATAGGCGGCCGAGTTATCGGCAAGCACTTTCAGCAAGTTTTGAAAGGCCGCTGGTTCACGATAGGCGAACAGCCGCGCCGGCGCCTGGTCGGGCGTGCCGTGGCCGGCGATCATATAGGTCGCCGCCGTCCACGGCGCGCCGCAGAAGCCGATCAGCGTTGTCTCATCGGGCAGTTTTGTTCGCAACCGGCGAACCGTCTCGTAGACCGGTTCGAGATTCACGTGAAACGTTTTGCTTTCCAGAGCCGCAATCTCCGGCGCCGTGATCGGCGTCAGCAGCGGCCCGCGACCCTCTTCGAAGCGCACGTCGCGGCCCAGCGCATGCGGAACGACAAGGATGTCCGAGAACAGGATCGAGGCATCGAAGCCGAAGCGCTCGATCGGCTGCAGCGTCACTTCGACGGCCAGGTCGGGATCGTAGCAAAGGTCGAGGAACGAACCGGCGCGCCTGCGTGTCTCACGATATTCCGGCAGGTAGCGCCCGGCCTGACGCATCATCCAAAGCGGAGGAGGGAACACCGCCTTGCCCTTCAGGACGTCCAGCATGATCCGGTTCTGGGGCATCGAGCGCTCGCTTCTCCAAGCCTCTCTATAATCAAATATTCTTATATCTAAGATTCTTCTGATTCTAAGAGTCTGTTGGTTGTGGTGGTTGTCACCTGTCCCGCTTTGGCCTGAAAAACACCAGCCAGCATATTGTCGCGCGCTTCTCTTTCCAAACTGTAGGGTTCTGGGGAAGACCGGGAATCCATCACTGGAGTCAAAGCGTTAGGAAGTGCCGGGGAAAGCCGGCCCTGTGGACAGACGAAAGCCAAAGGAAGCCGTCCCCAGACTTGTCCCCAGCCGCCCGACGAAGCTGACAGCACAACGAATTGTGGACAAACTGCCATCTGATACAGTCGCCTGTGACCGGCGCGTTTTTCCATCCCGCTTTATCCACAGCCGCCCACAGCCTGGAGTGACCCCCTGTGAACAAACCCCAGAGCTTCTTCCATCTGCACCTGATTTCCGACGCGACCGGCGAAACGCTGCTCGCCGCTGGCCGGGCGGCTTCGGCGCAATACAAGGATGCGCGCGCCATCGAGCATATCTATCCGCTCATCCGCACGGAGAAGCAGGTGGCCAAGGTGTTCGAAGACATCGAGGAGGAGCCCGGTATCATCCTCTATACGGTCGTCGACCAGAAGCTTGCGCGCGGCATCGACGAGCGCTGCGCGACCATGGGCCTGCCCTGTGTGTCTGTGCTGGAGCCGGTGCTGACCGTGTTCCAGTCCTATCTCGGCACGCCGGCCGGCCGCCGCGTCGGCGCCCAGCATGTCCTCGATGCCGAATATTTCCGCCGCATCGACGCGCTCAACTTCACCATGGAGCATGATGACGGCCAGCTGCCGGCCAACATGGACGATGCCGACATCGTGCTGATCGGCATCTCGCGCACGTCGAAGACGCCGACCAGCATCTATCTCGCCAACCGCGGCATCAAGACCGCCAACATTCCAATCGTCCTCGGCGTGCCGGTGCCGGAAAGCCTGGTCAACGCGACGACGCCGCTGATCGTCGGATTGATCGCCACCGCCGAGCGCATCTCGCATGTCCGGCAAAACCGCATTCTCGGCAACAGCAGCACCTACGAGGCGAGCGACTATGTCGACCGGGCGGCAATTACCGAGGAGCTTGCCTACGCCCGCCAGATCTGCACGCGCCATGGCTGGCCGATGATCGATGTCAGCCGCCGCTCGATCGAGGAAACGGCGGCGGCGATCGTTGCCCTGCGCGGCAAGACGCGCTAGGCGTGGCGATATTCAGGTGATGCCGGCCTGACCTGAATCTCAACACACCTGGGCGGTGCCAGAAGTCAGGCGCGAAAAATCATGACCGAGACAATCATCCTCGCTTCGGGCAGTCCGTTCCGCAAAGCGATGCTCGTCAATGCCGGTGTCGACGTCGAGGCGGTTGCGGCCGATGTCGACGAGCGCGCTCTCGAGGCGCCCTTGCAGGACAGCGGTGTTTCACCGGAGGACGTCGCCCTTGTGCTGGCCGAAGCCAAGGCCACCGAGGTGAGCGAGCGCCGGCCCGGCGCTCTGGTGCTTGGGTGCGACCAGACGCTGTCGCTCGGCGACGAGGTCTTCCACAAGCCGGCCGACATGGAAGGCGCGCGCCGTCATCTGCTGGCGCTGTCGGGCCAGACCCATCAGCTCAACAGCGCCGCAGTGCTGGTCCGCGATGGCGCGGTGCTGTGGCGGCATGTCGGCATCGCCAGCATGACTATGCGCAAGCTCGATCCAGCCTTCATCGGCCGCCATCTCGCCCGCGTCGGTCCCAAGGCGCTGGCCAGCGTCGGCGCCTACCAGATCGAGGGCGAAGGCATCCAGCTGTTCGAGAAGGTCGAGGGCGACCATTTCACCATTGTCGGGCTGCCGCTCCTGCCGCTTTTGGCCGAACTTCGTGACCTCGGAGCGATCGATGGCTGAGGCGACGAAAAAGGCCTTCGTCACCGGCCATCCTATCAAGCATTCGCGCTCGCCGAAGATCCATGGCCACTGGCTGGCCAAGCATGGCATCGACGGCAGCTACCAGGCCATCGACGTAGAGCCGCAAGACTTTGCCGAATTCCTGGCGACGCTGCAGACGAACTTCTATCAGGGCGGCAACGTCACCATCCCGCATAAGGAAGCCGCCTTCGCGCTGGTCGAGCGCCGCGATCAGGCGGCGGACGAGATCGGCGCCGTCAACACGCTGTGGTTTGAGGATGGCGCCCTGTGGGGCGGCAACACCGACGGCCACGGCTTTGCCGCCAACCTCGATGACCATGCGCCGGGCTGGGCAAGCAACGGCCCGGCGGTGGTGCTTGGCGCGGGCGGCGCGTCGCGTGCCGTCATCCACGCGCTGAAGGAACGTGGTGTCGCCGACATCCGCATCGTCAACCGCACCCTGGCCAGGGCGCAGGAATTGCGCGATCGTTTCGGCGCCGGCGTTTCGGCGCATGGCATGGCGGCGACCGGCGAATTGCTTGCCGACGCCGGCCTGCTGGTCAACACCACGGCGCTCGGCATGCATGGCAATGAAGGCTTGTCTGCCGATCCGGCGCTGCTGCCGGACCACGCCATCGTCACCGACATCGTCTATGTGCCGCTGGAGACGCCGCTGCTTGCCGCTGCGCGTGCAAGGAAGCTGAAAACCGTCGACGGGCTTGGCATGCTGCTCAACCAGGCCGTGCCCGGCTTCGAGCGCTGGTTCGGCGTCAAGCCGCAGGTAACAACCGAACTGCGCGCGCTCATCGTGGCCGACTTGGTGCCGAAACCATGATCGTGCTCGGCCTCACCGGCTCGATCGGCATGGGCAAGTCGACCACGGCAAAGATGTTTGCCGAGGCCGGCGTGCCGGTTCACGATTCCGACGAGGCGGTGCATCGCCTTTATTCCGACAAGGCTGCACCCCTGGTCGAGGCCGCCTTTTCCGGCACGACCGTTTCCGGCGTGGTCGATCGCGCAAAGCTTGGCCAGCGTGTGCTCGCCGATGCCGCCGAGCTGAAACGGCTCGAGGCCATCATCCACCCGCTGGTGCGTGCCGATGCCGATGCCTTCCTCGCTCGCAATCGGGCCGCCGGCGCGCCGCTTGCCGTCCTCGATATCCCGCTTCTGTTCGAAACCGGCGGCCGCAACCGCGTCGACAAGGTCGTCGTCGTCACCGCGCCGGCCGAAGTGCAGCGCCAGCGCGTGCTGGCGCGGCCGGGCATGACGGAAGAAAAGCTGGCGTCGATCCTGGCCAAGCAGGTGCCTGATGCGGAAAAGCGCCGTCGGGCCGATTTCATCATCGACACCGGCCAGGGGTTGGATGCGGCCCGCGCCGCCGTCGCGGCGATCATTGCCGAACTCTCCGGGGATAAGTCGGGCAAGGCCGGCTCCTGACGGCAGGCCGTCAGTATTGCCCATTGCCATTTTGTTCCGGTCTCATGATTCTGCTCGCTTGGAGCGGACTGATTCGATGCGCGAGATCATCTTCGATACGGAAACCACCGGCCTTGACTCGCGCGACGACCGCGTCATCGAGCTTGGCGGCATCGAACTGGTCAACCGTTTTCCGACCGGCAAGACCTTCCACCACTATATCAACCCTCAAGGCCGGGCGATCCACGCCGAAGCGCAGGCGGTTCACGGCATCAGCATGGCGGACCTCGCGGGCAAGCCGACCTTTGCCGAGATTGCCGAGGAGTGGCTGACCTTCATCGACGGCGCCAAGCTGGTCGCCCACAACGCCACGTTCGACGTCGGCTTCCTCAATGTCGAATTCG
This sequence comes from Mesorhizobium newzealandense, assembly GCF_042682145.1. Classification (NCBI taxonomy): domain Bacteria; kingdom Pseudomonadati; phylum Pseudomonadota; class Alphaproteobacteria; order Hyphomicrobiales; family Phyllobacteriaceae; genus Mesorhizobium; species Mesorhizobium newzealandense. The sequence goes on along the minus strand of NZ_JBHUGZ010000002.1, from coordinate 167,431 downwards.
GCCGGCTCGGTCATCCGGTCATCGACAATGGCCGTGTCGTCGACACGCTGGCGCTGGCGCGCCGCAAGCACCCGATGGGCCCCAATTCCCTCGACGCGCTCTGCCGGCGCTACGGCATCGACAACACAAGGCGCACCAAGCACGGCGCCCTGCTCGATTCCGAATTGTTGGCCGAGGTCTATATCGAGCTGATCGGCGGCAAGCAGGCAGCCCTCATCCTCGACAGCGCAACCGCGCCGGCCCAGGGCAATGAGAACGTCCGCCAGATCGAAATCACCATCAGCCAGCGCCCGGCGCCCCTGCCGCCGCGCCTGACCGACGCCGAGCGCGACGCGCATGCCGGCATGGTCGCCACGCTCGGCGAAAAGGCGCTGTGGCTGAAGGTTCTTGGGAACTAGCGACCAGCTGGAGGTTGGTTGGCAGCGCGGGGTTATGCGGGCAGACCTTCGAGACCTGGCCTGTTCTTCTGGCGAATTGCCGATTACCAAACCAGCCGTTGGACGCCGTAGCGACAGGTAGAACCCGAACCCTCGCCGGATTTGTGTTCTGGCATGCGGCGGCCGAGATCGTTGGTGACGCCGATATAGATGCCGCCCTTCTGGCTCGCAGTCATGAGCGCGTCCCTGAACTCGCGCGGACACCCCGCGCGCCGCTGACACTGCGCTTCGGACCGGCCGTCGCCTCGACCAAGCCTTGGGTCGCATTTGCGCCTTGACCGACCACCTAGAGCGAGATCATGATCGAACTAGTATTAGCTATGCCATAAGTTTGCGCCCAGGTTGTCCCGCGTCAAAGGACTACCATTCATGAGCTGGCGGCGAGAAATCATTGCGGCTGTATTGATCGGCGTTTCGTCGTTCGCGCACGCTTCCATGATAGATGACGCTGAAGACGCAATCGCGCGCGCAGATTATGCAGCGGCAATGAGAATGCTGGAGCCGCTTGCAGACGCTGGGAACGCAGTGGCTGAGAACGATATTGGATGGCTCTACTATGAAGGTTTAGGCGTCGCTCGCGATGAAGCCCGTGCGGTGAATTGGTTCCTCAAGGCCGCAACCCAAGGCCAGCCGGCTGCGCAGTTGAACCTTTGGGATGCGTATCTGAATGGCCGCGGCGTTAGCGCTGATGAAGCCAAAGCGACAACTTGGCTTCGCGCTGCGGCTGACCAGCGTCTTCCGTGGGCGCTGGTTGAACTAAGTTTCGCTCACCTTGACGGCCGCGGCGTCCGACAGAACGCAGACGAGGCATTTCGTCTGATGCAATTGGCTGCCGACCAGGGTCTGCCATTTGCCCAGAATGAACTGGGTTGGATGTACGAAACCGGGCTTGGAACTTCGCAAAACGATGATCAGGCGATTGCCTGGTACCGACAAGCGGTGAAGAATGGCAACACATCCGCGGGCTGGAACGTGGAGTACATGTATCGGTCGGGCAGAGCCGCTCCCGTCGATCCCTCAGAGGCAAAGCAATGGAATAGGAGGCGAAATTTCCGTTAGGGTGCCACTCTGAGCGCTTGTGCGGATTGGGCGGCCGATGAAAACTCACATCCGTCGATTGGTCATGCGGTTTAATGTGGTCCTCCAAGCGGTGCTACGCCGAGGGATTCCGCATGATGGGGTGGCATCGGGCCGGCGCGTTTATCTGGTAAACGTGGTTGCGTTGGGAGCGGCTTCGATCTGTCTGTTTTTCTGCGGCTTCAATATGGTTGCAGGAGCCGTTCATCACGACAGGTTCCTGGCGATAAACTTTGTCGCCAGTTTGTTATTTCTGTCGGTGCCATTCACAAACGGCTTCTCAAACGCCGTTGCAGCTTACCTTCTGCTGGCTTTCATGTTCGCGATTGTGGTGCTGTTGGCGCTGCTGTCTGGGAGGGATGCCGGAGCACACTTCTTTCTAATTTCCGCCGGACCGATTCTACCGCTGCTACTGGGTACCCGGCGGCCCATACTTGTTGCAGCGTTTACATTTATTGCTATTTCGACGTTCTTGGTGCTTGAATTCACACTACCGACGCTGGTGTTCACCGGACGCCCTTGGCTTCCGCAAATACGCAATCCGTTTTCCGAGTCGCTGGATATTGGATTTGACGATAGCGTCTTCATCTTGTCGATGTTCGCCCTTGAGGCAGTTTTGGCCTGCACAACGTTTGTTGCCTTCCGCCTGGCGGAGTCGGCCGAAGCATCCCTGCAGCGAGAATACGCTCGGTCTGAGCTTCTCCTGCAGAACCTCCTGCCAAATCCCATAGCAACGCGCCTCAAGGAGCGTCCTGACGGCGTCATTGCGGACAAGTTCGATTCGGTGACCGTTCTTTTCGCAGATGTTGTCGGTTTCACATCAAGCGCAGCGCGCAAGCAACCAGAGGAACTGGTGGCATTCCTTGAGCGCATTTTTGGGGAATTCGACCTGTTGGCAGAAAAGCACGGCCTGGAGAAAATCAAGACGATTGGCGACGCTTACATGGTGGCCGGAGGAATGCCGATTCCTGCTGAGGGGCACACAAACTCGGTCGCGAACATGGCTCTGGACATGATCAATGTGGCAGGGCGCCTGACCGTCGAATTCGGTGAGGAAGTCGCAGTTCGCATTGGATTCCACTCCGGGCCTGCTGTCGCAGGTGTCATAGGCCGTCGCAAGCCATTCTACGATGTTTGGGGTGATACGATAAATGTAGCGGCTCGGATGGAATCCTCCGGCGTTCCCGGGCGCATTCAAATTACACCAGAAGTGAAGCGCGTCTTAGGAGCAAGCTACACGTTCGAGGAGCGTGGAACGGTCAACGTGAAGGGTAAGGGCCAAATGCCACTTTTCTTCCTCACGGGTAGGTCCACCAACGATCCCGGCGTCGGAGAAGTTCGATGATGGCCACAGAGCAAGCTACGAATACGACCTAGCCTCCGATACAAAAAACCCGGCACAAGGCCGGGCTTTTCATGAATTCTGCAAGGCATGCCTCAGCTCACCTTGACGTTGGACGCCGCCTGGTCTTCGGCCAGCTTCTGCTGGAACATCTGCGCGAAATCGATCGGGTCGAGCATCAGCGGCGGGAAGCCGCCATTGCGCGTCGCCTCGGCGATGATCTGCCTGGCGAAGGGGAACAGCAGGCGCGGGCATTCGATGAACAGGATCGGCAGCATGTGTTCCTGCGGGAAGCCGGCGATCGCGAACACACCGCCATAGACCAGCTCGACATTGAACAGCACTTCCTGGTCGAAGGAGGCCTTGGCGTTCAGCGTCAGGTTGACGTCGAACTGCTTGTCGGAGAGCGGGTTGGCGTTGACATTGACGTTGATGGCGATGCCGGGGGCCTTGTCGCGGCCGCGCAGCGAATTCGGCGCGCCGGGGCTTTCGAAGGAAAGGTCCTTCACATACTGGGCCAGCACGTTGAGCGACGGCTGCGCCGCAGTGTTGCCGTTCCCGTTGGCCGCGCCGACCGGCGCGTCATCCTTGCTGGCCATAAGCCTTCGTCCTCTTGCCTGGGCAGCATCGCTGACCGAATTGAAATCGGGCGTTCGCTACCATGGTCGGCATGACAAGACAAGGTTTGCCGCCTTGCTTCGGGCGAAGCAGGCCAGACGCTGCCTACTCGTCCTTGAGGCGGCGCCAGGGAGAGTTGTGGTCCGGGCCGCGCGCATAGTCGTCGCTGCGCGAATAATCGCCATCGTCGAGGTCGATGGTCTTGTCGCGTTGCCGGCCACGGAAGCCGCCAGTGCTGAAATTGGTAGCCAGCACCACGCGGCCCTTCAATGCCCGCCAGGCGAGATCCCGGATCGGCGGCAGGAACAGCAGCAGGCCGATAATGTCGGTGATGAAGCCGGGGATGATCAAAAGGATCGCCGCCAGCACGATCATCGCGCCATGCGCGAGCTGGCGGCTCGGATCGCGGCCGGCGTCCATCTCGGCCCGGATCCGCGTCATGACGCTGAACCCCTGGTGTCGGAGCAGCAGCGCGCCGGCGATGCTCGACGCCAGCACCAGGCCGACAGTCGCCAGCGCGCCGACCTGGCGCCCGACAACCACGAAGCCGGCGATTTCCAGCAGCGGTAGCGCGAGGACAAAAAGCGGAAGGAACGAAATGCGCAACTCTTGCCAACCCTCTCGATGGTTTTGGCCGTTTCGGTGTTTTGGCCGCCGGCGAGCAATCGCCGCTGGCACTGAGGCTGTTAGATAGGTATGCCTGCCTTTGATTTGAATGATTGCGCCTTGCGTTCTATATGCTTTGAATGTTGAACGCTATGCGACCGTGGCCTTTGGGGCCGGCGGTCTGGCCACAGGGCAGGGATTGATTGGCGGAAGATATGGGATTCTTCGACTTCGGCACGATTTTCTTCCTGATTGCGGCGGTGGTCATCTTTTTCCAGCTGCGCAATGTGCTGGGCCGTCGCACCGGCAGCGAACGGCCACCCTTCGACCCCTATACGGCGGCCCGCAGCGGCGACAAGGATGCCGCCCAGAAATCCGAAAATGTCGTGTCGCTGCCGCGCAAGCGGTTGCCGGGCGAGCCGGCGGCCGACACCTATGCGGCGATCGACGCCTTCGCCAAACCCGACACCGACCTCAACAAGGGTCTGCGCACGATCAAGGACAATGATCCGTCCTTCGAGCCGAAGGGCTTCGTCGACGGCGCCAAGATGGCCTATGAGATGATCGTCATGGCCTATGCCGACGGCGATCGCAAAACGCTGAAGAACCTGTTGTCGCGCGAAGTCTTTGACGGCTTTGTCGCCGCGATCGGCGAACGCGAGGCCAAGGCGGAAAAGATCCAGTCCTCTTTCGTCGGCATCGACAAGGCCGACATCGTCTCGGCCGAGATGAAGGGCGGCGAGGCGCATGTCACGCTGCGCATCATCAGCGAGCTGATTTCGGCGACCCGCGACAAGGCCGGCGCCGTTATCGACGGCGACCCCGAAACCGTCGCCGAGGTCAAGGACGTCTGGACCTTCGCCCGCGACACGCGCTCGCGCGATCCGAACTGGAAGCTCGTCGCCACCGAGGAAGAAGACTGAACCCGGCACAAGCGGCGAGGCTCCGGTGTCGCTATCGCCTCTCTTTGTCGCCAGGTCTTTTGCCGATCTCCCCGGCTGGGGCGACGATGACCATCTGGCAGCCTTTGCAGCCTTTCGCCGTTCCGCCTTTCATGTCCTGATCAAGCCCTATCGCAGCGGTTCGCTTGGCGTCGACTTCGACGCTTTTGCCGAGGCCTACGCCGAGGCCCGCATTGTTTCGCCGGCGAATCGGTCGCAGGCCCGCGCCTTCTTCGAGCGCCATTTCATCCCCGTGCACATCCGCGCCGAGAATGGGGGCGCCGGCCTCGTCACCGGTTTCTACGAACCCGAGGTCGAGGCATCGCCGGTGCGGACGGACCGCTTCTCGGTGCCGCTGCTGTCGCGTCCAGTCGATCTCGTCGATATCGATGACGCCAACCGGCCGCCAGGCATGGATCCCTACTTCGCTTTTGCCCGCCAGACGCCGGATGGACCGGTCGAATATCCCGACCGCGGCGAGATCGAGCGCGGCGCGCTCGCCGGCAAGGGTCTGGAAATCGCCTGGCTGGCCGACAAGGTCGATGCCTTCTTCATTCACGTGCAGGGTGCTGCCAGACTGAAGATGACCGATGGCCGGCTTCGCCGTGTCACCTATGCCGCCAAATCCGGCCAGCGCTTCACCGGGCCTGGCAAAATCCTCAGCGAGATTGGCGAAATCCCGCTGGAAAAGGTGACGATGCAGTCGATCCGCGCCTGGTTCAAGGCGCATCCGGATCGTGTAGACGAGATCCTTTGGCAGAACCGCTCCTACATCTTCTTCCGCGAGGCTGATGTGGAGGACGCGGGCCTTGGTCCGATCGCCGCCGCCAAGGTGCCGCTGACGCCGGGCCGCTCCATCGCTGTCGACCGCCTGCTGCACACATTCGGCACGCCGTTCCATATCGATGCACCATCGCTGACCGCGTTCGACGCAAAACCGTTCCGGCGCCTGATGATTGCGCAAGACACCGGCTCCGCAATCACCGGACCGGCGCGGGGAGATCTCTTCGCCGGCTCGGGCGATGGAGCCGGCGAGGTCGCCGGCGTGGTGCGCCATGCGGCGGATTTTTATGCGTTGATCCCGCGCGTTCTCGTTCCGGGTGCGAATCGATGACCCGGCGCTCGGATAAGCTCAGCGAAGACGACCGGGTGCTGTGGAACCTGGTGGCGCGCACCGCCAAGCCGCTCAAGGGCAGGATTGCCGTCGATATCCCCGATATCCCGGCTGAAAACAGGCCAACGCCGTCGCAGCCGGCCCAGCCTATTGCCAATCAGCCAGGCGCGGCAAAGCCGAAGGCGCAGCATGTCGCCCATGCGCTCGACGAACCGACGCTGGACAAACTGTCGAAGGGCCGGCTGCCGATCGAGGGCCGCGTCGATTTGCACGGCCTGACCCAGGACGAGGCCTATTCGCTGCTGTTCTCGTTCCTGCACCGGGCGCATGCCGGCGGCATCCGCTATGTGCTGGTCATCACCGGCAAGGGCTCGTCCTCCGGCGGCGACGGGGTGCTGCGGCGGGCCGTGCCCGCCTGGCTGTCGACGCCTGCCTTTCGGCCGCTGGTCTCCAGCCACGACCATGCCGCCCGCAACCATGGTGGTTCGGGCGCGCTCTACATCCGGCTGCGGCGGCAGCGCGCATGAGGATGGGCGCATGACCCCGTTCGGCGAGAAGCTGCGGACGCTCAGAAGCGAGCGCGGCGTCAGCCAGAAGGACATGGCGGCGGCCATCGGTGTCAGCGCCGCCTATCTGTCGGCACTGGAGCATGGAAGGCGTGGTGCGCCGACCTGGACGCTGATTCAGAAGATCATCGGTTATTTCAACGTCATCTGGGATGACGCCGAGGAGCTGGCGCGGCTGGCCGAAGCCTCGCATCCGCGCGTGAAGCTCGACACGTCGGGTCTCAGCCCCGCCGCCACCGAGCTCGCCAATCTGCTGGCCGAGAACATCGAAAAACTCGACGAGGCGGAACTGCGCCGCATCACCGCATCGATCCGCGCGGCACTGGGTCGCCAGGCGTAAGCTGGCGGTGGTGCGCCAGTGGGGCGCGAGTTTCCTGCTGGCGCCGGCGTCCGCTTCACTTGAAGAGCCCGCCGGCGTTCAGCAGTGATGAGATCATTTCTTGCCGGCCGCGCCGCCATTGTTTCCCCGGCCGCCCTTGTCACCATGGTCGTTGCCGTTGTTTCCGCCGCCCAGGCAGTTCGCGTCGCCGTTGCTGCAGCAGCGCCCGCTCCACAAATCGTTGGTCGATGTCTTGGCGCAGCTTATGGTCTGATCGGCCAAGGCCGATCCGGCCATGCCAGACACCGCGACGGCGGCAAGCAGTGCATTGCGCAAAAGTGCAGTCATCTGAAGTCTCCATGGTTGGTTTCCGTCTACGGCCATGTGTCGTCGGCCGGGAGGAAATGGTTCACGGAGAAATGCGAGATTTGTCGGGGGTTGGCATGATGCGCGCGGCGCTGGGCCAATAGCGAGACGCCGGCAGGACAGCGCGAAGGATCGCCGACCCTTCGCCGAAGTCGCTCTGTTTGCGTACGGCTACTGAACCGAGCCGACCAGGACCTGCTGGCCACCGCGGATCGAGACCCAGCGGCCGGTGTTGTCGATCGCCTGCCGCTTGAGGAAGCGGTAGCCGGTCTGGTCCCACGCCTTGACCTTGTCGTTCAGATTGTCGAGCACATAGTCGCCGTCGTCGGTGCGCACCGTCAGCACCGCATGGCCCTCGCCGTCCGGCTTGCGCACGACGGTTATCAGAAGGTCGGCAAGCGATATGCCCATGCGCGAAAGCTGGCGCCGCTTCTCCAGCACGTAGTCCTCGCAGTCACCGACGCCCTTGTCGGGATAGGCCCAGACTTCGTCCTTGCCGTAGATTTCCATGTCGCTCATCGGCTTGACGGCGGCATTGACCCTGGCGGTGACGTTGATCAGCTTGCGCATCAGCCCGTCGGTCATCGCGGCCGGCGCGAGATTGGCGGGGCGGATCGAGCATTCGCCCGGATGGAGCTTGCAGAAATCATAGTGGCCGATCGGCTGCGAGGTGAGGCCCCCGGTCGCCATCGCTCCAGCCGCCAAAGCCGGTGCCACCCAGCCTCCCGTTACTGCCAGCCCGGCCGCCACATACGCGCGCAGCCTTCGCGCCATTGGTGAGGAAATCATTGTCCCCGCTCGCCCTTTGTTATTAACGAAAGGTTAAAGGGGATTTACAGTCCGTGTCAATTACGACGACGGTCGGATTGATGGCATGGTTACCCGAGGGGTAGGACAGCGGCACTTGTGCAACAGAATCGGCCGGCCGGCCGCATTTTGCCGGCCAATTGGCGGGGATTGTCGCTGTTAAGCTTTGTTTGCACTATCTCTTGGCGGTGCGGACCAGCTTCGGCTTCACCGCCACCCTGTCCTGGCGGCCATAGCTGGTGATGAAATCGACGATGCGCGGCACGATTTCGGAGCGGAAGCGTGAGCCGTTGAACACGCCGTAGTGGCCGACCGCCGGCTGCATGTAGTGGGCATGCCTGTCGGCGGGGATGTTGGGGCACAGATCATGCGCCGCCTTGGTCTGGCCAAGGCCGGAAATGTCGTCGTTCTCGCCTTCGACCGTGAACAGGGCGACGTTGCGGATGTCAGACGGATCGATCCTGGTGCCGCGATGCGTCATCTCGCCCTTGGGCAAGGCATGGCGCACGAAGACGGTGTCGACGGTCTGCAGGTAGAATTCCGCCGTCAGATCCATCACCGCCAGATATTCGTCGTAGAAATCGCGGTGCTTCTCGGCGTTGTCGCCATCATGCTTCACCAGGTGCATGAAGAAGTCCTTGTGGGCGATGATGTGGCGGTCGAGGTTCATGCTCATGAAGCCGGACAGCTGCAGGAAGCCGGGATAGACCTCGCGGCCGAAGCCCGGCACCGGCCAGGGCGCCCGCATCACGACATTGTCGCGGAACCAGTCGATGCCCTTTTCCTCAGCCAGCAGATTGACCGCGGTCGGGTTGCGGCGGGTGTCGATCGGCCCGCCCATCAACGTCATCGTCGAGGGCACGAAGGGATCGCCGCGCGTTTCCATCAGCGCCACCGCGGCCAGCACCGGCACCGAAGGCTGGCACACCGCCATCACATGCGTGTCGGGGCCGAGCGTATGCAATATGTCGATGATGTAGTCGATGTAGTCGTCGAGATCGAAACTGCCGTCGGCGAGCGGCACCATGCGGGCATCGACCCAGTCGGTGATGTGCACGTCGGCATGGGGCAGCATTGCCTCGACCGTGCCGCGCAGCAGCGTCGCGTAGTGGCCCGACATCGGCGCCACGATCAACAGCTTCGGATCCGGCCGGCGCCCGGCGGGCACGGCGCGTTCGAAGCGGACGAGATTGCAGAACGGCCGCGACCACACGGTCTTCTCGGCGACTTCGACGCTCTTCCAGTCGACAACGGTCTTGTCGAGGCCGAATGTCGGTTTGCTGTAGCGGCGCGTGGTGCGCTCGAACAGTTCGGCGGTCGCCGCGACCGAACGGCCCCAGGACGTGTGGGAAAACGGATTGAGCGGATTGGTGTAGAACAGGCGCACCGCATCGGCATAGAGGCGCGCGGGCTGCATGGCCGCGTGGTTCATTTCATAGAGCTGGTAGAACATAAAGAACCCCGCTGCTGCATGCGACCGAAGGGACGACGAGCAGCGCCATGCCTTTGATATCTCGCGGGGAGGTTAACAACTAATTGCTGCGACGCAATACGTCACTTGGCGTGATCAACGCTTCTTTCGTCCAAGGCCTTGAAAATCCGGCCCGAACGGCGCAGCCGGCTCACTGTGCGTTGCGAAGTGTGTACGAAATGTGTCCGGACTTGGTGCCGGACACTCCGACCATGATCCCGAAACGTGGTTTGCGGTTTTTGTCGGACAAACGGAAAACCGTTTTGTCCAGAGATCATGGTCCAAGCAACAGCAGCGTCAAACGCGCGCCATGCAGACGGAGGTATGGCCGGAGCCGATGAAGCCGAGCTGGCCGGCGGCACCCTTCGACAGGTCGAGCACGCGTCCCTTGATGAACGGGCCACGATCGTTGATGCGCACGACGACGCTGCGGCCGTTGTTCTTGTTGGTCACCCTGAGCTTGGTGCCGAAGGGCAAGGTGCGATGCGCGGCGGTCATCGCCGAAGGATTCATGCGCTCGCCCGATGCGGTCTTCGAATGCAGCGCGTACCAGGAGGCACGGCCGCACTGGCCGGCGGCGGTTGCCGAAGTGGCGGAAGCGCCGACCATCAGGCCAGCAGCAATCGTTACCGCGACAAGCGCGGTCTGTTTTGTAGTATTCATATTTGGGGGATGGCTCCGTTTTTGACAGACCCCAGCCGTTATGTGTCGAATAAGGCAACAAATGCGGCAAGTATCTGGCGGTTCCATGGCGGCGGCACACGTTTGGAGTCGCTGGGTAACAGTCTGTTAGGGATTTTCGCCAGGCCGGTAATCAATTCTCGATGATCTTCGTGCTGAAGTCGGGGACTTGTTTGACAAGATCGAGCGTTGATATCCAAGTAGAAGTGAACGCGGTCGGGTCCCTTCCTTCAGTTCTTTCATCGTGCCCACAACGCCGCAACCGATCGACTTCGAAAGGGAGATCCGTCAATGAGACTGACCAAAAATCTGCTGGCGTTGATCGTGCTCGCCATCGGTGTGCTGTGGTCGCTGCAGGGCGTCGGCGTGGTCGGCGGCAGCTTCATGACCGGCCAGTCGCAATGGCTCTATGTCGGCCTCGTCACCACGCTGGTCGGCCTGGTGGGCCTGGTCTGGGCAAACCGTTCAAGAGGGTGAGTTGCGAACAAGCGCTGGCGATCCGGCGCGCCCCCCTCTGTCCTGCCGGACATCTCCCCCACGAGGGGGGAGATTGGCGGCTTCGACCTCGCCGTCCTTCTTTCAATGCTAGCGATTGGCGAAAGCAGAGGTGACGGCCAATCTCCCCCCAAGTGGGGGAGATGCCCGGTAGGGCAGAGGGGGGCGCTGTCCCGCCGACCTCTCGAAGGCAGCTTCTGCGCCGGAGATCTACCCGAACAGCCGATCCAAAATATTGCCCTCAAGCCGGGCAAGTTCGACCGAACCGCGCCGGCGTGGCCGTTCCACCGGCACATCCAGGTCAAGCGCGATCTTGCCGGCATTGATCACCACGACCCGGTCGGCCAGTGCAACCGCTTCGGCGACATCATGCGTGACCAGCACGGCGGTGAATTTCTGCGCGAGCCAGATGCGTTCCAGCAACTGCTGCATCTCGATGCGGGTCAAGGCGTCGAGCGCCCCCAGCGGCTCGTCGAGCGCCAGGATCTGCGGGTGGCCGACCAGCGCGCGGGCCAGCGCCACGCGCTGCTTCTGACCGCCGGACAGTACCGACGGCCATTCGTCGGCGCGATCGGCGAGCCCGACCTCGCCAAGAATGGCGAGCGCCCGTTGCCTTGCGTCCGCGCCGGAGGCGATGCCGGTCAGCCCGACCTCGACGTTTTTCACCACGCTGGCCCACGGCAGCAGCCGCGGCTCCTGGAACATGAAGCGCGTGCGGCTGTGGCCTTCCGCTTCCGATCCAAATGTCAGCGACCCGGCCGTCGGCCGGTCGAGCCCGGCGAGCAGCCGCAAAAGCGTGCTCTTGCCGCAGCCGCTCTTGCCGATCACGGCGACGAACTGCCCGATCGGCACGTCGAGATCGATGCCATCGAGCACGATCTTGTCGCCGAAGCGCTTGCCGACATTCCTGAAGGCAAAGGCCCGCCGGCCTTCGACGGAGCCGATCGGCCGCGACGGTGCGGGCGTGGCGATGAAGGAGCGGGCTGCGGTCAGGCTGGCGGCTGTCATGGGCACTGTCTTATCCGTTTTGGAACGCCGGATGCCAACCGAGCGACAACCGCTCGAGCAGGCGGGCGAGGCTGTCGGCAAGCTTGCCGAGCAGCGCGTAGATCAGGATCGACAGCACGACGACATCGATCAGCAGGAACTCGCGCGCCTGCATCGCCATGTAGCCGAGGCCGGAGCTCGCCGAAATCGTTTCGGCGACGATCAGTGTCAGCCACATGATGCCCAGCGCATAGCGCAGGCCGACGAAGATCGCCGGCAGCGCGCCGGGCAGGATCACGCGGAAGAAAAGTGTCGAGCGGTCCATGCCGTAGACGCGGCCCATTTCGACCAGCTGCGGGTCGACGCTCTGGATGCCGAGCAGCGTGTTGACGTAAATCGGAAAGAACACGCCGAGCGCCACCAGGAACAGTTTTGCTTCCTCGTCGATGCCGAACCACAGGATGACCAGCGGGATCAGCGCCAGGTGCGGGATGTTGCGGATCATCTGCAGCGTGGTGTCGGTCAGGCCACGGCTCAGCGTCGACAACCCGTTGGCAAGGCCAAGCGCAAAGCCGATCGAGCCGCCGACGGCGAAGCCGGCAAGCGCGCGTGCCGTGCTGACACCGATGTTGCGGATAAGCTCGCCCGACAACGTCAGCCGCCAGAAGGCCTCGGCGACGGCACTTGGCGCCGGCAGCACGTTAGGCGGCATGACGCCGGCGCGGCTGGCAATCTCCCAGCCGGCAATCACCAGCACCGGCAGCAGCCAGCCGATGCCGTTCCTGTGGAGGCGCGCGGAAAAGCTCATGACCCGGCCTGCAGGCGGGCCGCGCCATGGAAGCCGACCGAGAATTCGTTGGCGATCTCTTCGCGCGCCCGCAGCCGCCTGCTGCCGAGCCCGAGCCGAGGGAACAAAAGCTCGGCGACGCGATAGGCTTCCTCCAGATGCGGATAGCCCGAGCCGATGATGGTATCGATGCCGATCGCCTGGTACTCGCGGATGCGCTCAGTGATCTGCTCCGGCGTGCCGACCAGCGCCGTGCCGGCGCCGCCGCGCACCAGCCCGACCCCGGCCCACAGATTGGGCGAGACGACCAGCCGGTCGCGGCGGCCGCCATGCAGTTCGGCCATGCGGCGCTGGCCGACCGAATCCATCTGGTTGAGGAAGCGCGCCTGCGCGTTTTCGATCTGGGCATCGGTGACGTGGCTGATCAGCCGGTCGGCGGCCCGCCAGGCTTCGTCCTCGGTCTCGCGAACGATGAAATGCAGCCTGATGCCGAAGCGCAGCGTGCGGCCGCGCAACGCTGCCTTCTTGCGTGCCGAAGCGAGTTTCTCGGCCACCTGTGCCGGCGGCTCGCCCCAGGTCAGATACATGTCGACCAGGTCGGCGGCGAGGTCTTGGCCTGCGTCCGACGATCCGCCGAAATAGAGCGGCGGCCGCTCCTGCAACGGCAGCAGGTCGAGGCGGCCATTCTCGACGCGGTAGTATTTGCCGTCGAAATTGACGCGTTCGCCTGACACCAGGCCGCGCCAGATGGTCAGGAATTCATGCGCCTGGGCATAGCGCTCGTCATGCGGCAGGAAGACGCCGTCGCCAGCGAGTTCGGTCGGGTTGCCGCCGACCACCACATTGAGCAGCAGGCGGCCGTTGCTCAGCCGGTCAAGCGCCGCCGTCTGGCGCGCGGCGAAGGTCGGCAGCGTCACGCCGGGCCGCAGTGCGACGAGGAATTTGAGTTTTTCGGTCAGCGTCGCGAGGCCTGTCGCGGTGATCCAGGAATCCTCGCAGTTCTGCCCAGTCGGCAACAGCACGCCGGGGAAGCCGAGCCGGTCGACCGCCTGGGCGATCTCCTTGAAGTAGCCGAACTCCGGCGGCCGCTGCTGTTGCTCGGAGCCGAGATAGGAGCCGTCACCATGCGTCGGGATGAACCAGAAGAAATCAAGTGGTGCGGTGCTGGCTGACGCGGTCATGACGGCCTCTCGGAGATGCAGGCGAAAACGGGAAACGGCGCCGGGCGGTCTCACCCGGCGCCGCCTGGACAAAAATCAATTGCCTGGTGCGGTCCACACCGCGTCGGAAATCCGCACCGCGTTCGGGATCAGCCCGAGTTTGTAGAAGCGGTCGGCGGTCGCCTGCTGGCCGGCGATGATCTCGTCGGTGATCGGAAAGATACCGAATTTGGTGCGGTTGGCGGCGATGGTCTGTGCGTCGAGCGGCACGCCGGTCACCTCGTGCAGCGCCGCGACCACCTTGTCGCGGTTCTGGTCCGCCCATTTCGCCGCCTCGCCAAGGGCTGCAATCGTCGTGGTGACGATCTCGGGATGCGCCTTGGCGAAATCCTTGTTGGCGAGGAAATAGGTGTTGACCTTGAGTACCTCGCTGGAGCGAGCCAGCACGCGCGGTTGGTAGCGGGTTTCGGCGATGGCAAAGAACGGATCCCAGACGGTCCAGGCATCGATCTGGTCGCTCGCGAAGGCGGCGGCGGCATCGGCCGGGCTGAGATAGACCGGCGTGATCTGGTCGAAGGGGACGCCAGCCTTTTCCAGGGCCGCGACCAGCAGATTATGCGCACTGGTGCCCTTGCCGACGCCGACGCGCTTGCCTTTGAGGTCGGCGACCGACTGGATCGGCGACGCCGGCTTGACGAAGATCGCCTCGCCGTCGCCATTGGAAGGCAGTGCGGCTGCATAGACGATGTTGGCGCCGGCCGACTGGCCGAAGATCGGCGGTGCATCACCGGTCCAGCCGGCATCGATGGCGCCGACATTGAGCGCCTCCACCAGCGGCGGACCGGCGGTGAACTCGACCCATTTGACCGTGACGCCCTTGTCGCTCAGCACCTTTTCGATCACCTGCTGCTGCCTGGCGATCACCGGCAGGCCGGTCTTCTGATAGCCGATGCTGAACTGCTTCAATTCCTGCGCCGTAGCGCCAAACGACATGGCAACGCTCGCCGCCAGCAGGCCGATGCCGAAAACACGTCTTGTTAGATTGAACATGATCCCTCTCCTTCGATGCGGATCGGCGTCGGGAAATGTCCTCGCCGGGTGGAAGATGGATCAGGCTAGGTAGGTCTATAAACTTAGTAGAGAAACGATTTTGCGAGTTGAGTCGGAGAAGGGGAATCATTTTCCGCGATTGGCGGGACAGATCGCCAGCGCTCGTTCCAATGGTGCGCCAACCGGACCGCCCTTCACTGCGACCAATACTGCCAGGCCCAGTAAAAACTCTCGTCGCGCGGCGGCAGGCGATTGTGCCTGGCCGGCTGGACTGGCATCGGCGCCGCCAGGCCGTCCTCCTGCGGCCTGTTCGGCTTGTCCCTGGAAAGGCTGAGCAGCCAGGCGCCGAAATGGCTGAGCAACACGGCGGTGGAATGGGGCATCGTCATTCTCCCTTTTCCGATCATTCGCGTCCCGCCCACGGGACGAGCACGCGCTCGATCCTGCGGATGGTGAATTCGAGCACGAAGGCGATGGCCGCGATCACCAGTATGCCCATCACCACCACGTCGGTGACGAGGAACTGGGCGGCCGACTGGATCATGAAACCAAGCCCGCGCGTCGCCGCCACCAGTTCGGCGGCGACCAGCGTCGACCAGCCGGCGCCGAGCGCGATGCGCAGTCCGGTCAGGATCGACGGCAGCGCGCTCGGCAGGATCACGTGGCGGACCACTTGCGCGCGCGTCGCGCCAAGCGAACGCGCCGCGTTGATGCGTTCCTGCGAAACGCCGCGAACGCCCGATGCGGTCGACAATGCCACCGGCGCCAGCATGGCGATGGCGAGCACCAGGATCTTCGACGGCTCGCCGATACCGAACCAGATGATGACCAGCGGCAGATAGGCGAGCGGCGGGATCGGCCGCAGGAATTCCAGCAGCGGATCGAAAATGCCGCGCCCGATGGTGCTGATGCCGATCGCCAGCCCGACCGGTACGCCAATGAGGATGGCGGCGATCAGCGCGGCGAACACCCTGGCCAGGCTGGCGACGGCATGCTGCAGCAGCGTCGCATCGACGAAGCCGTCGCGGGCAACGACGATGAACTTGTTCCACACGGCGGCCGGCGAGGGCAGGAAGACCGGCGATACCACCTGCAGGCGGGCCGAAAGCGCCCACACCGCCAGCACCACCAGAATGGTGACCGCGCTGACCATGCGCGCCGAAATGGCTCTGCGCTTCGGGCTGGGCCGCGACCATGGCACCGACAGGCCGTCGGCCTCGTCGATCTGGTGGCTCGGCCGTTCCGTGTAGGAGGAAATGGTCATGCCGCTTCTCCCTCGAAGATCGCGTCGGTCAGTTCGCCGCGCGCCGAGGCGAAGGCCGGGTCGGCCTTGATGGTGCGAATGGCCTCGCCGGCTGCATAGCGACGGCTGAAGCCGGGCTCGAAGGTTTGCACCACGCGGCCCGGTCCGGGAGCCAGCACGACGATGCGGGTGGCGAGCACCAGCGCCTCCTCGATGCCATGCGTGACCATCAGCACGCCGACATCGCTGGCCGTCCACAAATCGAGCAGCGTCGTCTGCATGCGCTCGCGCGTCAGCGCATCGAGCGCGCCGAGCGGTTCGTCGAGCAGCAGGAATTCAGGCTCGGCGGCCAGGGCGCGGGCCAGGCCGACACGCTGGCGCATGCCGCCGGAAAGTTCCCAGATGCGCTTGTCGCCGGCATCCGCGAGCTTCACCAGATCCAGCAATTCATCGACGCGGCGCGCCCGCTCGGCTGGCCCGACACCACGCAGCCGCAGCGCGAAGGCAACGTTCTCGCGCGCCGTCAGCCATGGGAACAAGGCATCGTTCTGGAACACCACCGCCCGGTCCGACCCCGGCGCTGTGATCGGCCTGCCACCGATCGTCGCGGCGCCACGCGCCGGTGCGACCAGGCCGGCGGCGACATTGAGCAGCGAGGTCTTGCCGCAGCCGGAGCGGCCGACAAGCACGACGAAATCGCCCTTGGCGACATCGATCGACACCCGCTCGACGGCCGGCGCCGCCTGACCGTCATAGTGGATCGAGACCTTGTCGAGCACGAGATGCGGCATTGAGCCTCGCAGGAGGTTCTAGAGCATGATCCCGAAAAGTGGCGTCCGGCTTTCGCCAGAGATCATGCTCAAATGAATGGATAATCCGTCTGCCCCGGAACCGCTCCTCGTCAGCGGTTCCGGGGCAGGCAGCACGCGGCGTCAGGGAAGGAGATCCGCGCGCGTTCCGTTTCAGTCAGGGGCTCAGTTCGAGGCCAGCGCCTCGGCGACGTATTTCGAGGAGACGTATTTCGAATAGTCAGGCAGCACCGCGTCGATCTTGCCTTGCCCCTTGAGGAAGGCGGAGGTTGCCTCGACCGCCTTGACCGTGCCGCCGCCGAGGAACTTGTTTGAGGCCTGCTCTTCGAGTGTGGGGAAGACATAGCCCTTCAGCAGCTGCGGCACCTCTTCCAGCTTGGCGCCGGTGAGCTTGGCGATCTTGGCCGCCTGTGGCGACGTCACCGACCACGCATCCGGCTTGGCCAGGAATTCGGCATAGGACGCGCCCGTCACCTTGACAAAGTCGCGCACCGCTTCCGGGTTCTTTTCGGCAAAGTCGGTGCGCACGATCCAGGCATCGAAGGTCGGTGCGCCCCAGGCGGCGACCTGCGAAGAATCCAGCACGACCTTGCCCGTCGTCTTGATCTGGCCGAGCGCCGGATCCCAGACATAGGCGGCGTCGATGTCACCGCGCGCGAAAGCCGCGGCGATTTCCGGTGGCCTGAGATTGAGGAGACCGACTTCGGATCGACGCCCTCATGCTTCAGCGCGGCAAGCAGGCTGTAATGCGTCGTCGAGACGAAAGGCACGGCCACCTTCTTGCCGGCGAAGTCAGCGATTTTCTCGATGCCGGCGCCGTTGCGGGCGACCAGCGCCTCGGATTCACCGATCAGGCCGACGATGAAGATGGTCTGGATCGGCAGCTCGCGGCTGGCCGCCGCCGCCAGCGGGCTCGAGCCGACATAGCCGATGTCGACCGAGCCGGAAGCGACCGCGGCGATGACATCGGCGCCGGAATCGAATTTGCGCCAGTCTATTGCTGCCTTGGTCGCCTTTTCATAGGTGCCGTCGGCCTGCGGCACTTTCGAGGGCTCGACCACCGTCTGGTAGCCGATGGTGATCTTGAGGTCGTCGGCCATGGCCGGGCCGAGGAAGGCGGCACCCGCGAGTGCCGCCGATGAGAGGAGAATGATGCGTCGCGAAATGGTGGACATGAAGGGCTCCTGAAAAAGAGAAAACCGGAATGCCCCATGATAGTCAGCTAATTCTATCGCTCTTGTAGAGTTAAATCCTTCTAGCCGAAGCGGTCTTGTTAGAAAAAAGCCACCGGTGGCGGGCTGCTGGAGGGGATAGGGCGGCTGCGGCCGACTTGTTAGGACGACTAGCCCGCCGGGAATGGGGCGCTTTGCGAACCTCGCGACTGCGTCATCATCCCTGGGTCTCCGCGACGTCGCTTCGCTCCTCCTCCGGCCTGGGATGACGAAAGTCAGGAGGGCCGGCCCTATCGACAACCGTCCGCGCTACCCACCGCGAACGAGAATTCCCATCCCGCCCAATTTCAGGCAAATCCATGCCTCAAACAGCGGCGGATTTAAAATCCCGTTTCGCGTGTTCGGGGGTAAGTATAGTAACCTTATCGACATTGGGAACTGGAGGCGACGATGAGCGGCCACCGTAACGCGATCATCGCGGGCAACGCGCTTCGGGCGCCAAAGTCGTGCGCTTTTGTGTCCTCACGGGCACAAAGTCCCGACAAAATGGCCATAGCGGCTTGAAAACGAAGCAAAATCAACAACTCTCGGCTTGTACATCATGTCACTAGAATTTATGTGTCATGTGGGCTTGGACGCGGCGGAGACGCACGCCAGGCGTTTCGCAACCGATGGTTTCGCGCCGTCGCATGACAGAGAAATTTTGATTTCATGCTCACGAAAAAGGGCAAGTACGGCCTCAAGGCGCTCGTACACCTCGCGCAACTGCCGGTCGGACAGCTCGCTTTCGTCAACGACATCGCCACCGGCAACAACATCCCGAAGAAATTCCTCGACGCCATCCTCGGCGAGTTGCGCAATGCCGGCTTCGTCCAGAGCCGCAAGGGCAAGGATGGCGGCTATCGCCTGGCGCGGCCTGCCGATGAGATCAAGGTTGGCCATGTCGTGCGCGTGCTCGACGGGCCGCTGGCGCCAATTCCCTGCGCCAGCCGCACCCAGTACCAGCGCTGTGAAGATTGCAACGAGGCGACATGCCAAGTCCGACATTTGATGCTCGAGGTCCGGCAGGCGATCGCCGAGGTGCTCGATCAGCGCAGCCTCGCCGAAATGCGCGACATGGCTGGCGACGAGCTGTCGACGGGGTTGAAAATCCAGGCCTGACACCGGCGCTTCGGCCAAGGCAGTCCTGCGCATGACCGGGCGCGCCAACTCGATCATCATTGTCGGCGGCGGCGGCAGCGGCGTCGTGATGGCCGCGCATCTCCTGAAATCCCCCAATCCCGATCTGCGTGTCACGCTGATCGAAAAGCGCCCGCATTTCGGCCAGGGCATCGCCTATTCGACCCTGCTGTCGGCGCATGTGCTGAATGTCAGTGCCGCCGGCATGAGCGCCTATGCCGACGATCCCGGCAATTTCTGGCGCTGGCTGCTGGAGCGCGGCCTGGCGACCCCCGACCAGGCGCCTGTCTACGCGCCGCGCAGCCTCTATGCCCGCTACCTCAAGGAACTGCTTGACGATCTGGAAACGCGCGAGCGCGAATCCGGGCGGCTGCGCCTGATCCGTGAGGAAAGCCTCTCGATCACGCCCACCCCGTCCGGCGTTGAGGTCGCGCTCGCCAACGGCACCAGCGTCGTCGCCCATCTCGGCGTGCTGGCCACCGGCCATGACGAGGAGCCGGCCCAGGGACATGCAATCAGGATGGGCTCGGAAGCCGACACGGCACTGCCCTCGGACAGTCGCGTCATGGTGCTCGGCACCGGTCTCAGCATGGTCGACGCCTTCCTCGCGCTGGAGCAGCGCGGCCATCGCGGCGAAATCATCGCGGTGTCGCGTCGCGGCCTGCTGCCCTCGCCGCATCGCAAGGGCAATCCGATCAAGCTCGACGTCGCCGACATTCCATTGGGCACCCAGCTGTCCTATTTCGTCGGCTGGTTCCGCGACCTGATCAAGGAGAACCAGAAGGTCGGCATCGACTGGCGCGACGTCGTCGACGGCTTGCGGCCGTTCAACCAGAAGATCTGGCAGAACTGGCCGGCTTCCGCAAAGCGCCGCTTCGTCGAACACACCAAGGCCTGGTGGGACATCCACCGCCATCGCATGGCGCCCGAGGTCTATGCCCGCGTCACCGAGGCGGTGCAATCCGGCCGCATCCGACTTGTCGCCGGGCGCGTCGTCGACATCGCGCGCAATGGCGAGTTCACGGTCCAGGTCCAGTCGCGCCACACGCAGCGCCTCGAGACATTCGAGGTCGCCCGCATCTATGATTGCTCGGGCATCGTCAGGGACATTTCGACCTCGTCGAACAGCGTGGTGCGCTCGCTGGTCGATCGCGGCCTGGCGCGGCCGGATCCCCTGCGCATCGGCCTCGACGTGTCGGCCAATTGCGGGATCATCGCCAGCGACGGCGGCGTGTCCGCCAAGATCCTGGCGGTCGGCCCGCTGACGCGCGGCACCTTCTTCGAGATCGACGCCATCCCCGATATTCGCGTTCAATGCGCCAGGCTGAGCAAGCAGCTGCTGGGTTAGGGTGTGTCGATATTCAGGTGATGCCGGCATGCGAATGGCTGATACCTGCGCTTCCGGTGCTCACGTACTTTAAGTACGCTCCGCTCCGGTTCTCGGAATCCACCATTCTCGGATCGGCCTGACCTGAATCTCGACGCACCCTCGGAGCCCTTGAGGCGAAGCTGGAATTTCATTCCCCATCTGGCCGGTTGATTGGTACGATCTATCTTCTTTCCGACTGTAAAGGACTGGAAAAGAGGATACGCTGCCGCTCTGCCCCGAGGCGGTCGCTTGATCATGGAGCATCGATATGAGCGAGCACAAGATCGCCGCGTCGGAAAGCACAGTGTCCCGCCTGCGTCCGCCCTATGCGTCGGTTCTCGACCTGATCGGCCAGACGCCGGTGGTCGAACTGACCAAGTTCGACACCGGCAAATGCCGGCTGTTCATCAAGCTCGAAAGCCAGAACCCCGGTGGCTCGATCAAGGACCGCATCGCGCTGTCGATGATCGCGGCGGCTGAAAAACAGGGCAAGCTCAGGCGGGGCGGCACCATCGTCGAGGCGACCGCCGGCAACACCGGTCTCGGTCTCGCGCAGGTCGGCATCCCCAAGGGCTATCGCATCGTGCTGGTCGTGCCCGACAAGATGTCGCGCGAAAAGATCCAGCATCTGCGTGCGCTCGGTGCCGAGGTGCGCATGACCCGCTCCGATGTCGGCAAGGGTCATCCAGAATATTACCAGGACATGGCCGAGAAGATCGCCGCTGAGGTGCCTGGCGCCTTCTATGCCAACCAGTTCGCCAACCCGGCCAATCCGCTGGCGCATGAGACGACGACCGGGCCGGAGATCTTCACCCAGCTCGAGGGCGATGTCGACGCGGTGGTCGTCGGCGTCGGCTCCGGCGGCACGCTGACCGGGCTTGGCCGTTACTTCGCCAAGGTCTCGCCGAAGACCGAGATGGTGTTGGCCGATCCGGTCGGCTCGGTGCTGGCGCCGCTGATCAAGACCGGCAAGATGGAAGAGGCCGGCAGCTGGACCGTCGAAGGCATCGGCGAGGATTTCGTGCCGCCCAATGCCGATCTGTCGCTGGTGAAAAAGGCCTATGCCATTCCCGACAAGCAGAGCATGCTGGCGGTGCGCGACCTCCTTTCGAAGGAAGGCATCTTGGCCGGCTCTTCGTCGGGCACGCTGCTGTCGGCCGCCTTGCGCTATTGCCGCGAACAGACGGTGCCCAAGCGCGTCGTCACCTTCGTCTGCGACAGCGGCAACAAATATCTGTCGAAAGTGTTCGACGATTTCTGGCTGGCCGAGCAAGGCCTGGCCGAGCAGGAGCAGCATGGCGATTTGCGCGACCTGGTGATGCGCTCGCACCGCACCGGCGATACCGTCGCTGTCGGCCCGGACGAAAGCCTGCTCAACGCCTATGGCCGCATGCGCCGCTCCGATGTCTCGCAGCTGCCGGTGCTCGACAATGGCAAGCTCGTCGGCATCGTCGACGAAAGCGACATCCTGGCCAAGGTCGATGGCCCGCATGACGGCCGCTGGGAGCGCTTCAATGGCCCGGTGCGCACGGCGATGACCTCCAACCTGCACACGCTGCAGGCCAGCCAGACGCTGGACGCTCTGCTGCCGGTGTTCGACCGCAACGAGGTCGCGATCATCTTCGACGGCGACGAGTTCGTCGGCCTGATAACCCGCATCGACCTGATCAACCATCTGAGGCGCGCACGATGACCAGCAACACCCCGCCAGCCGGCCCATCGGGCAAGAACCGCCTGGCCTTTTCGACGCGCACCATCCATGGCGGCCAGAGTCACGACCCGCTGACTGGCGCGGTGATGGTGCCGATCTACGCCACCTCGACCTATGGCCAGCAGTCGCCCGGCGTGCACAAGGGTTTCGAATACGCCCGCAGCCAGAACCCGACCCGCTTTGCCTTCGAACGCGCCGTGGCCGACCTCGAAAGCGGCAGCAACGCGTTCGCTTTTGCCTCCGGCCTGGCGTCGATCGCCACTGTTTTGGAACTGCTCGATTCCGGCGCCCACATCGTCGCCACCGACGACATCTATGGCGGCTCGTTCCGGCTGATGGAGCGGGTGCGCAAGCGCTCGGCCAATCTGCAGGTCAGCTTCGTCGATTTCACCGACCTGGCCGCCGTCGAGGCGGCGATCCGCCCGGAGACGAAGCTGCTCTGGGTCGAGACGCCGACCAACCCGCTGCTGCGCATCGTCGACCTCGAAGGTGTCGCCGCGCTCGCCAAACGCAAGGGGGTGCTCACGGTCGCGGACAACACTTTTTGCAGCCCTTACATTCAGCGGCCGCTGGAGCTCGGCATCGACATCGTCATCCACTCGACGACCAAATACCTCAACGGCCATTCCGACATGATCGGTGGCGTCGCCGTGGTCGGCGACAACAAGGATCTCGCCGCCCAGCTGAAATTCCTGCAGAACGCCATCGGCGCCATCTCGAGCCCGTTCGACAGCTTTCTGGCGCTGCGTGGCCTGAAGACGCTGGCACTGCGCATGGAGCGCCATTCCGCCAACGGGCTGAAGATCGCGCAGTGGCTGGAAGGCCGCAAGGACGTGCGCCGCGTCATCTATCCCGGCCTCGCCAGCCATCCACAGCATGACATCGCCAAAAGGCAGATGCATGCCTTCGGCGGCATGATATCAGCCGTGCTCGACCGCGACCTTGCCGGCACCAAACGCTTCCTCGAACGCACGCAGCTGTTCACGCTGGCCGAAAGCCTCGGCGGAGTGGAGAGCCTGATCGAGCACCCGGCGCTGATGACGCATGGCTCGATCCCGGTGGAGAAGCGGGCCGAGATCGGCATTTCGGATTCGCTGGTGCGGCTGTCGGCCGGCATCGAGGATGGCGATGATCTGATCGCGGATCTGGACCAGGCGCTGGGGGGTTAGAAAGTACTCGCGATTTAATGGCCAAGGGGCAGCGTCAACCTCTCAGGTAACATGGGCCTATCCCCCGGTTGACCCCGAACCCCATCTGCCCGAATTGTAGCGCCCCGATCCTCCCGGCTCCGGACGCCATGGCCACGCGCGACCTACCCAAACCCACGGAAACACCCCTCACCTTCGCCGTGCTGGTGTTCCCCGGCTTTCCGATGATGGCGTTCAGTTCCGTTATCGAGCCGCTGCGCGCCGCCAATGTGCTGGCCAAGCGGCAGTGCTATCGCTGGATCATCGTCGGCGGCACAAGGGGGCCGGTCGAGGCCTCGAACGGCGTCGTCATCCAGCCGGGCTTTTACGCCGAGGACGCGCCCAAGGTCGACCGCATCGTCGTCTGCTCGGGCGGTGACGCCGATCACCTCGTCGCCGAGGACGCCGCCAGCTGGATCCGCAAAAGCCTGCGCAATGGCGCCCATATCGGCGCGGTGGCGGATGCGGCGTTCTTCCTGGCACGCGCCGGCCTGCTCGACGGCCATGCCTGTACCTTGCACTGGACCAGCCAGGCCGCCTTCACCGAGGCGTTTCCCAACATCGAGCTCAGGCGCGACCTCTATGTCATCGACCGCAAGCGCTTCACTTCGGCCGGCGGCGTCGGCAGCCTCGACATGATGCTCGAGATCATCACCCGCGACTATGGCGCCGAGCTCGCCGCCGGCGTCGCCGAATGGTTCGTGCACAGCCAGTTGCGCTCCAGCATCGACCGCAAGATGATGCCGCTGCGCCTGCGCACCGGCGTCCAGAACGAACTGGTGCTGTCGGCCATCGCCATCATGGAGGATGCGGTCGAGGAGCGGCTCGGCATGGCCGAGCTCACCGCCAGGCTCGGCGTGTCGTCCGACAAGCTCGAACGGAGTTTTCGTTCCGAACTCGCCATCTCGCCCAATGGCTACTACCGCCGCCTCAGGCTGAAGCGCGCCGCCGACCTGCTGGCGCACTCGACGCTCGCGGTGCGCGACGTGGCGCTGGCCTGCGGCTTCGCCTCGATGTCGAGCTTCGCTCGGGCTTTTCGCGAGGAACATGGCCATCCGCCGAAGCTGGCGAGAAGACATTAGGGGCTGATGCTGGCGCGAAGGATCTCGACGCTACTCACCTGCCAGCGGCATCCCGCATAACCCACGCGGTTTTCCGCACAATCCCTCCGCCCCTTCTGCGCCATGCTCAGACCTCGCAACCCACGCAAGGCCGTACCCCCATGAGCATCGTCGTATTCGACCCCGACAGCACGCAGGACGTCGACTTCAAGGATCGCATGCGCCACCCCGCAGCGGCCGATCCGGCCGGCGGCATGTGGCTGTCCGACACCGAGCCGTCCTTCATCGATGCGGATGCTTTGCGTAAAGGCCGGCTGGCAAAACTGCGCGGCTGGATGCGCGAGGCCGGCTATGGCGGCGTGGTTCTGTTCGACCCCTACAACCAGCGCTACGCCACCGGTTCGCGCAACATGTTCGGCTACTTCCTGCGCAACTCGACCCGCTATTTCTTCGTGCCCACCGTCGGGCCGATCGTGCTGTTCGAATACCCGCAGAGCTACCATGTCTCGATGGTGCTCGACACGATCGACGAGGCGCGGCCGTCCAAGCTGGTCTGGTCGTCGGTCTCCGGCCGCGACGACGAGACCGCCGGCCCCTTCGCCGACGAGATCGCCGAGCTGCTGAAGCAGCATGGCGGCGGGTCGATGAAGCTCGGCCTCGACCGCTGCAGCCATCTGCAGGCGCTGGCGCTGGAAAAGCGCGGCTGCGAGGTCCGGGACTGCCAGGGCGAAATCCTCGCCGTGCGCGCGGTGAAGACGCCCGAGGAGGTCAAATGCCTGCAGGTGTCGATGGCCGGCGCCGAGGCCGCGGTCTATGCGGTGCGCGAGGCGATCAAGCCCGGCGTCTCCGAAAACGACCTGTTCGCCATCATGTATGGAGAGGTCATCCGCCAGGGCGGCGAGTTCATCGAGACGCGGCTGTTGACCTCCGGCCAGCGCACCAACCCGTGGTTCAACGAGGCCAGCGGCCGCAAGATTCGGCCCGGCGAACTGCTGGCGCTCGATACCGACACCATCGGCTGCTACGGCTATTATTCCGATTTCTCCCGCACCTTCCGCTGCGGACCGGGCAAGCCGACCCCCTACCAGAAGTCGCTCTACCGCATGGCGCACGACCAGGTTCAGCACAACATCGGGGTCGTCAAACCCGGCATGGCCTTTCGCGAGATCGCCGAGAAGGCCTGGAAAATCCCCGACCGCTTCGTCGACCAGCGCTACACCTCGGTCATGCACGGCGTCGGCATGCATGGCGAAACGCCGTTCATCGCCCATGCCATGGACTACGAGACCTATGGCCGCGACGGCCATATCGTGCCAGGCATGGTGGTCAGCGTCGAAAGCTATATCGGCGAGAAGGGCGGCCGCGAGGGCGTCAAGCTGGAGGACGAGATCCTGATCACCGACACCGGCACCGAACTCCTGTCGCGCTTTCCTTATGAGGATGAGTTCCTCGCGTGAAGGCTCCCATCTCCCTCAAACGCGGCACGGTGGCCGCGGTCTTCATCGACCTGCAGGAAGAGCACCGGCAGGACCAGCGCTATCTGGTCGAGGGCTTTGCCGGCATCCTCGCCAACGTCCAGCGCCTGCAGGCGGCGGCGCGGCAGAACCATGTGCCGCTCTACCACTGGGCTTACATCGTCGATCTGGACAAGCAGGACCGACCGTTTCATCCGCTCGGTGCCGACGGCAAGTCGGCCTTTTCCGACAAGAGCGACCCGCTGACCGAAATCTGCCACGAGGTCGCGCCCGTCAATGGCGAGCCCCTGCTGATCAAGGCCGAGGCCAGCGCCTTCCGATCCGGGCCGGCGGCCCGCGACCTCAAGTCGGCCGGCTTCGAATGGCTGGTCGTTGCCGGCGTGTGGACCGAGGCCTGCATCGACGCCACCGTCAAGGATGCGGTGGCGAAAGGCTTTCGCGTGCTGCTGGTCAAGGATGCCTGCGGCAGCGGCAGTGCCGCCATGCACCAGACCGGCATCCTCAACCTCGCCAACCGGCTCTATGGCGGCGCCGTCACCGACACCGATGGCGCCTGCCGGCTGCTGGCTGGTGAAAGCGTCACCGTCTGGCAGGTCGAAGGCTCGGTGCCGCTGCGCTTCAGCTTTGCAAACGCGGCGGAGCTCTACGCGGATCTATGACAGGTTGGGCAAACTAAAATGACCAGCCGTGGCAAATACGAAACCCGGCTCGATCCAGCTCTTTGGGCGTACATCGATGCCGTCAACGCCTGGTATCCGCCCGAGATCATCGGCCTGCCGATCGACAAGCAGCGCGCGGTCTACGACAGGATGTGCCGGGCCTTCCACCGGGGCCGCCCACCCGGGGTCAAGACCAGCGACGGCCTGATTGCCGCCGCCGGCCGCGACATCCCGGTCCGCCATTACCAGCTTGCCGGCAAGGCCGCGCGGGCGACGGTGCTCTACTACCACGGCGGCGGTTTCATCCTGGGCGGGCTCGAAAGCCATGACGACATCTGCGCCGAAATCTGCGCCGGCACCGGCTTCGACGTGCTGTCGGTCGACTACCGCCTGGCACCGGAGCATGTGCACCCCGCCGCCTTCGACGATGCCGTCACCGCCTTCGAATGGGCGGCGGCGGCCACCAGCCTGCCGCTCGTGCTGTGCGGCGAAAGCGCCGGCGGCAATCTCGCAGCAGGGGTGGCGCAGGCGACGCGACGCGGCGCCGTGATCGGCCAGGTGCTGATCTATCCCGAGCTCGGCGGCGACGAGAGCGCCGGCTCCTATGTCGAGCACGCCGACGCGCCGCTGCTATCGCTGCACGACATCGCCTTCTACCGAGACGTCCGCTCGGCCAAGCGCCAATCGCCAGACGATCCGACCTTCTCGCCGCTGCGCGACACCGATTTCTCCGGCCTGCCGCCAACGGTGATAGTCACCGCCGAATGCGATCCGCTGTCGTCGGACGGCGAGACCTATCGCGACCGCATTTTGGCCGCCGGCGGCAAGGCATTCTGGCACGAGGAGCCCCGCCTCGTGCACAGCTTCCTGCGCGGCCGCGCGACGGTGCCGGCGGCGGCAGAAGCATTTGAGCGGATCATCGCGGCGGTTGCTGCGCTGGGTAAGGGCGAGTGGCCGTATTGAGCGGCTGAGGAGAGGCGCCAGCGGCCGGCGCCAATCTCCCCCCTCGTCGGGGAGATGCCCGGCAGGGCAGAGGGGGGGCGCGAAGGATCGCCAGCCTTCGATCCTCTGATCATCCGAAATTCTTTGAGGGCTCAGTTGACCTTGGCTGAGAGGTCGGGCGGGACAGCGCCCCCTCTGTCCTACCGGACATCTCCCCCACAAGGGGGAGATCGGCCGTCACCCCCCTTGCGGAGCACCGCACAATCACTGCGGAAATCCGAACACTCCCCAGCGTCACCCCGCTTTATCATCCCTCCAGGCAATGGCGTCCCGGCGGTCGCGTCCGCCCCCGCGTCTGTCGATCGGCCGGGGCGCCCAACAAGAGGGAACGACGATGAAATTCATGCTGACCGACCGCAAATTGCACCTGCAGGCCAAACCCGTCGCCGACGATTTCAGGACGGGCGGCATCAACCGCCGTGAATATCTCGCGCTGATGGCCGGCCTCGGCGTGAGCGCCGCCGGCGCGCTGGCGCTGGGCGGCCTTGCCGCCACGCCTGCCCGCGCGGCCGAGCCCAAGCGCGGCGGCACCTTGCGCGTTGCCATGAACGTCAAGGGTTTCAAGGACCCGCGCACCTTCGACGGCGTCGAGATGTCCAACGTCGCCCGCCACTGCAACGAATATCTAGTGCGCTGGAACACCGACTTCTCCTTCGAGCCCTGGCTGCTCGAAAGCTGGGAGGCCAGCGACGACGCCAGGACCCTGACGCTGCATGTGCGCAAGGGCATCACCTGGTCGAATGGCGATGCCTTCAACGCCGACGATGTCATCCACAACCTCACCCGCTGGTGCGACGCCTCGGTGCCGGGCAATTCGGTGGCCGCGCGCATGGGCGCGCTGGTCAATGCCGACACCAAGAAGCTGGTCGACGGCGGCATCCAGAAGGTCGATGACTTCACGATAAAACTCAATTTGCCCAAACCCGACATCTCGCTGATCGCCGGCATGGCCGACTATCCGGCGCTGATCATGCACCGCTCCTATGAGGGCGACGGCGACCCCAAGAAGGCGCTTTCCATCACCACCGGCCCCTGCGAGCTGGTCAGCTGGGATGCCGAGACCGGCGCCGAGGTGAAACGCAAAGACAAATGGTGGAAGGGCGAGTTCTGGCTCGACGGCATCAAATGGGTCGATTACGGCTCCGACCCCAATGCCATGCTGTCGGCCTTCGAATCCGGCGAGATCGACACCGACCACGAAACCGCCTCCGATGCCGTCTCGCAGACCGATCAGATGGGGCTGAAAAATTCCGAGATCGCCACCGGCTCCACCATCGTCGCCCGCTTCAATGTCGGCAACGCGCCCTATGATGACGTCAAGGTGCGCCGCGCCGCCCAGCTCGCGGTCGACAATTCGGCGGTGCTGACGCTCGGTCTCGGCGGCCGCGGCAAGCCCGCCGACAACCATCACGTCGGCCCCATGCACCCCGAATATGCCGATATCGGCCCGGCCAAGCGTGACGTGGAGGGGTCGAAGAAACTGCTCGCCGAGGCCGGCAAGGCCGACCATGAGTTCGACCTCATCTCCGTCGATGTCGAATGGCAAAAGAGCACCGGCGACGCCATCGCCGCGCAGATGCGAGAGGCCGGCCTGAAGATCAAGCGCACCGTGCTGCCCGCCGCCACCTTCTGGAACGACTGGAGCAAATACCCCTTCTCCTGCACCGAATGGCTCGGCCGTCCGCTCGGCGTCCAGGTGCTGGCTCTGGCGTACAAATCGGGTGCGGCCTGGAACGAAAGCGCCTACGCCAATCCCGAGTTCGACACCCTGCTCGACAAGGCGCTGGCGACGCCGGACGCCAAGGCGCGCAAGGAGATCATGGGAAAGATCGAGCAGAATTTGCGCGACAGCGGCATCATCATCCAACCCTACTGGCGCTCGGTCTACCGCACCTACCGCAAGGGTGTTGAGGGTTGCGAGCAGCACCAGGCGCTGGAACAGCATTTTGAGAAAGTGTGGATTGAGAGCTGATCTGTACTTAGGTCCTCATCGCTGGTGAAGGCGGAGCGCGATCTTACCTTCTCCCACAAGGGGAGAAGGTGGATTGCCGCAAAGCGGCAAGACGGATGAGGGGTGTTCCAGCTTGGCTGTACGTCAACAGTGACCTGCATTTGAGCGAGAACCACCAACGCCTCATTCCGTCCAGCACCCCTCATCCGTCTCGACGCTGCGCGCCGATCCTCCCTTCTCCCACAAGGGGAGAAGGCAAGGGGCGCAGTCCCGCCGCCCCCATCACCGCCCAGGCCTGAGCAAGGTCCAGATCCAGCCGATAAAGGTCAGCACCAGGAACGGATAGCCGGCGGCGGGCAGCGGCGCCGAGGTCGGCAGCAGAGGCGCGCCCCAGAGGACCATACCCACTGAGACGACAAACAGCGCGGCCGCCACGACAGCGGTCAGCCGCATCCACAAGGCAAAAGTTTTCGGCGCGCTGACCATGACCAGTGCTGCCGCCCAGAGCGAGATGCCCCCGACATAGGAGGGAACGCTGGCCTCGAGACCTGCCGCGTTGCCGGCCAGCAGCAGGCTCTCGCCGGCGAGGAAGGTCAGGAACCCGGCCGCGACGCAGTCATTGCCCAGCCGCTGATACTTCATCGTCAGCAGCGCGGTCGCCACCACCAGTGCCACGCCGTCGATCGTCCACAGCGTTTCGCGCAGCGCGTCGCTGCCCACGAAGGTGCCAGCCAGCCCGAAAGCGCCACCGATGGCGAGGCCCGTTGCGGCAACGATGTCCGAAGTGGAACGCATTTGAGATCCCCCAAGCCGTGCAGAGGATACTCCCAGGCGGCGTGATCTAAAAGCCGTTGTCCGGAGGGCAGTCGCGAAACGGAACCGGCAGAGGTGTCGAGAGGTCGCCGCCTGCTTTGGGTGATTGCCACCCGCCCCGCACCGTCCGGGGAAATGGCCGGCGCGGATGCCGGTGAGACAATTGCCTGAGCCCCGCGCCGGCCACTGGCGAACTGATTAAGGTCCGCCGCGCGATTTTTCTACCGCTCCGGTGCTGCAGGATCAACCAACTCAGGGTTGGTGCGGACTTGTACCAACCCTTCCCTGGGACACAGCCGAGCGCTGCGCCGATGAGCGGCCCACGTGCGGGAAAGAGCTTCCCGGAGTTGCTGATTTAGACGGGGCGGACATGGCGGGTGAGGTGCCGAGAGATAGAGGCGATGGAGCTCCAACCGTAAGGGAGGTGGACCGCACTGCCGCAACACCCGGGGTGGGACCCGCTGCCTACGGCAGCTCCCACCCGGACTTGCGCTCGCATCGACCCACCGGGTCGATGCGTCCGGCCGAAGGCCGGACCGCTCAGTCCCCCATCTTCAGCGCCTGGATAAACGCCTCCTGCGGGATATCCACCTTGCCGAACTGCCGCATCCGCTTCTTGCCTTCTTTCTGCTTGTCCAGCAGCTTGCGCTTGCGCGAGACGTCGCCGCCGTAGCACTTGGCGGTGACGTCCTTGCGCAGCGCCGAGATGGTTTCGCGGGCGATGACCTTGCCGCCGATCGCGGCCTGGATCGGGATCTTGAACAGATGGTTCGGGATCAGCTCCTTCAGCTTCTCGCACATCTGCCGGCCGCGCTTTTCCGCCGCCGTGCGGTGGACCAGCATCGACAGCGCGTCGACCGGCTCCTCATTGACCAGGATCGACATCTTCACCAGGTCGCCTTCCTTGTAGTCGGTGAGGTGGTAGTCGAAGGAGGCATAGCCCTTGGAGATCGACTTCAGCCGGTCGTAGAAATCGAACACGACCTCGTTGAGCGGCAGGTCGTAGATCAGCATCGCGCGCTTGCCGACATAGGACAGGTCGGCCTGGATGCCGCGCCGGTCCTGGCAGAGTTTCAGGATGCCGCCGAGATAGTCGTCGGGCGTCAAAATGGTGGCGCGGATCCACGGCTCCTCGATGGCCGAAATCTTGACCACGTCGGGCATGTCGGCCGGGTTGTGCAGCTCTTTCATCGACCCGTCGGTGAGCAGCAGCCGGTAAACGACCGACGGCGCGGTGGCGATCAGGTCGAGGTTGAACTCGCGCTCCAGCCGCTCCTGGATGATTTCGAGATGCAGCAGGCCAAGGAAGCCGCAGCGATAGCCGAAGCCGAGCGCCGCACTGGTTTCCATTTCATAAGAGAAGCTGGCGTCGTTGAGGCGCAGTTTGCCGACCGCGGCGCGCAGATCCTCGAAATCGGCGGCGTCGACCGGGAACAGGCCGCAGAACACCACCGGCTGCGCCGGCTTGAAGCCAGGCAGCGCCTTGGCCGTCTGGCGCTTGTCCTCGGTGATGGTGTCGCCGACGCGGGTGTCGGCCACTTCCTTGATCGAGCCGGTGAAGAAGCCGAACTCGCCGGGGCCGAGCTCGTCGACATTGATGCGGGCCGGCGTGAACACGCCGGTGCGCTCGACCAGATGCTTGGCGCCGGTGCCCATCATGCGGATGGTCTGGCCCTTTTTCAGCACGCCGTCGATGATGCGCACCAGGACGATGACGCCGAGATAGGCGTCGTACCAGCTGTCGACCAGCATGGCCTTCAAGGGTGCCGAAGCGTCGCCCTCGCGCGGCGGCGGCAAGTGGTGGACGATCGCCTCCAGCACATCGGGAATGCCAAGCCCGGTCTTGGCCGAGATCAGCACCGCGTTGGAAGCGTCGATGCCGATCACCTCCTCGACCTGCTCGCGGATGCGCTCGGGCTCGGCGGCCGGCAGGTCGACCTTGTTCAGCACCACGACGATCTCGTGGTTGTTGTCGATCGCCTGGTAGACATTGGCCAGCGTCTGCGCCTCGACGCCCTGGCTGGCGTCGACCACCAGCAGCGAGCCTTCGCAGGCGGCGAGCGAGCGCGACACTTCATAGGCGAAGTCGACATGGCCGGGCGTGTCGATCAGGTTGAGGATATAGTCCTCGCCGTTGTTGGCGTGGTATTTCAGCCGCACGGTCTGCGCCTTGATGGTGATGCCGCGCTCGCGCTCGATGTCCATCGAGTCCAGCACCTGCTCCTTCATGTCGCGCAGCTCCAGCCCGCCGGTCAGCTGGATCAGCCGGTCGGCAAGCGTGGATTTGCCATGGTCGATATGGGCGACGATGGAGAAATTTCGGATGTGGTCGAGGGGCGTGCTCATGTCGCGCGCTTTAGCAGGGGCAGCTTGCCCGGGCAAGCGGCGCAGCCCGCTGCCAGCGCGGGCATTTGTCGGCTTTTCCCTGGGATCTGTCAGAAAGTCGATAAATTTTAACCAAGTCCGTTAGAGCATAATTTGTGAGTGGCATGTTAGCGACGGGAGATATTCGTTTGTAAGGATCACGGCATGCGGGGGTTAGCAGGCAGGTTTATCAGGTCGAGGAGCGGCTCGTTCGCGCCGATACTCGTCCTCAGCATGATGCCGATACTTGCCGCCATCGGCTTTTCGGTCGACTACACCTCGGCGGTACAGACCCGGTCGAACATGCAGGCAGCGCTCGATGCCGCGATCCTGTCGATCACCACGATGGCGACGAATTCGACGCTGGCGCAGCGCCAGGTGGCGCTGCAGACTTCCTACGACGCCAACGGTGGACAGGGCACCACGACGCTGAAGAACTTCGTGGTTGACGCCGGCGGCACCGCCACCGCGCAGGCCACGGCAAGCTTCTCCATGCCGACCGTCTTCATGCAGATCGCCAGGATCACCGCTGTGCCGGTCGCCGTCGGGTCGGCGGTGAGCAAGACGCCGGCGCTGGTGCAGAGCACCTTCAAGGTCGAGAAGGTGTCGGGCTGGTGGAACAAGACGATGACGCTGTACGGCACGCAATTCGGTGCGACCGTTGCCAAGCCGCTGATGACGATCACCTACACCTATAACGGCGCCGGCGATCCGAAAGGCTATGGCACGACCACCGTATCCACGATCACCAACAATGGCGGCGCCGACATCAGCACCGTCGTCCAGTCGCAGGTTTGCTCGACGGGCACGGTGAACAACTTCAACAATGTGCCCACCGGCGGGATCACCCAGACCAGCGGTAACAAGAAGTACCTGACCACCTGCGCCAACACCATGTATCCGGCCAACAGCGCCGGCGCGGCGATCGACGTCAGCCAGATGGGCGGCCTCTACCTGCAGATGAACGTGCCGTCGGGCAACCCGCAAAACCTCAAGTCGAACGATCCGACCACCTCCAACCGGCTCTATATCGACGGCACCGAGGTGGCGACCGGCCAGATCGTCGACATCTTCACCGCCGTGCCCTGCGGCCAGCCCAGCAGCCAGGCCTGGGAAGACGGCGGCTCCACGGTGCCGACGAGTGCCGCGGTCGGCACGACCCAGGCCGACTTCTTCTACAACGTCACCGGCAAGTGCGACTTCAACAAGCGGCCCTCCGACACGCTGCTGACGCAGTAAGGGTGACGCTCTTGCCATCTCCCCCCTTGTGGGGGCCAAAGGGGCGAGACCCGTGACTCGCCCAGGGCGGTGGATCGGCGCGCAGCGCAGAGACGGATGAGGGGTGCTGGACGGAACGCAAAGGCCGGTTGATCTGGCACTATGCCGCATCAACCTGTCCCTCCGGCCAAACGCAGCTTTGCCCGTTCGCTGCGACGCGAAATGACCGAGGCGGAAGACAGGCTGCGGCATGAACTGCGTGACCGCAGGCTCGACCGGATAAAATTTCGTCGCCAGGTTCCATTCGGAAAATGCATTGCCGATTTCGTTTGCCTTGAAGCTGGCCTGATCATCGAGGTCGATGGTAGCCAGCACGCGGAGTCGGATTCTGATCGGATCCGCGAGGCTGAGCTAAAGGCGCGAGGCTTTCGCATTCTGCGCTTTTGGAACGACGATGTTCTGAAAGACCTGAACGCCGTCTGCGATACGATCATCGCCTATGTACGGGATACGAATTTGCAGCCTTGGCGGTAGGGCTCCGACTTCCCTTCTCCCCTTGTGGGAGAAGGTGTCGCCGAAGGCGACGGATGAGGGGTGCTCCAGCTTGGCACCGACGGCACTCCGTCCAACACCCCTCATCCGTCTCGGCGCTGCGCGCCGATCCACCTTCTCCCACAAGAGGGAGAAGGGAAAAGAACCCGATCACAAACCGGTGAGCGCTGTAACGAAGTCCGCGGCAGCGGCGAAGTGGGGATATCAGCGGCGCATCCGGGCGCCGCCACCCACGGAGCAAGCCGATGTCGGGATCCAGAAAGTTCGTCGCAGTGTCCAGCCTGGGCATGCTTGCGCTGGCAGTGTCGCTTGGCGCGGCCGCCGCCCAGCCGCTCACCGTGGTCGAGCTGTTCACCAGCCAGGGCTGCTCGTCCTGTCCGCCGGCCAATGCCAATCTGATCAAGGTCAAGGACCAGCCCGGCGTGCTGGCGCTGTCCTTCAACGTCACCTACTGGGATTATCTCGGCTGGAAGGACACGTTCGGCCGCCAGGAATTCACCCAGCGCCAGGTCACCTACGAGCCGCCGCTCGGCCATGACGGCCCGTTCACCCCGCAGGTGGTGGTCAACGGCCATGCCGATGTCGTCGGCGCCGCACCCGGTGAAATCCAGCAGCTGATCTCGAGCGCCGGCCATATCAGCGGCCCGTCGCTGTCGCTTGATGGCGGCAAGGTCAGCATCGGCACCGGTTCGGCGCCGGGCGGCCGGGCCGATGTCTGGCTGGTGCGCTACGCCAAGGGCGTGATCGATGTGCCGGTGGCGCGCGGCGAAAACACCGGCCGTACCTTGCCGCACGCCAATGTCGTGCATGCGCTGAAGAAACTCGGCAACTGGACCGGCACCGCCACGGCGCTGGATGTACCGGCGGCTTCGGACGGACTGAGCACCGCCGTGCTCGTGCAGTCGCAGGGCGGCGGACCGATCCTCGCCGCCGCCACCAACTGAATTCCCAGCGCATGATCCCAGAAAGAATCATGCGCAGGCAACGACCCGCGCAACGCCGCACGAGCGGCGCCGCTACAGCCCGGCCACTGAAAGGTGCGCCACCTTCCAACGACCAAACCCCCTCAAGGAGACCATCATGACCACTTTCTCCCGGCTAACATTGTTGGCCCGCCTGACGCTGCCGGCGCTCGCTCTCGCACTATGCTCGACGGCACTGTTTGCCGGCGGCATCGCCCGCGCCGACGACGCGACCAACGCGATGAAGCCCGCCGTCAATGCCATGAAACCGGCGACCGACGCGATGAAACCGGCCGGCGCGATGGCGCCCGACGCGATGAGCACGAACGCCATGAAGCCCGCCGCCAATGCGATGAAGCCGGCGGCGGATGCGATGAAGCCCGCCGCCAACGCCATGAAGCCAGCAGCCGATGCGATGAAGCCGGCCGCCGACGCGATGAAACCGGCGGCGGATGCCATGGCTCCGGCCAATTAGCGCTGTTTCCGGATTCGGTCCCGACCAGGTCCGGATCCGGACGCACGCGAAAGTGAGGCTTCGGCCACGACTCACCCGTCGCATGATCCACTCTTATCCAATAGACTCCACATGATGGACGTCACAGGAGCTCAGCCATGACCGACATGCAAAAACCAGCCGCCAGATCGTCGAATTTCTTCAGGAGCGCGCTCGCAGCCCTTGCCCTAGCCGCCGCGGGCGCCGCCTTCTGGCTGACGCCGGCCGTTTCCGCGGAGGACGCGGTGGTGATCCCGCCGCCGTCGATCGATGAAAAGGCGGCCAGCGGCAATGAAAAGGCAATCTTTGCCGGTGGTTGCTTCTGGGGCGTGCAAGGCGTCTTCCAGCACGTCAAGGGCGTCAGCAAGGCCGTCTCCGGCTACACCGGCGGCAGCAAGGACACCGCCGTTTACGAGACGGTCGGCTCAGGCCGCACCGGGCACGCCGAATCCGTCGAGATCACCTACGACCCATCGAAGGTCACCTATGGCCAGCTGCTGCAGGTCTATTTCTCGGTCGCCCACAACCCGACCCAGCTGAATTTCCAGGGGCCCGATAGCGGCACGCAGTACCGCTCGACAATCTTTGCCGAAAACGATGCACAGATGAAAATCGCGCAGAGCTACATCGCCCAGCTCGACCAGGCCAAGGTGTTCCCCAAGCCGATCGTCACCACGCTGGAAACCGGCAAGACCTTCTATCCGGCCGAGGATTATCATCAGGACTTCCTGACGCTGAACCCGACCTATCCCTACATCGTCTACAACGACCTGCCCAAGGTGGCGAACCTGAAGCAGCTGTTCCCGGCGCTGTACAGCGAGAAGCCGGTGCTGGTGCTGTCGGCCAGCAACTGAGCCGGCTTATCGAAGAGATGTCGGCGGGTCAGCGCCCCCTCTGCCCTGCCGGCCAGAGGGGGCGCCTCGCGTCTGAGGTCCGTGCGTTCAACCGCTCTCAGTCGTAGGTCAGGTCGGTCGCCTTGCCGCCGAACACCCGGTAGGCATAGAACGAATAGAAGATGATGACCGGCAGCACGACCACGGTGCCGGCCAGGATGATGGCCAGGCTTTCCGGCGCCGAAGCCGCCTGCCAGATGGTCAGACGATCGGGCACCACGAACGGGTAGAACGACCAGGCGAGCCCGGCAAAGCCGAGCGCGAAGATCGCGGCCAGCGTCAGGAACGGCGTCAGCGAATGGCGGTCGTCGGGCCTGGGCAGATGGAAGGTTTGCCGCCACAGCCACAGAAACAGCAGCGCCGACAGGATCGGCAGCGGCGACAGATAGAGCATCGAGGGCCAGACGAACCATTTGTCGAAGATGCGCGGGCTGGCGAAGGGCGTCGCCAGCGACACCGCGGCCATGCCGAGCGCGGTCACCACCAGTGCGGTGCGCAGCCAGCGTACCGCCTTCTTCTGCAAGTCGCCTTCGGTCTTGTAGATCACCCAGGCGGCGCCCATCGCCGCGTAAGCCGCGGCAAGGCAGAACGCCACCAGCACGCCGAACGCCATGCCGCCCAGGCCGACGTCGAGGCCGAGCACATAGACGCCCAGCATATAGCCCTGCGCCAGCGAGGCGATGACGGAACCCAGGAAGAAAATACGGTTCCAGCGATGCTTCTTGCCGCTCGGCACCTTGGCGCGGAAATCGAAAGCGACGCCGCGCAGGATCAGCCCGATCAAAAGCACGAACACCGGAATGTAGAGCGCGGACAGGATGACGCCATGCGCCAGCGGGAAGGCGACCAGCAGCAGGCCGACGGCCAGCACCAGCCAGGTCTCGTTGGCATCCCAGAACGGACCGATCGCGGCGATCATCGTGTCCTGCTCGGCGTCTTCAGCGGCGGCGAACAGGATGCCGATGCCGAGATCGAAACCGTCGAGAATGACGTAGATCAGGATGGCGAGGCCCATTAGGCCGGCGAAGATCAGCGGCAGCAGGGTTGGCCAGTCGAAGGTCATTTTCTTCTCCTCACGCGCCCGCCGCCGGCTGCGACAGAGCTGCGTTCATCACGCCCGGCAGCGGCGATGAATCGCCGTCCTTCGCCGCCTTCAGCGCCAGATGCACCAGCACGCCGAGATAGGCGATCAACAAAAGCACATAGAGAATGAGGTAGATGGCGAGCGTCAGCGCGACATGGCTGCCGCCCACCGGGCCGACGGCGTCGGCGGTCTTCAGCACGCCGGTCACCAGCCAGGGCTGGCGGCCGATCTCGGTGGTGTACCAGCCGGCCAGCGTCGCCAGCCAGCCCGACAGCGCCATCGGCACCATCAGCATGGCGAGCGGTTTCGGCAGGCTATGCCGGCGCTTGAGGAAGAAGGCGGCCGACCAGGAAACGGCAAGCATCAGCAGTCCCGTGCCGACCATGATGCGGAAGCTCCAGAAGATTGGAAAGACCGGCGGATGGTTGCCGGGATAGTCGTTCAGCCCCGGCACCACGCCGCTGGTGCTGTGCCGCAGCACCAGGCTGGCGCCGTCGGGAATGGCGATCTCGAACCTGTTCTCCTTCGCCGCCTCGTCGGGCAGGGCAAAGAGAACCAGCGGCACGTTGGGGCCGGTGTTCCAGTTGGCCTCCATGGCGGCGATCTTTTGCGGCTGGTGCTCCAGCGTGTTCAGCCCGTGCTGGTCGCCGGCCAAGATCTGGATCGGGATCAGGATCGCCGCGGTGAAGACGCCGGTGCGCAGTGCCTTCCACATCGATTCCGAGCGGTCGCCGTTGAGGTAGCGCAGCGCCGACAGGCCGGCGATCAGGAACGATACCGTCAGGCCGGAGGCGAGCAGCATGTGGACCAGCCGGTAGGGCATCGACGGGTTGAAGACGATCGCCCACCAGTCGACGGCGTGCGCCACGCCGTCGCGCATCTCGAAGCCGGCCGGCGTCTGCATCCAGGAATTGAGCGCGATGATCCAGAACGCCGAGACGGTCGTGCCGCCGGCCACCAGCACCGTCGCCAGCGTGTGGATGCGGTTGGAGACGCGGCGGAAGCCGAACAGCATGATGCCGAGGAAGGCGGCTTCGAGGAAGAAGGCGGTAAGGATTTCGTAGGCCAGCAGCGGCCCGGCAATGTTGCCGACCTTTTCCATATAGCCCGGCCAGTTGGTGCCGAACTGGAAGCTCATGGTGACGCCCGACACCACGCCCATGGCGAAGGACAGCGCGAACACCTTCACCCAGGTGAAATAGGCGCGCATCCAGGCGGAATCGTTGGTCGCGTTGTAACGGAGCTTGAAGAACAGCAGCACCCAGCCAAGCGCAATGGTGATCGTCGGAAACAGGATGTGGAACGAAATATTCGCGCCGAATTGCATGCGCGACAGGATGAGCGGGTCCATGCTGGGCTCCGGCTGCTTCTAATGAGGCAAGAATAGGCCTGTCGCGTTGGTCGGTCAAAGCGGCGTCCCGCCGCGAGGCGGAACGCCGCAGCGCTCGGGCAAGATGACGCATGCGCCGCAGCGCCCAGCCTACGCGCCGGTGGCCGGCGCCTCGCCAAGCGCATCCGCGAACTTGTGCATCAGTCGCAGGCCCCACCGTCCGGCAACGATTGTCGAGAACTGTCAGCAGCGGCACCGACTTGCGGTTGCACGCACCGACATACAGCCTATATCAGGGGACCTCTTTCAGGCAGCCGTTTTCAACCATGCCCTCCATCCTGTCCATTTCCGGGGTCTCCAAGACCTACGCCACCGGTTTCACTGCGCTCAAGCAAGTCAACCTCGATATCGAGCGCGGCGAGATCTTCGCGCTGCTCGGCCCCAATGGCGCCGGCAAGACAACGCTGATCTCGATCGTCTGCGGCATCGTCAACCGCTCGTCGGGCACCGTCACCGTCGACGGCCACGACATCAACAAGGATTACCGCGCCGCGCGCAGCCTGATCGGGCTGGTGCCGCAGGAACTGACCATTGACGCCTTCGAGAGCGTCTGGGCAACGGTCAATTTCAGCCGCGGCCTGTTCGGCAAGCCGGCCAACCCGGCCTTCGTCGAGAAGGTGCTGCGGGATCTCTCGCTGTGGGACAAGAAGGACGCCAAGGCGATCACCCTGTCGGGCGGCATGAAGCGCCGGCTGATGATCGCCAAGGCGCTGTCGCACGAGCCGCGCATCCTGTTCCTCGACGAGCCGACCGCCGGCGTCGACGTCGAATTGCGCCAGGACATGTGGGCGATGGTGCGCCGGCTGCGCGAGGACGGCGTCACCATCATCCTCACCACCCACTATATCGAGGAAGCCGAAGCGATGGCCGACCGCGTTGGCGTCATCAATCGAGGCGAGATCATCCTGGTCGAGAACAAGGCCGAACTGATGCACAAGCTCGGCCGCAAGCGGCTGGTGCTGGAGCTGCGCAGCCCGCTGACGGCCATCCCGGAGGCGTTTTCGCACTACGCGCTGGAGCTGTCGCCGGATGGCGGGCAGCTGACCTACACATATGACAACCAGGCCGAGCGGCCGGGCGTCGCCTCGCTGATCCGCGACCTCGAGGCCGGCGGCATCCAGTTTCGCGACATCGACACGCAAAACAGCTCGCTCGAGGAGATCTTCGTCAATCTGGTGAGGAGAGAGCCATGAACCTGCGCGCAGTATGGGCGATCTACCGGATGGAAATGGCGCGTGCCTTTCGCACCGTCCTGCAGAGCATCGTCTCGCCGGTCATCTCGACATCGCTCTATTTCGTCGTCTTCGGCTCGGCCATCGGCTCGCGCATCACCGAGATCGACGGCATCAGCTACGGCGCCTTCATCGTGCCGGGACTGATCATGCTGTCGCTGCTGACGCAGTCGATCTCCAACGCCTCTTTCGCCATCTACTTTCCGAAATTCGTCGGCTCGATCTACGAGCTTCTGTCGGCGCCGGTCTCCTATCTGGAGATCGTCATCGCCTATGTCGGCGGTGCTGCAACCAAGTCGATCATTCTCGGCCTGATCATCCTCGCCACCGCCTCGCTGTTCGTGCCGCTCACCATCCTGCACCCGTTCTGGATGGTCGCCTTCCTGGTGCTGACGGCGGTGACCTTCAGCCTGTTCGGCTTCATCATCGGCATCTGGGCGAAGAGTTTCGAACAGCTGCAGCTGGTGCCGCTCTTGATCATCACGCCGCTGACCTTCCTCGGCGGCAGCTTCTATTCGATCAACATGCTGCCCGGAATCTGGCGCACGGTGACGCTGTTCAACCCGGTCGTCTATTTGATCAGCGGCTTCCGCTGGAGCTTTTATGGCAAGTCCGATGTCTCGGTCGGCATCAGCCTCGGCATGACCATCGTCTTCTTGCTGGTCTGCATCGCGATCGTCGCCTGGATCTTCAGGACCGGCTACCGGCTGAGGAACTGAGCGGGTCCTGCTCAGACCTCAAATGGCCTTGACCAGCCGCAGCAGCCCCAGCAT
This sequence comes from Mesorhizobium newzealandense, assembly GCF_042682145.1. Taxonomy (NCBI): domain Bacteria; kingdom Pseudomonadati; phylum Pseudomonadota; class Alphaproteobacteria; order Hyphomicrobiales; family Phyllobacteriaceae; genus Mesorhizobium; species Mesorhizobium newzealandense. The sequence goes on along the minus strand of NZ_JBHUGZ010000002.1, from coordinate 126,015 downwards.
CTCGACATAAGTCCCCTCGCGGAAGGCGAGGTAGACAGGCTCCTCGACACCGTGGAAGCGGCGCTTGAAGGCCGCCTGGCCTTGCAGGTTGAACCTGCGGCGGTTGACCCATGGCGAAGTGTAGGCGCGCTGGAAGGTGTTGCGCCAGAAATCGCTTTCGGCAAATCCGCTTGGCCCGATGTCGACGAGCGGCGACAGGCCAAGCGTGACCACCGAGATGCCTTGCTCGCGGAAACGGTCGACGGCGAATTTGGTCAGGCCGATCTCGGCATGCGGCGAGGCGTCGATGTGCTTGCGCTTGAAAGCCGTGGTGTAGCCAATGACCTTGCCGTCGGCAAACAGCGGGTCGAAGTCGAGCAGGGCGATCAGCTCGCCATCGGGGCCATGCAGGACGAAACGGCGCATGTCGATGCCGAGATGGTCGGCGAACGGGCGGTTGAGAAAGCCCATCTCCCAGCGCTTGACGATCCGGTCGCCGCGCCAGTTTTCGGAGAGCCGGGCAATTTCATCCAAAAAGACCGTCCGTCTGTCCTCGGCGAACGAAAAGCCCTTCTTCAGCAGCCAGCGCTCGGAGTACCGCACTGTCTCGTTGCGCTTGCCGGAAAAATCATGGTCGGGCAGGTTGAGGCGGGTGTCGATGCCGAGACGATTGACCTTGTAGCCGAGCCCGGCCAGCACCCGCGCCGTCGCTTCGCCGATCTGCACGAACCACGGGCTGCCGGCGCTCTCGACGAAGCGTCCGATATAATCGGGCCGCAGCATTGGATCCGCCACCGGATCGCCGAGCGCGAAATGATGCTTCATCTTGGTGCCGAAGGCGATGTAGCCGTCGGCATCGCCGAAATAGGAAAGCTTGTTTTGGACCGCGGTCGAATAGGCAAGCGAGAAGTCGCCATGGCGGCGCGCGAGCGCCAGGCGCTCGACATGGGTCAGCTCCTGCCGCGCCACCTTGGGTGCGGCGCCCTCAAGGATTTTGTCGAAATAGATCCGCAAGGAGGGCATGGTCGAGATTCCGGTGCCGCCTACAGCGCCGCGCGTCGAGGACGCGCAAAGGTGCCGTAACACTTTGATTCTGCGCATGACCTCGGAAATCGAACGCGATTTCGAGCATGCGCGTGGGGGATAACAGAGACCCGCCAGCCCCCGAGGCCTCGAATCAATCACATTGCCGCGACCTGATTACCGCTGATATCGCGCATATGCCATATAGAGCGCAACCGCGGCCCCGGCGTATGGCTCGAAAATCGGCAGCGGTTTGTTATATGGATCTCTCCTTTCGAGGGATCAAACGGTTACAGCGTCCTGCGACGCTTTGGCCGCGACGGTCGAACAGGGAACTCGAGAGTGAATGGCTGATACGACAATCAGATGGGTGGCGGACCAGCCGGTGACAGTCGAGCCGGCAATCGTCGTCGGCGCCGGTGCTGCCGGATTGGCCGTCGCGCATGCCCTGATGAACGCCGGCGTGCCGACGGCGATCCTGGAAAAGGAAAGCCGGCTGGCCGAGCCCTGGCACCGGCGGCACCGGCAGTTGCACCTCAACACACATCGGGATCTTTCTTCGCTGCCAGGTCTTGCCTATCCGCCGGGAACCCCTGCCTTTCCGCACAGGACGGTCGTCATCCGCCACATGAATGATTTCAGAGAGGAGAACCGGCTGCCGGTGCAGTTTGGCGTTGCCGTCGAAGAGATCGCCTTCAAGGGCGATCACTGGGCGGTGCTGACCAACGCCGGACTGCGCCTGGCCCGCCATGTCGTCATCGCCACCGGGCGCGACAGGCAGCCCTTCATTCCCGAATGGAGGGGGATGAAGGGTTTCGCCGGCCGCATCATCCATGCGGCGGATTTCGGCGATGCGCAGGACTATGCCGGCAAGAAAGTGCTGGTCGTCGGCGCCGGCAATTCAGGCTTCGACGCCCTCAATCATCTGGCCGGCATAAACACGGCCGCCATCTGGCTGTCGGCCCGCAACGGCCCCGCCATCCTGCCCAAGCGGATCGGCAAGATCGCCGTGCACCGGCTTTCGCCGTTCATGGCGCGTTTGCCCTTGCGGGTCGCCGATGCGGTGATGGCGGCAACGAAGCGCCTGGTTTTCGGCGACCTGACCAAGTTCGGCCTGCCGCCCGCGCCGTCGGGCGGCGCCAGCCGCCTGACCTCGGACTACACCGCGATCGCCGCCGATGACGGAGCCGTTGGCGCCATCAAGACCGGCAAGATCACCGTGGTGCCGGTCATACGCGAATTCACCCGTGACGGCGTTATCCTGGCCAATGGCAGCCTGATTTATCCCGACATCGTCATTGCCGCGACGGGCTACCGCACCGGGCTGGAGCCCATGGTCGGCAAGCTCGGCGTGCTCGACGGCAAGGGCGTTCCGCTCTTCAACGGCGGGCAAGCCGATCCGAACTTGCCCGGCCTGTGGTTCACCGGCATGCGGCCAAGCATTCGCGGCTGCTTCGCCAATGCCGGCATCATGGCCAAAGCAATCGCCAAGCGGATTGCCGGCTCAGCCGGTGCGTCCCGCCAATCCGGTGCCTCACGCTGATTTCGACGTGAGCAGCCGAGCCTCCCCTTGAAAAGCCAGAAATTTTCATCTATTTCTTGTCATGTTATATAACATGTAATGGTTTTTAAATGCAGGCGAGCTGGCGATGGAAGACGTGTTGCGGTCTCTTGGTTATCTGTGCCTGGGCAGCAGGCTGAAGCGTATCGGCGAGCAATTGCAGGCCGATGCGCAGCGCCTGCTTGACGGCTTGGACGTTCCACTTCAGTCCAGCCAATACCCGCTTTTGGCGGCACTCGACAAGTTGGGGCCGCTGGCTGTCGGCGAACTGGCGCAATCGCTCGGAGTAACCCAGCCGGGCGTGACACGAAGCGTGTCGCTTCTGGTCGAGTTGGGACTGGTCGAGGCCATCCCGTCGAACGATGACCAGCGGCGCAGGATGGTTACTCTGACCAAGGCCGGTCGGCGCCTGGTCGATATTGCCAAACGAGACGTCTGGCCGCGCATCGACAAGGCCGTCGCCGATCTGTGCCAAGGTCTTTCGGGGCCTTTGCTCGATCAGCTGGCCGCCATCGAAGACGCTCTGGCCGCGGCCCCGCTCGATCGCCGTGTGGAGAAGGGCGCAGTGCAATGAGACATATACTCGATCGCCCCGTGTGGAGTGCTCTCGACACCCGCCATCAGGCCCTTGCGCAAGGTGGCCGTCTCGCCCGGCGGTATCCACCGTCGATTGCGCCCTTCATAGCCACAGCCACAGACGATGCCGAAAGCCTGCGGGCGCTCGCAGCACTTGTTTCCCCTGGCGAGAGCGTCGTCATGGCCCAAGTGGATGCCGTTGCTCTTCCTGTGGAGCTGTCGGCGATCTCGACGACCGCCGCTGTGCAGATGGTTGCCGAGGCGCCGTTGCAGGCCGTGGCGGACGAACGCGTGCAGCGCCTGACACAAGACGATGCAGCCGAGATGCTCGCTCTGGCGTCACTCACCAAGCCTGGCCCGTTCACGCTCGGGGCGTTGAGCCTTGGCGACTTCTGGGGTGTAAAAGTCGAGGGCAGGCTGGTGGCGATGGCCGGCGAGCGCATGAAGCAGCCTGGCTATACCGAACTCAGCGGCGTGTGCTCGCACCCCGAGTTTCGCGGCGGCGGCCTCGGCCGGCTGCTTTCCCTTTTCGTGGCCAATCAGATCATGGCGCGCGGCGAGATACCCTATCTCCACGCCTATGCCAGCAACGCCGCAGCCATAGGATTGTACGAGACCATCGGCTTCAGCTTGAGAAGCATGATGAATGTGGCTGTGGTTCAGCGCGCAGGGTGAGCGAACCCGCTTGTCGGGCTTCAGGCCGACTTCGGTTCGAGCCGGCGGAAACCGACGGCCTCCATCAGCATGTCCTCTTCGACCATGCCGGCATTGTGCAGCGCTAGCAGGGTGAGAGCCAGTTCGCGCGCCTCGGCCGATTCGGGATGCGCTTCGCGCCTCCGGCAGGCTTCGTCGAACACACGTTGCAAGGTGGCGACTTCGGCAGGTTTGAGCAGGCCACGGTCATAGACGGACTTCGGCATGGCGATCTCCTGGTAAAGACCTAGGGCGCCATGTGTAAATTGCCAATCTTTCCTGAGGCTTGACTGATTTAACGCGAAAAAGGAGGGGCCTCGGGTCACCGCAGCCCCTCCTTCAGATTGCGAATCGGCGTGTCAGACCGCGATCTTGCCGCCGCCCTGTTTGGTGATGGCGACGACCGCCGGCCGCACCGGCATGTCGGGCTTGAAGTCGGGCCAGCGCGTCGACAGGTCCTCATAGTAGGACGGGCGGCCGAACGCTTCCCAGTCTTCGCCGCCGTCGCCCGGATGCTGGACGGCGACGAAGGCGGTCTGGTCGTCGGGCGCAAACAGCGGGCCGCACATTTCGGCACCGATCGGCACGCGGAAGAACAGTTTTGAGGTCGCCCGTGCCGACCCTTCGGTGTCGACCGCCCACAGGCCGTCGGTGCGGCCGGTGGCTTTCGGGCCCTGGCCGTCGGTGGCGACCCACAGGCGTCCGGCCGAATCGACCGCGCAATTGTCGGGCATGCCGAACCAGCCATTGGCCGTCGTTGCGGTCGAGAAGGTGGCGCCGACATCGGCAACCGCCGGATCGCCGCATTTCAAAAGCACTTCCCACTTGCCTCGGGTGGCGGCGAAATCGCCGCCACCCTCGGCGATCTCGATGATGTGGCCGAAGGTGTTCTCGGCGCGCGGGTTGGCGGCGTCGATCTGGTCTGCCTTGCGCTTCGAATTGTTGGTCAGCATGACATAGACCTTGCCGTTGACGCCGTTGGGCTGGATGTCCTCGGGGCGGTCCATCTTGGTGGCGCCGAGCAGGTCGGCGGCGCGCCGAGTCTCGATCAGCACGTCGGCTTGGCTGGCGAAGCCGTTCTCGGGGGTCAGCGGGCCCTGGCCGAAGACGATCGGCAGCCATTCGACGGAGCCATCCTCGGCGAACTTGGCGACATGCAGCGTGCCGTCGTCGAGCAGATCCTTGTTGGCGGCGCGGTCGTTCGGATTGAAGGCCGCCTTGGTGACGAACTTGTAGGCATAGTCGAAGCGCTCGTCGTCGCCGAGATAGAAGACGACGCGGCCATCTTTGGCGACGATCGATTCTGCGCCCTCATGCTTGAAGCGGCCCATGGCGGTGCGCTTCCTCGGCGTCGAGGTCGGATCGTTGACGTCGACCTCGACGATCCAGCCGAAACGATTGGCCTCGTTCGGCTCCTTGGACAGGTCGAAACGGTCATGGTGTGCCGCCCATTCATAGGCGCCTTCGGGAATGCCGAGGCGCTTGTAGTTGGCAGCTTCCTTGTGGCCCTCGGGCAATTCGCCGGAGAAATAGCCGTGGATGTTCTCCTCGGCCATCACATAGGTGCCCCAGGGGGTGACGCCGCCGGCACAGTTGTTGAAGGTGCCGAACACCTTGGTGCCGGACGGATCGGCGTTGGTCTTGACGCGGTCATGGCCGGCAACCGGGCCGGACAGCGCCATTTCGGTGTTGGAGGTGATGCGGCGGTTGAGCTTGCCGTCGCGCACCACCTGCCATTTGCCGCCGTCCTTGCGGATCTCGACGATGGTACCGCCATGCGCGGCCATCTCGACATCGACCTGCTCCTTGCTCAGCGGTGCGACGTCGGCCGATTTCTTGCCGTCCTTCTCGACGATCTTCACGATGCCCGGGAACATCAGATGCGGGGTGGTGTATTCGTGGTTGACGACCAGCAGGCCGTGTTCGGCCGAGCCGTCGATTGCGATGTAGCCGACATAGTCGTTGTTGTAGCCGAACTGTCTGGACTGCGCCTGCGCCGACTGTTTGGTCGGGTCGAACTCCGGCGAATCGGCAAACAGCGGATCGCCCCAGCGCAGCAGCACATCGGCATCGTAGCCCGGCGCGACATGATGCTTGTCGTCGATGCCGGCCTCCAACTCGTCGAACGCGAAGGCCGAGCCTTCGGCGGCGCGGGCCTGGTCGGCGCTGACCAGCGCCAGTGGGCTGACGGTGGCGGCAATGGCCGAGACGGCCAGCGAGCCCTTGAGGAAACCACGGCGCGAGAACCGTGCGGCGATGATCTCGCCCATGGTGCGGTTGTCGGAGGGATTGGTGGCCGGGCCGTCATTTTCCTCAAGCAGGCTGGTGCGGAATTTGGCGTCGGGGGAGCGGTGTTCGGTCATCTGGCTTGCCTCTGGCTTTAGGGTGGCTGGAGCGGGTTGCCTGTTCAACCCCCTTATAGTCGCCTGATCACATTTTCGTGACATCGAGACCGTTCAGCCGCAACAGGCATTGCGCGCCGTTGGCCAAGCATTCTGGGAGCAGCACGCAGCGCTGGGACAAAGGTCCCTTGTCAGGCCCGGCAAAGGTCCCTTGGCGGCATCGCATCGGTCGTGGGCCGATTACGCGAGGCCGCGCTGTCGGCCATGGTCGGCCACTTGCGAACGCCGGCCCTGAAATTCGCCTGCTTGAAATCCGCCGGCCCGATTGAAGAAGAGACCAGGATGCGCAGATCGATCACGATCCGTTATTGCTGGCTGGCACTGAGGGCGACGTCGGCATTGGCGCTCGCCATCGCCCCCTGTCAACTCGCTTTCCACGGCGCGGCTCCCGGCATCCTAGCGGCAAGCGCGCATGCCAAGGATGGCGGACATGGTGGCGGCAGCGGCAGCGGCGGGAGTGGCAACAGCAACAGCGGAAACGACGGCGATGTCGGCAACTCCAAAGGCCACGACGATGATGGGGATCATGTCAATGCGGCGACCGGCGACAGGGTCGAAGTGAAAGGCAACAAGATCGAAGTCGAACATCCCGACGGTATCACGGAGGAGATCGAGAACGGTCGCTTCGAGATGAAGGATGCACTCGGCCGCACGATTGTCGAACGTCCGGCGACGGCGGACGACATCAGTCGTCTCCAAGCTTTGTGAAGGTCCTACAAGTCACCTCCGCCGCCCCCGGCGGAGGTGACTTGATGTTCGGCATCTGCCGCCGCCAGGCGTCAGGAAAGCCAGCTTCCCGTCGGCGATGGCGGTCGCCGCCGTTCATAAGAGGTATTTATTATCACACTCTTGGGACTTTAGTCCAATCTTGTGCTTGCAAAGGTCCTGGGTAACAAGCGCAACGGTCGGACGCGGCTTTCGGGGATCACTTCTTTCGGCGATGCTGGTGCAACTGCAACGTCGACGGTGGGCGCGCCAGCTCAATCGACGGAGATCAGGATGCACAGATCGATCACGCCCCGTTGTTGCCGGCTGGCACTCAGATCCGCAGCCGCGCTGGCGTTGATCATCGCTCCCTATCAAATTGCCTTCCACGGCTACGCTCCCGGGATCTACGCCGCTAGTGCACAGGCCGGCAAGGGCGGCGGTGGCGGCGGCGGAAACGGCGGCGGAAACGGCAATGGTGGCAACAGCGGCGGCAACAGCAGCGGTGGCAACGGCAAGGGGGCCAGCAAGGGGCAGAACGACAACGGCCATCATGTCAACGCCGAGACCGGTGACGAGGTTGACGTGGACGGCAACAAGATCACGGTCCAGCATCCCGACGGCATAACGGAAACGATCGAGAACGGCCGTTTCAGGATGGAGGATGCGCTGGGGCGTACGATCATCGATCGCCAGGTCACGCCGGCGGATGTCAGCCGCCTCAAGGCCTTGTGAAGTCGGCCAACAGGCAACGGCCGGCTTCACACGTCACCTCCGCCGCCCCCGGCGGAGGTGACCTCGTTTTTGCCCGGCGTCACCCGGTTTTCCAGCAGTGCGATGACGGAAGCCTCTACGAATGGTTCCGGTCTCGGTCGCGCGCCTCACGCATCATCAAGGCGGCTTCGGTGCGGTTTCGCACGTTGAGTTTCGAGAGCACGCCGGTCATGTGATGCTTCACGGTCTTCTCTTGCAACTCCAGCCGCAAGGCCACTTCCTTGTTGCTTAGCCCCTCCGCCACCAGCCGCAGAATTTCCGCCTGACGCTCGGTGAGTTGCCGCAGCCGGTCCTCTATGCCGTTGGTCGGCTGCAGGGACTGGAGATCCGAAAGCAGGCGGGCCGACAGCGTCGGCGAAAGATAGCTTTCGCCGGCCGCCACGTTATGCAGAATGTCGGCCAGCGCGCGCGACCCGATACCTTTGAGGACATAGCCACGCACCCCTGCGTTCAGGGCCCTGGTCACATCGGCATTGGCCTCCGAAACGGTCAGCATGACGATCTTCTGGGCTGGATGGCCGTCGAGGATGGTCGCAACCGCGGCCAGACCGCCGCCCGGCATGGAGATATCGAGCAGCAATATGTCGGGCCGTATCGTCGAGACGATGCGTTCGGCATCCTGCGCAGTGGCGCCCTCGCCAACCATCTCGAAGCCTCCGATTTCCGCCAGGCTGCGCGTCACGCCTTCGCGAAAGAGGGGATGATCGTCGACAATGGCGATACGAATGGCACCAATCATGCTTGCTCCTCGACCGATAAACGGATCACCAATCGCGTGCCTTGCGGCCCGGTGACGGTTTCGAACTGGCCGCCAATGCTTTCAACCCGCTCTCTGAGGCCGGCGAGGCCCAGGCCCTCGACCCGTGCCGGATCGAAGCCTGGCCCGCCGTCCGATACTTCGACAAAGAGCCTGCCACCTTTCATCCCGGCAGTCACCGCTTGATCCTTGCCTCGCCCGTGGCGATAGGCATTGTTCAGCCCTTCCTGCACGAAGCGATAGATGCTGATCTTCTCAGAGGCGCCGGGCTCTCGCAACTGTCCGGCCAGCGTGAGTGTCACGGACGTTCCCGTCCTCGCCTCGTGTTCGTTGACGGCCAGCCGCAGAATGTCCGTTGCGGCAGCCGTCTCTATCTGCGGCAGGACGAGGCCGGTGCAGATACCGCGTATTTCGCGCATCGCATCCTCCAGTGTCTTGCGGATCATCGCGACCTCGGTCGTTCGGCTTTCGCTTGAATGACCATCGCCGGAAAATACCGGACTATCCATGCGCAGCGCCGCCAGCGCCACGAGTTGGGCCGGACCGTCATGGAGGTCGGCGCCGATGCGACGCAGGTAGCTTTCGTTGAGCGCGGTAGCGCGGCGGGACGCCCGCTGCACGCGCAGCCGCAAGGCGCTGTTTTGCGCCACCAGGCCCTGCAACTCCGACACCTGGCGGCGCAGCGCCCCGCGCTGATCGTCGATGGTGCGACTGCCGCGCAAGACTATGCCAGACAGCAGCAGAAATGCCGCCAGGGTCGCGCTGGCCACGATCAGCCAGCTTGACAGGAGAGCGGAAGCCAGTGTGGCTTTGAAGTCGTCGGCGATCTCATAGAATTCGGTGACGGCCACCACTTCGCCGGACCACGGCTCGCGCACGGGATTGTAGATCTCCAGCAACGGCACGCCGATCGCCTGTTCCTGGCTTTCGTTCTCATCGAACGTATCGAATTGAGCGACGACATTGCCCTGGAAGGCGGAACGCAGACCGATGCTCGGATCGAAGCGGCGGCCAATCAAGGCCGCCTCCTTCGCATAGAGTACCGTGCCGTCACGGCGCCAGAGCCTGAACGACACGATGCGCTTGCCGAGCGCGCCCTGGCCAAGCGTCTCGTCGAGCGCCTGCTTGACGGAGTCGCTGAGCTCCTGGCTCTTGCGCAAGTCGGGCAGCAGCGGCGCAATCACGCTGTCGACGTAGAGGGCCGTCGTGGCGGCGGAATTGCGCATGACGCCTTCCCGGATCTGTGTCGTCACCCAGGCACCCACCACCAGCATGACGGCCAGCAGGCCAAAGCCGCCGGCAATGACGAATTGCAGGGCAAGAGAAAGCTCGCTCCAGCGCCGCGCCAAGTCTTGAAAAAAACGAATCATGGCCCCCTGACCGCCCTTCAATCGATAGCTGGGCGATGCCAGCACATTGAGCCTCCCTCTTGCTGTTGCCAAGACCTACGTTGATCAACGTCGCTTGACGTCCCGGCACGCTTCGGAAACAAGGTCCGCGAGACACGCGGCGCGAGCCGCTTCGAGAGGGGTGGGACGTGAGCTTTTCGGGGTTGCTGCAGCTTGGTTTTTCGACGGTGATCTTCCTGCTGGCAGCGACGGCGGCCAAGCAATGGGGTCTGGCGCCAAGCCTCGGCAAGATCCTGCTGACGCTTGCGCTCTATTCGCTGGGCAATCTGGTCATGCTGCGGCTGATCCGCGAATTCGGCATGTCGGTGTCGTTCAGCCTCTCGGCCGTCATCCAGCTAGTGTCAGTGAATGTCGTCGCCCTGGTCTTCTTCGGCGAGCGCGTCAACGCGCTGCAGGCGACCGGCATCGTTCTGGCGATCGCCGCCGTGGCGCTGATCACGCTCGGGCCCTATCTGCAAGGGCGGTTGTAACAGGCGAGTGCCGATGAAGAACGCCGCGAACGCTCTCATGAACCGGGTCGAATTCCCGGTGCTGCTGGCCGGCATGGTCATCGCCGGCTGCCTGTGGGGATTCGAGGAGTTGATGGAGGTGGCGCGGGCCACCACGCCGCACGCCTTCGACACCGAAATCCTGCTCGCCTTCCGCCAGCCGGGCCAGCCGGGGGTGCCAATCGGCCCGCTTTGGCTGGAGGGCGCGATGCGCGACATCACCAGCCTTGGCAGCGCCAGCGTGCTGGTGCTGATCACGGCGGCGACGATCGTCTATCTTCTGTTGATCCGCCGGCCGGCGACGGCGCTGCTCATCTTCGTTGCGGTGGCGGGCGGCCAGATGCTGTCGAGCCTGCTGAAGCTCGGCGTCGACCGGCCGCGGCCCGAGCTGGTTTCGCATCTCGTCAACGAGACGTCGCTCTCATTCCCAAGCGGGCATGCCATGCTGTCGGCAGTGACCTATCTGACCCTCGGCTCGCTGGCGGCCCGCTTCCTGCCAGGCCGGGTGACGAAGATCTATGTGTTGTCGTTCGCCGTGCTGACGGCGGTGCTGGTCGGCGTCAGCCGCATCTATCTCGGCGTCCACTGGCCATCGGATGTGCTGGCCGGCTGGTGCGCCGGCTTCGCCTGGGCGATGCTGTGCTGGCTGGCGGCGCGGGCTCTGCAACGATGGCGCGGACAGGGCGACAAGGCCTGACCGGCCGCCGTCAGATCAGCCTGTTGATCAGGTGTCCGCAGCCCGTCAGCAGGAAAACCACCGACAGCAAGCATGCCGATGTCATGAAGGTCCTGAAAATAGTCAACCGCGTTACCCCCTACCCCAGATGGAACACCTCTAGCTCGCATTCCTCAGGAAGTATCTGAAAAATGGACAAGCAGGCATGCCACTTACGCCTCAGACATTCATATTGATGCTTGAAACATCACAATAATGGTATTATACGCTAGACCTGCAGACTCAGACGGGGATTTCGGCCGATGATCACTGCCGCGCAGATGCGCGCCGCAAGGGCGCTGGCCGGCATCGATCAGAAGACGCTCGCCGAACGCGCCGGCGTTTCGCTGCCGACCATCCAGCGCATGGAGGCGAGCGACGGCGTGGTCAGGGGCGTGGTCGATACGCTGATGAAGGTCATCCAGGCTCTCGACGAGGCCGGGGTGGAGCTGATCGGCGAGAACCAGACCAGCGAGCGCGGCGGCAGGGGCGTGCGCCTCAAGCCGGTCGTGCCGCCAGATCCGAAAGCTGAGCCGGCATAAAGTCGCGACGGCGACCGCCGACAGTCCTGCCGACGATCCCGCCGCCTTCTGGAGCGGAAGGCCATGGATCAGACGCAGCGGGCAGTGCATCGACCGACCCAGAAGTCGGCCCAAAGGTCGGCGAAGCCGACATTTTCCGAATTGTTCACGCCAAAACTGGTGACGGTCTGGCGCGAAGGTTACCGCCTGCCGCAGTTCAAGGCCGACTTCATGGCCGGCCTGACCGTCGCTATCGTCGCGTTGCCGCTGTCGATGGCGATTGCGATTGCCTCGGGCGTGACGCCGGAGCGTGGGCTGTTCACCGCCATCGTCGGCGGCTTCATCGTCTCGGCGCTGGGCGGCAGCCGGTTCCAGATCGGCGGGCCGGCCGGCGCCTTCATCGTGCTGGTGGCAGCAACGGTTCAGCGCGAAGGCGTCGACGGGCTGCTGCTGGCGACGATGATGTCGGGCGTCTTCCTGCTCGCCATCGGCTATCTCCGGCTTGGCACCTACATCAAATTCATCCCCTATCCGGTGACGGTCGGCTTCACCGCCGGCATCTCGATCATCATCTTCTCCGGCCAGATCGTCGAACTGTTCGGGCTGAAACTCGGCCGGCCGGAGCCCGGGCCGCTGCTGCCGAAACTGGTAGCGATCGGCGAGGCGGCCGGCACGCTCAACATCTCGGCGACGCTGGTGGCGGTGCTGACCATCGTCACCATTGTCGCGGTGAAACACTGGCGGCCGGGCTGGCCGGGCATGCTGATCGCCGTCGGCATCGCCTCGCTGATGGTGGCGCTGCTGGCGCTGCCGGCGGAAACGATCGGCACGCGCTACGGCGGCATTCCGCGCAGCCTGCCGTTTCCGGCGCTGCCGGCGCTCAGCCTCGACAAGGCGATCGCCGTGCTGCCGGACGCCTTCGCCTTCGCGCTGCTCGGCGCCATCGAATCGCTGCTGTCGGCGGTCGTCGCAGACGGCATGACGGGACGTCGGCACCGTTCCAATTGCGAACTGGTGGCGCAAGGCTTCGCCAACATTGCCTCAGCCCTGTTCGGCGGCATCTGCACCACCGGCACCATCGCCCGCACCGCGACCAATGTGCGGGCCGGCGCGCACGGGCCGGTTTCGGGGATGCTGCACTCTGTCTTCCTGCTGGCCTTCATGCTGGTGGCCGCACCGCTCGCCAGCTACATCCCACTTGCCGCCCTTGCGGGCGTGCTGGCGGTGGTCTGCTGGAACATGTTCGAGAAGCAGGCCTTCGCCACGCTGCTGCGCGCCTCGCGCGGCGACGCGCTGGTGCTGTTGGCAACCTTCCTGATCGTCGTCTTCCGCGACTTGACCGAAGGCATCGTCGTCGGCTTCGCGCTCGGCTCGATCCTGTTCATCGACCGTATGGCCAAGTCGATCGCGGTGGAGGCGGATTTGCCATTGGTGCAGGACGATGTCGCCGACAGCAGCGGCCGCGCCTATGATGCCAGCGAGGCCAGCGACGCCGACACCGTCGTCTACCGCATTTCGGGCGCTTTCTTCTTCGGCGCTGCCTCGACTGTCGGCACCGTGCTCGACCGCATCGCCGACCAGCGCAGGAACTTCATCCTCGACTGTTCGGCCGTGCCGTTCTTCGATTCGACGGCGGCCAATGTCATCGAGGGCGCCGCGCACAAGGCCAAGCGCGCCGGCGTCCGCTTCATCATATCAGGCGCCTCGCCGCAGACCCGGCGCATGCTGATCAACCACGGCGTCAAGCGACCGCTGGTGACCTACGCCGCTTCGATCCGGGATGCACGAGCGCAGCTGAACGGGAAACGGGAGACGGAATAGCAAGCAGGACTTGCCGGCCGGTGGTTGCACCATCAGCATGAACCACTCGCCGTACATTAGGTATAGCTAAGGCTTCATTGTCCGGAAGCATGCGATCTGCTACTGTTTTGATACCGACAAACGGCTCTGGATAGCCGCGCGTCCGACATCATGCACAAGACCAACTCAAACCGGAGAACGGCCATGAAACGGCTTCTGACGGTCGCTGCCCTTTTGGCGGCGAGCAGTTTGTTTACAATGCATAGAGCAGCGGCCGATGATGCTGCGATGATCAAGAGCGCTGAATCCGCCGCGCCCGCCACAGTGGGAAGCGGCGCTGCGATCTACGCCATGGATGAGAAGGGTGCCACGCGAACGCTGCGCGAGGGCAAAAACGGCTTCTGGTGCATGCCGGACAGCCCTTCCACGCCTGGTCCAGACCCGATGTGTGGCGATGCCAACTCGATGGAATGGGCAATGGCCTGGATCGAAAAAAAGGAACCGCCCAAGGGCAAGGTCGGCTTCATGTATATGCTGTCCGGCGGCACCGACGGCAGCAACACCGACCCTTATGCGACGAAGCCCGCGGAAGGCAACAATTGGGTAGAGACCGGCCCGCACGTGATGATCGTCAACGCAATGGACATGATGCGGGGCTATCCGACGGATGCCAAGCCGGACACGTCCAAGCCCTATGTGATGTGGGCGGGCACTCCCTACGCACATCTCATGATCCCGGTTAAGTAGCTGAATAAAGGCCACGCGGGCGCAAACGCTTGTTTCGCCCGCGCCTGTCGGCCCAAGGCTCTTTGTCGGTGAGGGTCTTTCGTACACAGCACGAGCGACGGAGCATTCCCGCTTCAAGACGATCGCGGCGGTCAAGGCTGAACTGAAGCGCCTGGGCTATTAGCCGCCGCGGAGGTCGCAGAATGCTGCCGCGGTCGCCTCGCTTGCCGGCACAAATTGTCCGCTGGTTGAATGTCAACTTTCGAACCCAGAATCGCGTTCATCAGCCGGTCGATGCGGCGGTGAAAACCGCCAATTGAGCGTCGAAAGCACGCTTGAAGGCGGGCCGCGCTTCGCCGCGGGCGACATAGGCGGCGAGGTTCGGATCCAGCAGACCCGATCCGCTCAACCGGCGCAGGACTCCCACCATCACGAGGTCGCCCGCGCTGAACGCACCATCGAGCCAGTCGGCATCACCCAGGCGATTGGAAAGCTGGCCCACCCGGTCACGGATGCGCTTCTCGACAAGCGGCAGACGCTGCTCGTACCAGATCTCGTCGCGCTCAAGGAACCTCGCGGTTTCCCGTTCAAGGATCGGCGGCTCAACCGTGCCGAACGCGGCGAACATCCAGGTGATCGCGCGCGCCCGGGCATCGGCATCGTCCGGCAGCAGGCCCGCATGGCGCTGCGCGATATGGAACACGATCGCGCCTGACTCGAACAGAGCGAGATCGCCTTCTTCATAGGTCGGAATCTGCCCGAAAGGATGCAGCGCACGATGCGCGGGCTCCTTCATCTCTGCGAACGAAACAAGGCGAACGTCGTAAGGTTGGCCCACTTCTTCGAGTGCCCAGCGAACACGCATGTCACGTGCCTGTCCTCTGCCGCGGTCGGGCGAGCGCTCAAAGGCTGTGATGGTGGGTGTCATTGGAAGGCTCCTGGTGGTTGCTCGGTGAGGTGTCCAGTTCTTGCTTGCCCCACAGGACGAACGGCCGGCGTGATTTCCGACAACCAGCCTGCTTTTTGCCACCTGTTTCGTCGCCCGAACCCGAGTGCTCCCGGCTCCGCTTACAGCCGCGCTAGCGCAGCAGTCCCTCGTCTTCGAACGCGTCCCAGCCATCCAGTCTTGGCCGTGCGGTGTCTGCTTCGCGGGCTTTCCTGGCAACAGCGGTCTTGCCCTTTCCTGCACGCGTCAGTGCGGCCTTTCCGGCCGCGCGCCGCCTGTTTTCGGCGGCTTCCCGCACGTCCTCCTCTCTCCAGATGGCCGGCAGGTCGCGATCCAGGACGTCCTCGATGTGTCGCGGGTCGAAGACGTGGAAGGTGACGGCCTTGGCTCGGCCGCGCAACTTGACGGTGCGCGTGCCGATGCTGGGCAGTCGACCGTCCTTGAGCCATTTGTGACGTTCTCGGGCAGAGATCGTCAAAATGTCCTCCGCCTCGCGCGGAAGCACGGGCAGGTCCTCTATGCCGTGCAACGCCCTCAAGATTTTCGCCGAGGCAGCGCTGAACTCAGCCGCCGCGGCTTGCGGCATACGCAATGCAATGTGCCCGGCCTCGGCCTTGACGCATCTACTCGCTGCCCACGGCAGCCGCGCCCGTATCTCGCGTTCGATCCCCTTCGCACGCACCGACGATCCAAGCGTCGCCGATGGCGGTAGCGGCCATTCGGCAATCAACAGCGGGGGCTTACTCATGCTTTTCCCGGACGTTACCGGTCCAACCTACGATTCCGGATGCAGAATTCAACTCAGCCGACGCTTTCCGGTTCCTCAATGCCGATTTCCGTTCCGAAAATGCCGCACGTATCGTCGAGCTTTGACGACGCCGGGAGAACTGCGCATGTTAGGGAGAATTGAGCCTGAGCGGAGAGGAAAAATTGACCCTGACCAATCGAGACGTCGTCGAGCTTACGGCGTGGCGGCGCAAGCTGCACCAGCATCCGGAAATCTCGAATGAAGAGGAGAGGACCGCGAGAGAGGTCGTCGACTTCCTCGCGGATACAAGGCCGGACGCGGTGTTGACTGGATTGGGTGGGCACGGCGTGGCGGCGATCTATGAAAGCGGCAAGCCGGGACCAACGGTGTTGTTCCGCTCGGAACTCGATGCGCTGCCGATCCACGAACTTTCGGGCGCGCCCCATTCATCAGTGGTGCCGGGCAAGTCGCATATGTGTGGCCATGACGGACACACCGCGATCCTGGCAGCACTTGGCCGTCAGTTGGGGCGCGAGAGGCCCGCTCAAGGCCGTGTCGTGTTGATGTTTCAGCCAGCGGAAGAAACCGGCAATGGTGCTGCCGGCGTTGTCGCCGATCCGCGCTTCGGCGCGATCGCGCCGGATTTCGCGTTCTCTCTGCACAACCTGCCTGGCGTGCCGCTCGGCGAGGTACGGCTCAAGACGGGCGTGGTGAACTGTGCCTCACGCGGCATGCGCATCGTGTTGGAGGGGAAGACCGCGCATTCGTCGATGCCCGAGACCGGCATCTCGCCGATGATGGCGATCAGCCAGCTGATGCCGGCACTACCTGCACTTGGACTCGGAACCTTCGCCGACGACGAATTCAGCATGGTGACCGTCACCCATGCCGAGATGGGTGAAGCCGTGTTCGGCATCGCGCCCGGTCATGCCGAGGTCTGGGCGACGCTGCGCACCCGGCGCGACGACCGCATGGCCAATTTGTGTGCTGCCGCGGAAGCTCTGGTCATGAGAATCGCTGGTCAGTATGGCCTTGCTGCTCGGTGGGACTACCACGAGATATTTGTTGCCAGCGTCAACGCACCGGAGGCGGTGGAGCATCTGCGACGCGCGCTCGATGAAGAGGGCGTCTCGCACGGCGAAGAAAATCTGCCGATGCGCGCCTCGGAGGACTTCGGCGTGTTCGGCCACACGGCAGCATCGGCGATGTTGTTCCTTGGCGCGGGCGAACGGCACCCGGCGCTGCACAACCCCGACTACGACTTTCCAGACGACCTGATCCCGATCGGCTCAAAGGTGTTCATGCGCACAGTGCGCAACCTTCTGGCTTGACGTTAGCCAAGTCACCGCTAGTGCAGAAACCCCGACATTCCGCCGGCTCATAGGGACATCGTTCGTGGCCTGGGGGCGGAACATCAGATGGTCTGAGCGCATTCTATGTTCGTGGGGCACCGTCGAGGCCGACTGTGAACCGCCCCGGGGGCGTGGGAAACCGGGCCGGAATGGCTTCAAAAGCGAAAGGGACAAGCAATGGCAATTGCCAAGAACACGATCTGCCTGTGGTACGACAAGGACGCCGAGGCTGCTGCCCGCTTCTACGCCGAGACTTTTCCTGACAGCTCGGTGAGTGCCGTCCACCGTGCTCCCAGCGATTATCCGTCCGGCAAGGCGGGCGATGTGTTGACGGTCGAATTCACGGTCGCCGGCATCCCCTGTCTCGGCCTCAATGGCGGGCCCGCGTTCAAACCCAACGAAGCCTTCTCGTTCCAGATTGCCACTGACGATCAGCAGGAGACTGACCGCTACTGGAACGCCATCGTCGGCAATGGCGGTCAGGAAAGTGCATGTGGTTGGTGCAAGGACAAATGGGGCGTCTCCTGGCAAATCACCCCGCGCGTGCTGACCGAGGCGATGGGTGCCGGCGGCGATGAAGCAAAACGCGCGTTTGATGCGATGATGGACATGAAGAAAATCGACGTCGCCGCGATCGAGGCGGCGCGGCGCGGCTGACGGTGTCAGGCGGATAACGCTTCAGGCAGGTTCACGCGCCTATTCGACTTCGCCAAACCATTGCGACGCGACCTGAGCGGCTTCCTCATAGTCAGGGGCAGTGTCAGCGGCCCAGGCGACGAAGCCATCGGGGCGCACGAGCACAGCGCTCAGGCCCAGCCGATCCTTGGCGTCGCCTGCTACATAATTGATCCGCCCAGTCCAGCGGCTTGCAAGCGCTTGAAGCGGCGCACGAGCGTCAAAGTCCAGCAACAGGCCTCATCCCTCCCTGAGGACCTCGCGCGATTGATCTGCAACGGGTACGGCTGCAGCGGTGGCCAAGGGCAACGCCATCGGGAGCGCTGCCCGTCCGACGTGACGACCGTCAGCTTTGCGCCAAAAGCATTAGAGATTCCGGTTCTGCGTTGTGAAAAATGACTGACAACGATAACCGTGTCTCCGGCTGCCTCATCGGAGATATCTCCCTGTGGAAGAAGAGATTCGTGGACTCAGCACTATGCTTTGGGAAGGCTTTCGGATGAGAACTGCAATCTTGGTCGCTTTGGCCGCGACATTGGCTGGATGTGTGACCTCTCCGGTCGTCTACGAAGCGTCGCTTTCGCAGCAGGACCCGAAATGGGTGTCGCCGGAATGCCAGCAAGCGCGTATGGCGGCCTCGGACTACGAAACTCGCGAAAAAGAGCATCCGGGGTGGGGCTTCGGCGTCTTGCTTGGTCCGTACTCATTGGGGCTCGTGGCGGCCATCAAGGAGCACGAGCAGAAGCAACGAAAATTGTTCTCTCGCGAGGTGCACTTGCGCTGCTCGAGTCTTCCCCTGCCAGGGGAGCTGCAGGGCGATTCAAGCGCCCAGGACGCGATCGCAAATCAGACGAAGTATCCGTAGACATCACGCTCGGCCGTCCTTCGAGACGAAGCGGAGGTGCCCGCACTGTGCTGGATGGCTCGGGTGCTTCAGGATACTCTGGAGCGGTTCGAGGGCCCGTGCTCCAATCGCGTGCGGCAACCTTTCGCCAGGGAAGACAGGCTTGCTCAAACTGTCGCTTCGATCGGCTCGGCAAGCTTCGGATTTGCCCGCGCGGCGATCAGGCAGCCGGCGACGATCAGGCATGCTCCTGCCAGCGTGGTCCAGGCAGCCTCCTCGTCGAAGAAGAACCAGCCAAGCGCGATCGCCCAGATGAAGGCTGAGTATTCCGTCGGGATCAGATATTGCGCCTCGGCGCGGGCGTAGGACCAGCTCATCAGGAATTGCCCGGCAAGCGACAGCACCGTCACCCCGGCCAGGGGAAGCCAAAGATGGGTTGGCAATGCAACGGCGAGCCACGGCGCGGCGAGGCCGAGGATGATGGCGACGCAAAGGTTCTGGAACAACATGATCTCGATCGGCTTGGCCAACTGCGCCTGTTGCCGGGCGAGGATCAAATTGTAGCCGTAGAACACCGTCGACACGAGCACCGCTGCCGTGCCGAGCATGGCATCTTGCGAATAGCTTGCCTGGCCGAACTGGCCGGCCATGATGATCGCAACGCCCGCAATGCCGGCCAGCGATGCCCAGATTGCCTGCCGCCGGATTCGTTCGCCCAGCAACAGCGCGGCGAGGAAGAGAGCGAACAAGGGTGCGATGAAGCTGAGTCCGATCGCCTCCGCCAGCGGCAGCCTGGCGAGCCCCCAGAAGAAGCATATCAGAACGATGCCGACAACGGCGGCACGCAGCGCATGCAGCCTCAGTACCGCAAGGGTTGGCCGGGAGCGCGGCCCTGCCGACCAGGCAGCGCCCGCGACGACAGTCGCGACCATGCTGCGCCACAGCACCGTGTTGTAGACGCCGACGGCGATAACCAGGGTCTTCATCGCCGCATCCATCCCCGACAACAGGAAGATCGCGAGCGCGCATACGAGCACAGGGATCATCGGGGAAACGGCGCCGGTCAGGCTGGGTGTCTTCACGGCTTCACTCATGTGGCAGCCGGATATCTCAGGGCGAACCGCAGGACCAGATGGCAGGCCCGCCGATATGGCGGTCCAATAAGTAGGGATGGAGCGCCGGTCCCCCTTTGACGTGAGGGGGAGGGCGCGGCTGCGGGGTCCCTTACGCGTTGAGCGATCCTGGACCGCTGACGAACGGACTCTTCCTGACATAAAACCGCAGCAGGCGGTCCGCATCCTTCGAAATGCCGATCCTGATGCTTTGCCCGATTTCGCCGGCTTCGTGGCCGTCGCCTGCGAGCCACAACGGGCCTTGCCGGCAAAGGTCGAGTCCGTCGAGCGAACGATCGATCCGCAATGCCTGGGCCAGCCGTCCAGGTCCCCGCGCCAGGTCGCGCAGGCGCTCGATGCCGCGATTGAGCTGCATGATCGGAATGCCTTCGAGCGGCTCGAGGGCCCGGATCAGGACGCCGGTTCCGATCCCTTGCATCTCGCTCGAGACATTCAGCATGGTGGAGATGCCGTAGGCGAGATAGACATAGGCGTGCCCGCGCTCGAGAAACAGCGATCGGTTGCGCGGGGTCATCCCCCGGTAGCCATGCCCGGCGGCGTCGCCGACGACATAGGCCTCGGTCTCGACGATGCGACCGCTTGCGATGCCTTCAGGCAGCTCCCGCACCACCACCTTGCCGATGAGATAGCGGGCGAGGGAGACCGTATTCGCCGGCAGCTCCGCGCGGGCGAGCGGCGAATGATCATCCCTGCGGTTCACGGTATCCGCTCGACCCATTGCGCGCGCGAAGGCCCCGGCTCGAACGGATCGCCGAAATACTGCGTCTCGCGGGCCACCTTGCCATCGAGGAACTCCATGATGCTCACGGTGTAAGACGGCCGCCCGTCATAGGCCAGGACATATTCAGTGACCCAAAGGTCGCCCGCGCCGATGATCCGCCGCACCGTGAAGCGCTTCCGGTTTGGCTGCGCGGCACGAGACGATTGAATGTTCCTTCGCCCACGGATGCGCTCTCCCGATTGCGGATAGTCGAGCACCGCGTCCTCTCGGTAGATCAGGTGCTCCTCCTCGAAATCATTCGCATCGGAGGCAGCCCAGTGGCGATCCAGAGCAGCGCGTATTTCCCGGTCGTCCATATCAAACCTCTCGTCGCCCTCGATGCTGGGCCGGCGCACCATACGCCGGCCTGGAGCAGGAACCCGAAAAGTGGGTACCGGTTTTCGGAAAAGATCATGCTCAAACAACAGATAAAGCAGGCCTTCCAGGGAGGCAGGAGGGCCGGCGCGAAGGCTGGGTGGCCGGTCGGATCACGACACTCGCGAAGCTAGCTGACAATGTCGGGGGGCTTTCACGTTCAGGTGATGTTCCAGCCCGGTGACTTGAAAAATTGGCATATGCCGATAACTATTGATGGCATGTACCATCATTGTCGATCGGGAGCAGGAGACGTGAAATGTCGGATCTAAGGATCTAAAAAGAACGGCGGGTGACGTTAAGGGCGCCAACACCGCCAGTAGCTGCATGATCCGAAAAACGATCACCGCCGAGACCACGGCGCGGACGAAGTGCCATTTGGGCGAGCAAGTGCGCCGGCGGAAGCCTGCGCTGAAACCAAGAGAGGTCAGTGTGACCCATTCCACAAATTCGATGATCGCCGCGATGCTACGGCTGTCGGCTCCCTATAATCGCTATCTTGCGCTGCCGGCCGCGCTCCTTTTTCTCGTAATGACAGTCACAGGCGGACATGCATCCGCCGCCGCAAACGAAACCGAGGCGCGAGCCCTGTTTACGAGATTCGTAGCCGCGCAGAATGCGCACAACGCGGGCGATGTGAGAGACATGCTCTGGAATTCGCCCAGCATGCTTTTGTTTTCGCGAGGCGTGGAAACGAGAGGACCCGAGGCGGTCGCTGCATGCTTCAAGGAATACTACGAAGGCACATGGCATCTCAAACCCGACATGTCGCATTTTCGCGTAGCCGCGATCTCCAACGATGTAATGCAGATTCTTGTCCCCATCGTTTTCACGCGGGGCCTTCCGGGCGACACGCCACAGGACGGCACATTTCTGATCAGTCAGACGTTCGTCCGCGACGCAACCGGTTGGCATGTGGCTTCCATCCTGCCGATCGCAAACACCACACTCAAATAGCCGCAACGCGAGCCCCGCCAATTCTCGCGGCGACCGAAACATTCTTGAGCGGCGAGCCCAGATGAAATCTGACGCGCTCTCCTACTCCCTCGCTTTCAGCTCAAGCAACTCGACCTCAACGCGACGTCGGGAATTGGCGCTGGCGAAAGTTTCGTGAGCCGATCGGGAGGCGACGGTCCTCGCCGACGAATGACTGTCCATCTCACGGCTGTTGGGTCTCGTAGGCTCTGAGGCGCCAGCTCTCAGTCGAGCTTCAGCGCGGCGACTTCGCCCTCGTTCATCAGCGGCACATAGAGGATCGACTTGCCGTCGGTGCCGATGTCGGCGGAGCCCGGCTTGAAATGCGCAACCGCTTCCGGCGCGCCGCCGGCCCTGTAGCGATAGAGCGTGCCGGTCATGTAGGCGGTGGCGTAGATGGTGTCGCCGATGGCGATGACGCCGTCGAGGTCGGCGAATTTCTGCGCACCTGGCAATGGCGAAACCACCTTGCTGGCGAGATCGACCGACAGCAGCCCGCCCGGCTCGGCAGTGCTGAAGTCAGGCTTGATGCCCTTGCCCCAGGAGGCGACGATCAGCCTGTCGCCATCGGCAAAGACGCCATTGGGCGAAGCCAGCGCCGCATCCCTTGCGAACAGTTCAGGCCGGTCATCGTCGATCCGGTAGATCGCATCGGCCAGCATGTCGGTGACATAGACCTTGCCGGATTGATCTGATGTCATGTCGTTGAGGAAGACTGCATTCGGCACCGTGATGCTGGCGACGAGCTTGCCGCTGGCCAGATCGACGACGCGGACCTTGGTGATGTCGGCGACATAGAGCTTCCCGCCCGAAATCGCCATGCCCTTGGGCGCGTCCATGCCGTCGGTCCAGTGCTGGGTGACCGTCTTGCCGTCGATCGAAAGCACCGACAGATAGCCGTTGCCGTCGGCGTCGCCGGGATTGCCGACGATGTTGGAAACGATGATGCGGTTGTTGGCGGCGTCGAACAGCGCCGATTCCGGTTGTTCGAAGCCCGTCGCGCGCCAGAGCTCGCCCGCCTGGGCGGCAGGCGCCGCCGCGATGCCGATGACTGCGACGAGGGCTGAGGTGATGAAGCGGTTCATGGGTGCTCTCCTGTGATGACGGCGGAGAGCTATGATTTTCGATACTTTTGCGAAAGGCCGATTACCGCTAGTATCGAAAGCCGATACGAAACTGCCGGCAAGAGGTGCATCCGATGAACGGTCTGATCTTCGAGGCGCTGAAGCGGACGCTGAAGGCGAAGGGCGTCACCTATCGCGAACTGGCCGAACGCATGGGCGTTTCCGAGCCGACGGTGAAGCGCATCTTCCACGAGCGCAACTGCAAGCTCGACCGGCTGATGGAGATCTGCACGGCTGCCGGCGTCGAGCTGGAAAACGTGCTCGGCTCGATGAACCGGGGGCCGGGGCCGGTCAACCACATCGCGCCGGAGATCGAGCGCAAGCTCGCCGGCCGGCCGGCGCTGCTGTTCATCTTCGTCATGCTGTCGGAGAAATTCACGCCTGAAGGCATCATGCGCTCGCAGGGCCTGAGCGAGGCCTCGATGTTTCTTTATCTGCGCGATCTGGAGGAGCTCGGCTTGGTCGCGCTCGGCCGGGGTCTCACCGCGCGATTGCTGGTCGAGACACCGATCCAGTGGAATTTCGAAGGGCCGCTGAGGCCGCTGTTCGAGATGACCAACAAGAATTTTGTCGGCTGGGCGATCACCCATATCGACAAGGAAGCGACCTTTGTCAGCTTCTCGAGGCGGATGCGGCCGGAGACGGCGGAGATGGTGCGGCGCGAGGCGGAGGAACTGGCGACCCGCGCCAAGTTGCTTGCCCATCACGACCAGCACACCACGCCGGAGGACGGGTTGGTCGGCTACAAATGGACGTTCGCCTTTGGCGCAACACCGTTTCCGGCGATCATGCCGATCGGCCCGCACCCGCGCGATGCCGGCGCGTTCGATCGGCCCGCCACTCCTGCAAAGGGACGCCGCCCGTTACCGGCCTGACACGGCCAATTATCCCGAGCAGGATAGGGCGCGTTGGGACAGAACAGATCCGGCACCAACACGGTATAGCCTCTGCAGCCATGCGTTCCGCCATGCCGCCCAGCGCCGGCCGCGGGCCGAACGCATCCATGTAGAGAATGACGCCGGGCACTGCGGTTTTTTGGTGACCTGAACAGGGAAGTCTCCGCCTGTCCTGCTTCGGCTTTCACCATGATCTTTTGTCCGGACATTTTTGCTCTTTGCAGCCGCGTTTCAAAAATTAAATCACATTCATGATAGAGTTCGCGCACTGATTTGCCAGACTGTAGAGGGCGGGTTTGCCGAATGCGTGACACGTCCCCGTGAAATCGAAGTGTTCCTATGCCGACCGCGCCAACACTTGAACTTCGCCGCTATTCGCGCCTGAAAAATTTGCGGGCGCGCGCAGAACGCCAGGGTGCTGCATTGCAGTTCTGGGCGCGTACGGCATCGCTCGCTGCGATCTCCTGCTTCTTTTCATTGATCAGCCGCTGGGATGCTTCGCTGCTCTTCGTGCTGGCGGGCCTCGTGCTGTTCCAGCTCGTCGGCCTGATCCAGTTTCTCTTTGCGCGCCGTCGCACGGCGCGATGGTGGATCGGTTACCTCGTCGGTACGCTGGACATCATTCTTTTAACCGTTCTGCTGGTAACGCCCAACCCGTTTTCCCTGGAGGTCGCGCCGGCCGCGATGCAACTGCGCGAGGGCAGCTTCAAATTCCTGCTGATTTTCGTATGCCTTGGCGCGCTGACCCTTTCGACACGATTGGCGCTCTATCTCGGCGCGCTCGCTGCCTTGACATGGGCGATCGGGGTGGGATGGGTGATTTCTCATCCGGGAACCGTCATTCCGGCGACGAACCTCTATTCGCTGCCGATGACAGAGCAACTGAACCTCTATCTCAACCCCAATTTCGTCGATACATTTGCGCAGGCGACCAACGTGTTGGTTGTGCTGATTATCGGCGCGATCATGGCGCTGGTCGTCTTTCGTTCCCGACATCTGTCGGAAGACTATGTCAAGGCAGAGCGCGCCCGCGCCAATCTCGCCCGGCATTTTTCGCCCAATGTCGTCGACCAGCTCGCCACCGATGACGAGCCCTTCGGCCCGGTCCGCCGGCAGGATATCGCGGTGCTGTTCGCCGACATCGTCGGTTTCACACACTATTCCGAGGATCATCCGGCCGAAGCAGTGTTCGAACTTCTGCGTCAGTTCCACCGTCGCATGGAACAGGTCGTTTTCGACCACCATGGCACCGTCGATAACTATATCGGCGATTGCATCATGGCGACATTCGGGGTTCCGCAAGCCAGCCATGACGACGCGACTCGGGCCATCCAGTGCGCTGAAGCGATGGTCGCCGCTCTCGAAGACTGGAATGTACAGCGGGTGTCCAGGGGATACCCGCCGCTGGACGTTCGGATCGGTGCACAATATGGCGCAGTGGTCATCGGCGCGGTCGGCAGCGAGCGCAATCTGTCCTTCGCGGTGGTGGGCGACACCGTCAACGTCGCCAGCCGTTTGCAGTCGCTCTGCCGTGAGCTTCAGGCGAATATTTGCTTTGGGTCACGACTGATTGAGGCCGCGAAGGCGGAATCGCCCACGACACAGTTGAATGCGCGCGATCATGGACCGGTGAGCATCCGTGGCCGGGACGAACCGGTCCATGTCTGGGTCGAATACAGAGCCGAAAACCAGGGTGCTATTGCAGTTTCGGCATGAAATAGGCCGCCATGTGAAACGCCTGCACCTCGGCTGGAGGCCGCGCCATAGGGGCATGTCCTGACCTGGGCCGAAAGCCATCACGTGTCTGAGGCGATTGCGCCAGCCTTTGCGGCTGCGGCGTCTGTGCTTGCCTTGTCGTCCCAGGTCACCGCTCGGTAGTCGAAACCATATTCCAGCGTCGGCTTGACGATGCGGAAATAGGGAGACAGGTCGAAATCGCGCGGCGTGTACAGCGAGTGGTGGCGGATGTGCAGGATTTCCTTGCGCGAATAGTTCGACTGCGCCGAAGCGCGGCCGGGCGCGCGGGTGATCTCAGGCAGGATCGGATAGCGGATCTGGCCATAGGCCTCGGCGATCAGCGAGGAACAGATGGCCCGTGTCGGGTCGCCGGAGCCGAACGCCAGCATGCGGCGGCGCCAGCGCACCGGTACAGGTGGCGTCGGCAGAAAAAAACGCAGCATGTCGAAAATGTTCTTGAGATCGTATTTCAGGCCGAGCTTGCCGATCATGAAGGCGACGACCCTGTCGCGGTCCTCCGGGGCCAGCCCGCTCGCCCGGCAGATGCGGGTGTTGTAGGTGCGATAGCGCGACAGCGGCACGGCGACGCAGCCTTCGCCCATCGTGACCTCGATCAGGCGCGGCCGCTCCGTTCCGTCCTGCGGTTCGGGCAAGGCGTCGCCGATATAGAAGGCGGCATGCGACCAGGTCGACTGGGTCAGGTACTTGATCACCGCCGAGATTTTCTGGTTGCCCTCGATCAGCAGGATGTCGCCGGGCTCCAGCGTGCGGCGCAGCGTCTCGGAATCGGACGGTGTGTAGGGCTCGTAGCCGGAAGATTCTTCCTGCAGCCGGCCGGCGAGCCGGCGGCCAAGTCGATCCAGAAGCGTTTCGCCAAGCTCGGTCATGCCATATGGCGATTAACATATGCAGGCGGCTGGACGCCAGCCACACGTCCGTCAGCTGGCGGTCGCCGCGGCATCTTCCGGCAATGGGGCGGCAGCCAGGTCGTCGCGCGCCTTGCGGGCCAGTTTGCGTGTCGAGCGTTTGGGACTGTCGCCGAACAGCTCGGCCGCGTCGGCGAGACAGCTCTTCTTCAGATGCTTCTCCGACCGCTTCAAGAGCTTGCCCAGAAGCTTGGTGTCCTCGGACGGTCCGAGCGGACGGACATCGACCTCGAGCAGCGCGCGCATCACCAGCACATCGTGCAGGTCGCCCAACCGCTCACCCAGTTCGTCGACCGCCTTGCGCCTGGCCTTGATCGGCGTCGGCCACAGCCTGCCGAGCAGCGACAAATGCATGCCGTGGGTCTTGGCCGCCTTGCGCAGGTCGTGGAAATCATTGGCCGCGCCGCGCGATCCGGCCTTGCCGAGCGCCTTCCTGGCCCGGCGCAAGGTGACGCGGGCGCCTTCGGCAAGCACGTCGGCGGCCTGTTCCGGCTGATCGGGCAGAGCGAGTGTGTCGATCCGGTGCAGGCCTTCCTCGCAAGCGGCGGTCGCAGCAGCTATCGCCGCCTCGAGCCCGGCACCTTCATGCAATTCATGCTGGCGGGCGATCAGCCTGTCGCGCACCGCGCCCAGACCATCGTTGGCGCTCTCCTTGGGAAAACTTGCCGCCAGGCGGTCGATGGTCTCGATCAGCGCCGTCGCCTCGCGCGGCCCGGCAAGCAGGCCGGCCACGTTGCGGTAGCACTGGTTCTCCGTCTCGCAGAATGTTTCGTCACCGGAACGAACCAGGCGTAGCAAGGCGCGCGCGCTCTTCAGCCGCTTGCGGCATTTGTGCAGCGCCTGTTCCGGCCGGCTGCGCGCGGCGTCGAGATGGGCCAATGCCTTGCCGATCTCCTCGGCAAGGATACGCCTGACCTCGCCGGTCAGCGGCAGGCGCGGATCGATACGAAAACTCATGCGGCGATCTCCGGAATCCCCCCGAGGGCGAGCGACGCGTTGTAGAATTCAGACTCGCCGGTGACTTCGCGGCCGAGCCAGTCAGGCAGCATTTCGTCCGGCACGTCCTCCGGCGTCTCGAGTTCGGCGACGACAAGTCCCGCAAGCGGGCCGCCAAAGACATCGACCTCATAGAGATAGCCGCCATGCCTAACATGGTGGCGTGTCTTCTCTATGACACGCCCAAGCGCGAAGGCCAGCATCTCCTCGGCCTCCGCCAGCGGGATCGGATACTCGAATTCATCGCGCTCGCGCGCCCTGCTGCCGAATTTGAGCGTCAGCTTGGCGGACGTGCCATCGCTGATGCGGACGCGCAAGGTTCGACCGGGTGTCGCGGCGAGATAGAACTGACGAATGCGGATATCCGCCTCAACCAGATCCCGCCATGCGGTGCTGGAGACCAGGAATTTGCGTTCGACTTCCTTGCCCATGGCCGCGCACTAAAGCGTCTGCCGCCGAAGATGGCAAGACAGTCGCGCACACAGATTGACTCATGGATTGACTTTAATCAATCGATTGATTAAATAGCTCTCATGATCAAATTGCCGGACACACAAAACCAAAACCCTCGCCGCGAAGCGTCTCCCGCCGACATGACGCGCGCGGCCCTTGTCCAGGCGGCGCTGAAACTGTTCGGCAGGCAGGGTTTCGACGGCACCTCGACGCGTCAGATCGCGGCGGAAGCGCAAGCCAATATCGGTTCGATCGCCTATCATTTCGGCGGCAAGGAAGGTCTTCGCACCGCCGCCGCCGACTTTATCGTCGAGACCATCCAGACTGTTGCCGGCCAGGCGCTCGGCAATGTGCAGGCACCTGCGCCGGGACCGGCCAGTCCAGAGGCGGCGCAAGCTCAGCTCTTCGCAGCGCTGGAGCGGATGGTCGGCTTTGTCGTCGCAAGTCCGCAGGCCGGCGAGATCGTCCAGTTCGTGCTGCGCGAGCTTTCCCATCCGACGGCAGCGCTCGACCGCATCTATGACGGCGTCTTCGAGCCGACGCATCGCCGGCTTTGCCAGCTCTGGGAACAGGCGACCGGCGAGCCATCCGAAAGCGAGGCCACGAGGCTCACCGTGTTCACGCTGATCGGCCAGGTCATCTATTTCCGCATCGGCCGTGAGGCGGTGATGCGCCGCATGGGCTGGAAGGATATCGGCGCCGCCGAGGCGGCCAAGGTGGTGGCGGCCACATCGGGCAATCTCACGGCCATATTGGCTGCCAGGAGGGGGCAAGGATGAAGGGGCAAACACCATGAGCTTTCTGTGTTCGCTGCCGCTCGCCGCGCAGCTGTTCAGCGCCTGCGCGCCGGTGGCACCGCTGGCCGTCGGTTATGTCGAGGGCGACTATGTGCTGCTGGCGCCGATCGAGGTGGCGCAGGTCGAGACCGTCACGGTCAAGCGCGGCGATCGTGTGGTGCCCGGCACGACCGTGGTGACGCTGGAAAGCGCCGATGCCAGGATCGCGGTTGCCCAGGCCGAGGCCGGCCTTGCCCAGGCGCAGGCGCAATTGGCCGACCTGCAGATCGGCAAGCGCCCGGAAGAGATCGCAGTGCTCAGGGCCGAGGTCGATATGGCCAGCGCCCAGGCCGCCGACGCCAAGCGCAAATATGATCGGGCTGCCGATCTGTTCAAGCGCGGCGCCGGCACACAGGCCGACTTCGACACGGCCTCCGCGACGCTGGAGACAGCCAATGCCCAGGTCGGCCAGGCCAATGCCAATCTCGCGGTCGGCGGCCTGCCGGCGCGCCCCGAGACGATCAAAGCCGCCGACAATCAGGTCAAGCAGGCGCAGGCGACCCTGGAGCAGGCGCAGTGGCGGCTGTCGAAACGGGTGCTGGCCGCGCCGTCGCCGGGCCGCGTCAACGATGTCATCCGCAATCCGGGCGACACTGCCGGCCCGACCGCGCCGGTCATTTCGATCCTGCCTGACGGCGCGGTGAAGCTCAGCGTCTACATTCCGGAAGCCGCCTTCTCCTCGGTCAAGGTCGGAACCTTGCTCGGCGTCCACTGCGACGGCTGCGGCCCGGACGTGAAGGCACGGGTCAGCTACGTCTCGCCGGATCCGGAATTCACCCCACCGGTGATCTATTCCTTGGAGAACCGGCAGAAGCTGGTCTATCTGGTCGAGGCGCGGCCGGAGGGCGACGCCGGCCCGCTGCAGCCCGGCCAGATCGTCGATGTCGATCTCGCGGACGCCGGAAAATGAACGCCATCGATGTCCACGGCCTGGTCAAGCGCTTCGGCGACAAGACCGTCGTCGACCATGTGACGATGACGGTGGCCGAAGGCGAGATCGTCGGCTTTCTCGGGCCCAACGGTTCGGGCAAGACCACCACCATCCGCATCATGTGCGGCCTGCTGACGCCCGACGAGGGCGAAGGCACGGTGCTCGGCTTCAACATCCGCACCGACAGTCTGCGCATCAAGCGCGAAGTCGGCTACATGACGCAGAAATTCTCCTTCTACGAGGATCTGACGATCGGCGAGAATCTCGAGTTCGTCGCGCGGCTCTACCGGTTGAAGCCGGTCGAGGAACACGTAGCGCGCACATTGGAGGACCTCGGCCTGACCTCGCGCCGCAACCAGCTGGCCGGCACCCTGTCGGGCGGCTGGAAGCAGCGGCTGGCGCTGGCCGCCTGCATCATGCACAAGCCGAAGCTGCTGCTGCTCGACGAGCCGACGGCCGGCGTCGATCCGAAGGCGCGGCGCGAATTCTGGGACGAGATCCATCGCCTCGCCGGCGGCGGGCTGACCGTGCTGGTCTCCACCCACTACATGGACGAGGCCGAGCGCTGCCACCGCATCAGCTACATTTCCTACGGCAAGATGCTGGCCACCGGCACCGTTGCCGAGGTGGTGAAGAATGCCGGACTGACGACGTTTGTCGTGCAGGGCCCGCGGCTCGACCAGGTGGCTGAAGCGCTTCAGGGCCGCCCCGGCGTCGACCAGGTGGCGCCGTTCGGCGCAACGCTGCATGTCGTCGGCTCCGACGGCAAGAAGCTCAAAGCAGCACTCGCCGATGTCGAGAAAGAGCACAAGGGCGTGACGGTGACGCCGGGCGAAACCAGCCTCGAGGATGTCTTCATCCAGTTCATGTCCGGCTCAAAGGACAACATGGCATGAACAGTGTCTTTTCCTTCGCCCGGCTTGGCGCGCTGCTGATCAAGGAATTCATCCAGATGCGGCGCGACCGCATCACCTTCGCCATGATGCTCGGCGTGCCGCTGATGCAGCTGGTGCTGTTTGGCTATGCCATCAACAATGATCCCAAAAGCCTGCCGGCGGCGCTGGTGGCGACCAGCAGCGACCCCTATACGCGCGCCATGGTCTCGGCCCTGCAGACCACCGGCTACTACCGTTTCGACCATGTCTCGCAAAGTGCGGCCGACGCGGAATTCCTGATGTCGCGTGGCGATGTCGCCTTCGTCGTCACCATCCCCGCCGATTTCGCCCGCCGCGTCGAGCGCGGCGACAGCCCGCAGATCCTGATCGAGGCCGACGCCACCGACCCGGCCGTTGCCAGCGGCGCCATCTCGACGCTTGGCACCGTCGCCAGCCAGGCGCTGCTCCGGGCGCGCGGCATGCAGGAGGCCGCCGCCGAGGCGGCACTCGGCCAGCTCGAAGTGGTGGTGCACCGGCGCTATAATCCCGAAGGCATCTCGCAATACAACATCGTGCCCGGCCTGCTCGGCGTCATCCTGCAGATGACGATGGTGATGATGACCTCGATCGCGCTGACCCGCGAGACCGAGCGCGGCACGATGGAAAACCTGCTGGCGATGCCGTCCAGCCCGCTCGAGATCATGATGGGCAAGGTGCTGCCCTATCTGGCGGTCGGCGGCGTGCAGGTGGTGGTGGTGCTGGCGGCGGCGAAGCTTCTGTTCGCCATCCCCTTCACCGGCTCGATGTCGCTGCTGTTGACCGCCGTGCTGATCTTCGTGCTGGCGCTGGTGCTGCTCGGCTATACGATCTCGACCATCGCCCGCACGCAGATGCAGGCGCTGCAGCTCACTTTCTTCTTCTTCCTGCCGTCGATCATGCTGTCCGGTTTCATGTTCCCCTATCGCGGCATGCCGGCCTGGGCGCAGGTGTTCGGCGAAATCCTGCCGCTGACCCACTTCCTGCGCATCATACGCGCGGTGATGCTGAAGGGCGCCGAACTGCCGGCGGTGGCGACGGAGATCGGCTGGCTGGTGGTATTCGTGGCGCTGTTTGCCGGCGTCGCGCTGGTCCGGTTCAGGCGGACGCTTGACTAAGGCAATTCCAGCAAAGGCGCCCTCACCCAAGACTGCCGGCGAAACCGGCCTTCCCGACTGGAATGGGCGCATCTTTGTCGACGCCAACAATTCGATTGAGGCGCCGCTGTTCAAGCCAGTCGATCTCGGGGGCCGTTTCTCAAGCGAGGTGTTTGCAGGTCTCGTACCCGGCGCGAGGGTGGTGAAGGCATTCAACCATCTGCGGGCGCCCCTGCTGGCGAGCGACCCGGCGGCGGAGGGCGGCAAGCGCGTGCTGTTCTATTCGGGTGACGACGTGCAGGCCAAGGCCGAGGTCGGCGCACTGATCGACAGGCTTGGCTTCCACGGCATCGATCTCGGCCCTCTGGCGATCGGCGCGCGTCTCGCCCAGTTCCCCGGCGGTCCGTTGCCGGTTCTCAATCTCGTCCGCTTCGAGTGATGTGCTCGGTGGCGTGGCACCGATCGCGATTCTATGCCGCCGCCATGATCTCGGCATAGGTAGCGAAATCGACATTGCCGCCGGACAGCACCACGGCAACGCATTTGCCCGTCAGCTCGATCTCGCCCGATGACAGCGCCGCCAGCGCCACGCAGCCGCCGGGCTCGACCACCAGCTTGAGATAGGCCATGGCGTCGCGCATCGCCTGCGCCGTCGCCTTGTCGGAGACGGCGATGCCGCCGGCGAGGTTCCTGCGGTTGATCTCGAAGGTGATCACGCCGGGTTCGGCGGTCAGGATCGCATCGCAGATCGAACTGTGGCCCGGCTCGTTCGAAACCCTGGCGCCGGCGGCCAGCGAACGGCGGGTGTCGTCGAAATGATCGGGCTCCACCGCCCAGACCGCGGTGTCCGGCGAGGCGTCCTTGACGGCAACCGAGATTCCGCTCGACAGGCCACCGCCGCCGCAAGGGATCACCACCGCGTCGAGGCTGACGCCCAGCGCTTTCGCCTGGGCCATCAATTCGAGGCCGATCGTGCCCTGGCCGGCGATGATGGCCGGGTCGTCGAAGGGCGGCACCAGCACCAGGCCTTTCTCGATGTAGGGGCGCACCACGCTCATGCGGTCGTCGCGAAAACGGTCGAACGGCACCACCTCCGCCCCCATCTTGCGGACATTGCCGATCTTCATCGCCGGCGCGTCGGACGGCATGGCGATGACCGCCTTGACGCCGAACATCGCCGCCGACGCCGCGACGCCTTGCGCATGGTTGCCCGACGAGAAGGCGACCACGCCTCGGCTGCGCTCTTCCTCGCTCAGCGACGACAGCTTGTTGTAGGCGCCGCGGAACTTGAACGAGCCGGTGCGCTGCAGCGTCTCCGGCTTGAACAGGATGCGGGCGCCGAAACGCTTGTTCAGCTCCTGCGATTCGATCAACGGGGTTTCGACAATCAGGCCGGAAAGCCGGGCCGCGGCGCGGTGGATGTCTTCTATGCCGGGAGGGGTGGTCATGGCGGATCCTGCGAAGCTGTGGTCCGGCCATGGTGCACGGAAAGGGTCGCGCGACACCAACGAAAAAATGTGACCGTTACAAAGTTTGGGAAGTCATGCGTGATTGCGAGATCACCACCGTCCCGGCCGTCACGCCGCCCTCTGTCCTGCCGGACATCTCCCCCACACGGGGGAGGATCGGATGCCGCGGCCGCTTTGGCCAATTTCCTACGTCGAAGAAGGGCGCTGCTGGCGAAGCTGCCAATCTCCCCCCTCGTGGGGGAGATGTCCGGCAGAACAGAGGGGGGCGCTGTCCCGCCGACATCTCGCTCCGCTACTGCCGAGCGCCTCAGCCGGGGGCCCGCTGCCTGCGGCAGCTCCCCGGTTCGCGCCCTTTGAAAGGTCCACCGGACCTTTCAATTCGCCTACGGCGAACCGTGCTCTCACCCCAACAACGCCCGCTGCCGCGTTGTCCCACCCAGTTTGCGCCAGGTGTTGAAGCGATGCGTGGCGGCGGCGAAGGAGATCTTCATCTGCTGGGCGACCGAGTAGCGCGACTTGCCGTCGTCGAACATGCGGTAGCAGCATTCGACGCCCTCTTCGGTCAGCTTGCCGTCCGGGGCCTTGTTGTGCGGATTGGCGGGATCGAATTTCTCGACCTGCTGCTCGACCAGGCCTTTCAGGCGCTGCAGGTCAGCCTCGATGCTGGCGATGAGATCGAGAACGGGTTTTGGGTCATAGTGGTGCGGAGGCTGTTTTGCCGTCATCTGCGGATTCCCTTTTTAGCTTGGTCCCACATATAGGCGAACATTACCTGATAATGAAGAGGCGTGCCTCGCGCACGGGGTTCAACAATTCTTGACCGCGACCCAAGCGCGCAATTGACGTTGGGCATGTCAAACCCTAGTTTAGAATAATTCTAAACTAGGGTGAATTCCTCATGCTTTCCCGTGTTTTCGGCTTCGGCCGCCGCCCCTTCGAATCGCTCTCCGAACAGGAGATCCTGGCACTGGCCATTTCATCCGAGGAAGACGACGGGCGCATCTACCGGGCCTACGCCGACGGGCTGGCGGAAAACTTTCCGCAATCGGCAAAAGTGTTCGAGGAGATGGCCGAGGAAGAGGATGGCCATCGCGACGCGCTGATCGAACTTTTCCGCAAGCGTTTCGGCGAGCGCATTCCGCTGATCCGGCGCGAACATGTGAAAGGCTACTTCGAGCGCAAGCCCGACTGGCTGGTGAGGCCGCTTGGCATCGAGCATGCGCGCAACCAGGCCGAGGCGATGGAGCGGCGCGCCTACCTGTTCTATGTCGAGGCGGCCAAGCGCACCACCGACGCCTCGACCCGGAAACTGCTCGACGATTTGGCGGTGGCCGAGCAGGGCCATGAGACGCTGGCGCAGCGGCTGGAGCAAAAGCACGTGCCGGGCGAAGTGAAGGACGAGGAGGCCGTTGCCGAGCAGCGCCAGTTCATCCTCACCTATGTGCAGCCGGGACTGGCCGGATTGATGGATGGATCGGTGTCGACGCTGGCGCCGATCTTCGCCGCCGCGTTTGCCACACATGACACCTGGCAGACACTCCTGGTCGGCCTTGCCGCCTCCATTGGCGCCGGTATTTCGATGGGCTTCACCGAAGTCGCGTCCGACGACGGCAAGCTGTCGGGCCGAGGCTCACCGATCAAGCGCGGCCTGACCGTCGGCATCATGACGACGCTGGGCGGGCTCGGCCACGCGCTGCCCTATCTCATCCCGCAGTTCTGGACGGCGACCGCGGTTGCTGCGGTGGTGGTGTTCTTCGAACTGTGGGCCATCGCCTTCGTCCAGAACCGCTACATGCAGACGCCCTTCCTGCGCGCCGCCTTCCAGGTGGTGCTGGGCGGCGCCCTGGTGTTCGCGGCGGGTGTGCTGATCGGGAATGCTTAGCTTCTTCCATCTCCCACAAGGGGAGAAGGAAGAACCTCACCCAACCACCGCCCGGCTATCCTGCGGCGCCTCGGCCCTCTCCGTCAGCCCATAGTCGCGCACGACATGGGCGATGCGCAGACGGTAGCCGGCAAAGATACCGCCACGGCCGGCCTTCTGCGCCTGCCGGTGTTCTTCGGTGTTGCGCCAGGCCTTGACCGCCTCCTCGTCGCGCCAGAACGACAGCGACAGGATGCGGTTCGGGTCGGCCAGGCTCTGGAAGCGCTCGATGGAGAGGAATCCATCAATGCCGTCGAGCAGCGGGCGCAATTCGGCGGCGATGCCGAGATAGGCGTCGCGTCTGCCGTCTGCCGGCTCGACCTCGAAGATGACGGCGATCACGGCAGCACCAGTTTCGCGTGCGGGCCGGAAGCCAGCTTCAGGAACATGCGATCCTCCCTATGGATGAACTTTTCGCGGCGGGCGAACTCGTAGTTTGCCTTGCCGGCTGGGTCGGCGGCAAGGCGCGCGCGATAGGCCTCATAGGCCGCCAGGCTCTCGATGTTGTACGCGGCGTAGGCAGTCGTCGCCGAGCCCTCATGCGGCGCGAAATAGCCGATCAGATCGGCGCCGCAGCGCGGAATGGCCTGGCCCCAGTTGCGGGCATACTCCTCGAAGGCGGCCTTGCCGAACGGATCGATCTCGTAGCGGATGAAGCAAGTGATGGTCATGGTCGTCTCCTTGGCGGGTTGATTTCTTCTTGCGGCGACATTTCGAGCGGGGTCGAAGCATCCCAAGGGTCGGTGTGCTAGGCAATTCCCTTGCGGGTCATGCCTGCCAGAAGGGTTTCGCGCATTCGCGGCGCACGTCCTGCGGTGTCAGGCCAAGGTCGCGCAGCAAATGATCGTCGATCTCGGCAAGGTCGAGGCGCTGCAGACGGCGGTCATACCAGCGCGCCAGCAGCCGCGAACGGAACCAGGTGACGAACGGAAACGATTGGCGGCTGGAGAGGGGCGTGGAGGTGGAAGCGGTTCGTGCGGTCATCGTCGTCTCCTTGATCTGGTCGGAGAATAATGGTTATCTGACAACAATGCTTCGATGAGGAACGAACTATGCGTGAAGGACCCGACATTGCCCGCATCGCCAGCCTGGTCGGCGATCCGGCGCGGGCAAACATGCTCAACGCGCTGATGGGCGGCACGGCGCTGACGGCAAGCGAACTGGCGCTCGAGGCCGGCGTCTCGCTGCCGACCGCCAGCTCGCATCTGTCCAAACTGATGGAGGGCGGGCTGCTGACGCTGGCGAGCCAGGGCCGGCATCGTTATTACGGCCTCGCCGGCCCACAGGTGGCGGGCATGATCGAAGCCATCACCGGCGTCGCGGAGGCCGTTGGCCCAAAGCGCGTACGGCCGGGGCCGCGCGACGGAGCCATGCGCGTGGCGAGGGTGTGCTACGACCACCTTGCCGGCGAGCAGGCCGTGGCGATGCTTGACTGTTTCGTCGAGAAAGAAATCCTGCTGCGTGACGACAAGGAGATCAGGCTCGGGCCATCGGCTGCCTCGCATTTCGCCGCTATTGGCATCGACGTCGATGCCAAGCCGCGCCGGCCGGTCTGCCGCGCCTGCCTCGACTGGAGCGTGCGCCGCTCGCACCTCGCCGGCACACTGGGCGCCGCCATCCTCGACAAGATCCTCGCCGAAAAATGGGCGCGCCGCGAAAAGGACAGCCGCGCGGTCATTTTCTCGCCACCGGGCAAGCAAGCTTTCGAGAAGGTGTTTTTGGGCTGAGATGCCGGCGCGAAGGATCGCCACGCTTGCGAATCTGCGGACAAACTACCCCCGCTTCAACACCTTCCCCTGCTTGAAGAAATCCACCCACGGATCGGCTTCGGCAAGCTGCTTCAAGGTCGTCTTGTCGCCGATTGGAAAGGCGTTCGGCGCCAGCCCTGCTTCGATCTTCGCCCAGGTCACCGGCATCGACACGGTGGCGCCTTTCTTGGCGCGCGACGAATAGGGCGCGACGGTCGTCGAGCCTCGGCCATTGCGCAGATAGTCGACGAAGATCTTTCCGGTGCGCGCCTTCTTCGACAGCGTCGCCGTGTAGCGGTCGGGGGAGGCCTGTTCGAGCGCCTTGGCGAAATCATGGGTGAAGGTCTTCACCGCTTCCCAATCCGCCGAAGGTTTCAGCGGCACGACGACATGAAAACCCTTGCCGCCCGATGTCTTGACGAAATTCGGCAACGAGAGATCACCGAGCTTGCCCTTGATATCGAGCGCCGCCTCGCGCACCGCCTTCACGTCGACGCCTTCATCGGGGTCGAGATCGAAGATGATCTGGTCCGGCTTCTCGAGTTGATCGATGGTGCAGCCCCAGATGTGGATCTCGACCACGCCATACTGGACCAGTGCTGCAACGCCGTCGAAATCGCGGACGAACAGGATCTCCTCGCCGTCGGTCGGGTCTTTCATCCGGGCGATCTTGTCGCTCATGCCAGCCGAGGCATGTTTCTGGAAGAAGCGCGGGCCGCCGACGCCGTCGGGCGCGCGCACCAGGCTGAGCGGCCGGTTGACGATGAATTGCTCCATGCGCGGCCACACCTGCGCGTAGTGATCGAGCAGCCCCTGCTTCGATATCTTTTCCTCGGGCCACAGCAGCTTGTCGGGGTGGGAGAGTTTTACGGTGGTCGTCATCGCTCCGGCAGGATAGGTGGTGCCGCTTGCCGCCGGCTTCGCCTTGGCCGGGTTCTTGTCTGTCGATGCCTTGCCTGTCGATGCCTTGGGCTTTTCCTGCACGACTTCCTCCGCCGGCTTGTCCTCGCGCAATCCCTGGAACGAGGCATGGCGTATTATACGGTCTGAGGTCCAGCTGCGGAACTCCACTTCGCCGACCAGTTCGGGCTTCACCCAGACCAGGCCCTTGCCCTTCGGGACGGCCGCATCGAAAGGCGAATCCTTCGCCTTTAGCGCATCGAGTTTCGTCTTGAGGTCGATGGCGCCTTTGGCGGAGAAGCCGGTGCCGACGCGGCCGGCATAGTGAAGCTTGCCGCCCTCGTGATAGCCGACCAGCAGCGAACGCAAGCCACGCCCGGTCTTGTCCGACGGCAGATAGCCGCCGATGACGAATTCCTGCCGCGCCGTGCATTTCGATTTCACCCAGGAAGGACCACGCCCACTGCGATAGGGCGCATCGGCGCGCTTGGAGACGACGCCTTCCAGCCCCATGCGGCAGGCATGCTCCAGCATGATCTTGCCGGGCTCGGCGAAATGGTCGGAGAAACGGACCGCCGCATTATCCGGCTGCTGGCCAAGCAGGTCCTGCAAGGCCTGCTTGCGCTCGACCAGCGGCTCGCGGCGCAAATCCTTCCCATCGAGCCGCATCAGGTCGAAGACGTAGTAGACGAAGCGATCCGTTCGTTTCGCCGACAGATCGGCCTGCAGCAGCGCGAAGGAGGAAACACCGCTGTCGGCCAGCACGACGATCTCGCCGTCGATGATGGCGTCGCGGCATTTCAGTCCGGCGAGTTCCGCGGCAATCGCGCCGCCGAATTTTTGCGTCCAGTCGAGCCCGGTGCGGGTGAGCAGCCGCACCTCGGTGCCGGCGTTCTGCGCCTGCATGCGATAGCCGTCGAACTTCACCTCGTGCAACCAGTCCTTGCCCGGCGGTGCCTCCCGCTCCAGCGTGGCGAGCTGGGGCTCGACAAAGTCGAGACGTCCGCCGGCCTTCGCCTTGCCGGCGGCCGGCTTGTTGGAATGCCAGACCTCTCGTTTCTTGCCCTTGGCGGTCTTGCCCTCGCCGACCTCCTCGATCGTCAGGCCCGACTTCACCGATTCCGGCGCGTCCTTGAGAATATCCTCGCCTGGGCGCGCGGCGGCATCGTCCGACTTGATCAGCAGCCAGTTGTCGCGCTTTTCGCCCGCGCGCGGCTTCAGCCGCACCAGATGCCAGAGCCCATGCAGCTTGTGGCCCTCGAGCTCGAAGCTGATGTGGCCCTCCTTCATCGCTTTGGCAGGGTCGATTTCGGGGGTCCAGGTGCCCTCGTCCCAGACGATGACCGAGCCGCCGCCATATTCGCCCTTGGGAATGGTGCCCTCGAACGGCGCATAGTCGATCGGATGGTCCTCGACATGAACGGCCAGCCGTTTCTCATGCGGGTCGAGGCTCGGGCCGCGCGTCACGGCCCAGCTCCACAGCACCCCGTCATGCTCGAGGCGAAGGTCGTAATGCAGCCGGGTCGCCGCGTGCTTGTGGATGACGAAGATACCGCCCGCCTTGGCGTTCTCGCCGCGCGCGACCTTGCCTGCCGGCTCGGCGGTCTTCTTGAAATCGCGCTTGGAGTGGTACTGTTCGAGGCTGGCCATCTCTACAGTGTCCTCAGCCCGATTTGTGCTTGGCAGCGGCTTTCGGCCTGGCGCGCTTGGCCGCCGGCTTGGCTTTCGCCGACGTGGAAGCCTTCGACGAACCGGCATCCGACGACAGGCTCTTCTTCAGCGCGTCGAACAGATTGACGACATTGGACGGTCTGGGCGCTGCCTTGGCCTTCGACGCCTTCTTGCCGGCCTTCCTGGCGCGGATCAGCTCCAGCAGCGCATTCTCGTATTTGTCCTCGAATTGCGACGGATCGAACTTGGCCCTCTTCTTGTCGATGATCCGCTCGGCCAGATCGGTCATTTCCGGATCGCTCTTCACCGCCTTGATGTCGCCGAAGACAGTATCCGCCTCGCGCACCGTGTCGTCGTAGCGCAGTGTCGTCAGCACCATGCCCTTGCCGCGCGGTTCGATGACCACCGGGCGTTCGCGGCTGTAGAGCATGATGCGCGCCAGCCCCGCCATCGTCTTGTCCGCCATGGCATCGCGGATGACGGCGAAAGCCTCTTCCGACATCTTGTCGGCCGGCGCGACATAATAGGGCGTGTCCAGATAGATCTGCTGGATCGAGGTTTTGTCGACAAAACCTTCGAGGCTCAACGTGTGCGAGGACTCGATCTGCACCGCCTCGATCTCGTCTTCCTCGATTTGAAGGAAATCGCCGTCGTTAACTTCATAGCCCTTGATCTCGTCGCCATCGCGCAACGGCTTGCCGCTTTCCGCATCGACATAGATGCGCTTCACCGTGTTGCCGGTCTTGCGGTTCAGCACCCGGAACGAGACCTTCTCGGCGTGGCTGACGACGTTGGTCAATTCGACGGCACAGGTGACCAGCGACAGCTTCAGATAGCCCTTCCAGGCCGGACGCGGCGCCATGATTTTTTCCCTTCAAGAACCCGATGAAGGTGAGAACGGACAGACGCCGCTCCAGTTCCGCGACAGCGCGCTGATTGGGAGGACCAGGCTCGCCTGGGCTTTGTGGCGGCCAGCACGGAAATTTCACGGACGCGGCAAAAATTGAAACAGAACCGCGCGCGGGCGACATTCAAACGAAACATATGTGATGCAAAAGTCACATTGGCCGAAATGTCGACGGACTACACGCAAAGACCCCGAATCAGCCGCATTCCGGCCACGAACCAAGGCCTTTTCGACCAGATATTAACATCGTGTTCACCGACTATTCACGCCTCGACGCTATGATGACCGCAATTCGGAAGGGACATCCGAAAATCGGGACAGGGACAGGTAAAATGAACTTCCTCACGCACCTCATAGGCTATGCCGCCGCCATCCGCGAATTCGTCTCGCCGACCTATCGGCCGGAGCGCTACTACATGCGCGGCCCCGGCCCGGCTAGCGCCCGTCGCGGCAATTCGCTGGGCGCGCGCTGACCATGACCTTCGAGAGCCGCCACGATAGCCGGATCTGCCGGCCGGCCGCAGAATCCCGCGCCACCACCTATCGCGCCGAGCGTTCGGTTTTCGCCGACAGGCGGCGTGCGACATCGCCACGGCTTTGATGCCGCCTCCGGCTGGCTTAGTGTCTTAGGGCATAAGCAGCCGAGGCCCGCGTGACCGACCTTCCCCATTCAAGTCGGCCCCATCCAAGTCGACCCAAGTCAAGCCGTCCCTCTGAACCCTTCGAAGCACGCCACCCGCTGATCGTTTTCGACGGTGTCTGCGTGCTGTGCTCCGGCTTCGTGCGCATGGTGGTGAGGCTCGACCGCAAAAGCCGCTTCCGTTTCGCCACCGCGCAGTCGCCGTTCGGCGAGGCGCTGTTCAAAAAGCACGGGCTGCGTACGGTCTCCTACGAAACCAATCTCGTCCTGGTCGACGGCGCCGCCTTCACGCAGCTCGACAGCTTCGTTGCCGTCATGGCGGAGCTCGGCTGGCCATGGCGAGCGGCCAAGGTGCTGTTGCTGCTGCCGTGCCCGCTTCGCGACTGGCTTTACAACCGCATCGCCAAAAACCGCTATGCCTTGTTCGGCCGGAAGGAGAGCTGTGACATTCCGTCGGCGGAGCTGCGGGGACGGCTGATCGACTAATGCATGTCGCTCAAAAGTGGCCCCGGTTTTGAGACAACGCCATGCATCGAAACAAAGAGGCGCTTGGGGGAACGGCGGATGAAGCTTCTCATTGTCGGCGGCTACGGCATTTTTGGCGGCCGCATCGTCCAATTGCTGGAGAACGAACCGCGCCTGACCGTGATCGTCGCCGGACGATCCTTGGCCAGGGCCGAGGCCTGGTGCGGCAGCCGTGGCGCTGTCGCAGCGCGACTGGTGCCGGCGGTGTTCGACAGGGATGGTGAGCTGGCCGCGCAACTGGCGTCGCTGCGCCCCGATACGCTGGTCGACGCCAGCGGTCCGTTCCAGGCCTATGGCGAGGGGCGCTATCGCCTGATCGAGGCCTGCATCGGCCAAGGCGTCAACTATCTCGATCTCGCCGACGGTTCGGATTTCGTCGCCGGCGTGCCGGCCTTCGACACGGCCGCGAAGCAGGCCGGGATGTTCGTGCTGTCAGGTGTTTCCAGCTTTCCGGTGCTGACGGCGGCGGTGGTGCGCCGGTTGTCATCGGATATGACGCGGGTCGACGGCATCAAAGGCGGCATCGCGCCGTCGCCCTATGCCGGCGTCGGCGAAAATGTCATTCGCGCCATCGCAAACTACGCCGGCCAGCCGGTCGCGCTGGTGCGCGACGGCAGCGAGGCGCAAGGCCATCCACTCACCGAACAGATGCGCTATACGATCGCGCCGCCCGGCCGCGTGCCGCTCAACGATACGCTGTTCTCGCTCGTCGACGTGCCGGACCTGCGCGCACTGGCGGAACTCTGGCCGCAGGCCAAAGCCATCTGGATGGGCGC
Source organism: Mesorhizobium newzealandense (assembly GCF_042682145.1). Lineage (NCBI taxonomy): Bacteria > Pseudomonadati > Pseudomonadota > Alphaproteobacteria > Hyphomicrobiales > Phyllobacteriaceae > Mesorhizobium > Mesorhizobium newzealandense. The sequence goes on along the minus strand of NZ_JBHUGZ010000002.1, from coordinate 83,614 downwards.
CGGTCCGGTTCCCGAGATCCTGCATCGCGCCCTGATTGGCCTTGCCTGGCTCGTGCGTCTCGGGCTGCTTCGCTCGCTGTCGCCAATGGCTCCGCTGATGCATTGGGCGACCAACCGGCTGCGCTGGGGCGAGCATCGCGGCGGCATGTTCGTCGCGGTGGAGGGGGCAGACCAGTCCGGCGCGCCGGTCAAACGCTCATGGCATCTCCTGGCCGAAGGCGACGACGGGCCGCTGATCCCGTCGATGGCGGTCGAGGCCTTGGTGCGCAAAGCGGTGGACGGTTATGCGTTCGCACCGGGCGCCCGGGCAGCGGTGCACGATCTCGAACTCGAGGACTACGAAGCCCTTTTTGCCTCCAGGACGATCTACACCGGCTTTCGCGACGACACGGAAGCAGCCAGCCCGGATCAACCGCTCTATGCCACCCTGCTCGGCGATGCCTGGCGAGGGGTCCCCAAGGAAATCCGGACCATGCATGACCTCGCGAGCAGGGCCGAGGGCCGCGCCAGCGTCGAGCGCGGGAACAATATCCTTGGCCGGCTAACGGCGTCGCTGGTCGGGTTTCCCAAGGCGAGCGACGATATCCCGGTGCAGGTCCGTTTCGACGTCGACAAGGATGGCGAGACCTGGACGCGGACATTCGGCACGCACAGATTTTCCAGCCGCCAGTTTGCTGGCCGTGGCCGCTCGCAGCGGCTGCTGTGCGAGCGATTTGGCCCGCTGACCTTTGCCATGGCGCTGGTGACCGAGGACGGAAAACTGTCGCTGGTCCTGCGCCGCTGGAGCATCCTCGGGCTGCCATTGCCGATGTGGCTCTGCCCGCGTTCGACATCGTTTGAGGTCGTGAAGGATGGCCGCTTCCGCTTCCATGTCGAGATTTCCCATCCGCTCACCGGATTGATCGTGCGCTATCGCGGCTGGCTGGAACCGGTGGATTCGCATGGCTCCAGCACAATCGTGCCGCCGGCCGCATTGTCCAGCTCACGGCAGCCCTGAACCGTGCACAGCGTCCACCCGTCGCCCGTCGCGCCGGAGGCGGCGAGCACGAGGTGCGGCTGCTGCCCGACCTTGGGGGCATAGAGCCACCAGCCGTCTTTCAGCACCGCGCCTTCCGGTGGTTCCATCCCGGCGCCCGAGCCCTTGATCCGCGCCTCGACCACCTGCAGGCCGGAAGGCATCACCTTCCAGTCCTCCTCCCAGCGCGTCCGTTCCACCGAATGTGTCCAGGACAGCGTGAAGGCGGCGACGGAAAGCGTCACCGTCTTGCCGGCGGCCAGGATGCACAGGCTCATGCGGACCTATTTCTTTGCTTGAGCATGATCTCTAGCGAAAACCGCATCCCATTTTTGGCATTCGCTGACCTTCGGTTCGGGATCATGCTCTGGCCGACACCTGCCGCGCGTGCCAGCAGTGCCAGCCGATCCAGGCCAGCGACAGCGCCCAACCGGCTTCGTCGGTGAGCGGCACCGCCGCGACCAAAAGCACGCCGGCGGCGAAGGCGACAAGCCGTTCCCACCACGCCATGCGGCGGGCGAGGAAGCCGACGGCGGCCGCACCCCACAACACGATGCCCATGCACGCCTTGACGACGATGTAGGCGACCTCAACGGGATAGCCGAACTGGTCGGCGATCGGCCCGGCGTCCTGCAGCATCAGCGCTGGCGTGTAGACCGCCATGAACGGCACGACGAAGCCGGCAATGGCGAGCTTGGTCGCCTGGATGCCGATCTTGAGGCCGCTCTCCTTGGCCATGGGAGCTGCTGCAAACGCCGCCAGCGCCACGGGCGGCGTCAGGTCGGCCATGATGCCGAAATAGAAGACGAACATGTGGCTGACAAGCAACGGCACGCCGAGCGACAGCAGCGCCGGCCCGGCCAGCGACGAGGTGATGATGTAGTTGGGAATGGTCGGGATGCCCATGCCCAGCACCAGGCAGGTGAGCATGGTCAGCACCAGCGACAGGAACAGATTGTTCTCGCCGATCGAGATGATCCAGCCGATGAAGGTCGAGGCGATGCCGGTCAGTGTCAGCGTGCCGATGACGATGCCGACGATGGCGCAGGCAATGCCGACCGGCAATGCGTTCTTCGCCCCTTCGGCAAGAGAATCGACGCAGATTTGCAGCGTTTCGCGTCCGCCCCTGAAGGTGAAGCAGGCGACAATCAACGCAGCGATGACGAGGCCGAGGATGTTGACGCCGAACTTCATGAACGAGGCGGCGGCAAGTCCGAGCGCCAGCCAGAAGACGATGCGGAAGGCAAGCGGCCCGATCGCTGCCGCCAGTGGCGTGCCGAGGATGAGCACGATGGTCAGCGCCAGGCCCATCGTGCCGGCGAAGATCGGCGTATAGCCGGCGAACAAAAGATAGATGAGTGCGGCGAGCGGCAGCACCAGCGGCCAGTGTTGTCGCACTGCGTCCCAGGGGTTGGGCAGATCCGCCTTGGCCATGCCGTGCAAGCCGGCCTTGCCGGCCTCCAGATGCACCTGCCAGAAGCAGGCGCCGAAATAGAGCAGCGCCGGGATGATCGCCGCCTTGACCACTTCGGCATAGGGGATGTTCAGCGTCTCGGCCATGATGAAGGCGACCGCCCCCATCACCGGCGGCATGATCTGGCCGCCCATCGACGAAGTCGCCTCGACGGCGCCGGCGAAAGCCGAACGGAAACCGAAGCGCTTCATCAGCGGGATGGTGAATTGGCCGCTGGCCACCACATTGGCGACGCCTGAGCCGGAAATGGTGCCCATCAGCGCCGACGACAGCACACAGACCTGCGCCGGGCCGCCGCGCCACGTGCCGACGAGACCAAGGGCGAAATCGTTGAACAGCGCGATCATGCCGGCACGTTCGAGAAACGCGGCAAAGACGACGAAGATGAAGATGTACGCCGCCGAGACGTAGATCGGCGTGCCGTAGATGCCTTCGGTGCCAAAGGCGAAAGTGTCGACGAGCTGGTCGAAATCATAGCCGCGGTGGATGAAGGGCGGCGGCAGATGGTTGCCGACGAAGCAGTAGGCGAGGAAGATGAAGGCGATGACCGCGAGCGGCAATCCCATCAGCCGCCGTGCCGCCTCGAAGACCAGCAACACCAGCACCGCGCCGACGATCAAGTCCGGCGTGGTGAGAAAGCCGGAGCGGCGGATGAGGTCGGCATAGAACACCCAATTGTACAAGCCGGTGCCGAAACCGAGCACGCCGAGCGACCAGAACATGGCCTTGGCCGGCACGCTTTTGGCGCGCAGGTTGGCGATCAGGCCGAAACCGAGCAACAGCAGGAAGCCGACATGCATTGCCCGCACCACCTGGCTCGGAATGCTGCCATAGGCGGCGACATAGATCTGGAAAGCGGAGAAAGCGACGGCGATGAGAAAGGCGGCCTTGCCGGCGATGCCATCGCCGAAGCCCGGCGGCAGCCCTTCTACATGCTCTTCGCCGACAGGTACAAGAACGGTCGGGGTTTCCTGATGAGCGTCAGTCATGGCGGGCTCCTGGCGATGACTCCCTACCCTTTTGAGGGAAAGGTGCCGAGCAAAGCGAGGCGGGTGGTGTCGGAGTCAGGCCGCGCACTGACGCAGCGGCCCACCCGTCTATCCGCCTTCAAGGCGAGCCGTGCCCTACTTCAACAAGCCCTTCTCCTTGTAGTAGCGTTCCGCACCGGGGTGCAGCGGCACCGGCATGCCGTCAAGTGCCTTGGCCGGGTCGATCGCCTTGGCGGCGGCGTGCGCGGCGGCCAGCTGGTCGAGATTCTCGAACAGCAGCTTGGTCATCTGATAGACTGTCTCGTCGGAGACATCGGCGCTGGTGACGAGGAAATTGCCGACGGCGGCGGTCGCGACGTCCTCGCTCTGGCCCTCATAGGTGCCCTTGGGAATGACCACGGAAAGATAAGGCGAGCCGATCTTGGCGACGTCCTCCGCTTGAACGGCAACGACATTGATCGGCACGGAGGTGGCGAGGTCGCGGATCGAGGCGACGCCAAGGCCGGCCGATTGCAGCGTGGCGTCGAGCTGCCGGTTCTTGATCAGCTCGACCGATTCGGCGAAGGGCAGATATTCGACCCGGCCGAGATCGTCGTATTTCAGCCCGGCGGCGGCGAAGATGGCGCGCGCATTGAGCTCGGTGCCGGATGAAGGCGCGCCAACCGACAGGCTCTTGCCCTTAAGGTCTGCCAGCGTCTTGATGCCGGACTCCTGGCTGGCGACGATCTGGATGTAGTTGGGATAGATGGCGGCGATGCCGCGCAATTTGTCGAGCTTGCCGGGAAAGCCGGCGTCTGCATTCCCCTCGGCGGCCAGCTTGACGGAATCGCCGAGGGCAAAGGCGATCTCGCCCTTGCCCTGCTGCAGCAGATTGAGGTTTTCGACCGAAGCCTTGGTCGCCTGAACCTGGGTGTGGGAGCCTTCGATGCCCTTGCCATAGATTTCCGACAATGCGACGCCGAGCGGATAGTAGACGCCCGAGGTGCCACCGGTCAGCACGTTGATGAATTCTTGCGCCTTGGCTAAAACAACGCCAAGGCCAAGTGAGAGCGCCACGGCGCCGGCTGCAACAAGTTTCGTTCTGAAATGAAACACGTGATTTCCTCCCTGAAATATCGACAACCGCACCGCCTCCCAGATGCGAACCGGGCGAGTTTAGACAGCGGGCCGCAAATGCCAACCCGCAATTGTGCTCGTTAGACGAACGGTTGAGGGATCAGGAAACAGATGGCGGCTTGCACAAAAACCCGTCGCAGCCGAAAGTTTTTTCCGCAGCCTGTCGAAATCGGGCCATGCCGCGCGACATACGTCCGGCTCGCAACGACGCGGCCCTGTAACCACGGGAGATGACCATGCAGTATCTGCTTCTTATCTATTCGAACGAAGCCGGAATGGCAGCCGCGCCCAAGGAGGCGGCCACCCAGATGAGCGCCGCCTATGGCGCCTATACCGAAGCGATGAAGAAGGCCGGCGTGTTCCTGGCCGGTGAGCGATTGAAACCGACGAAGATAGCAACCACCGTGCGGGTGGCCGCTGGCAAGACCAATGTGATTGACGGCCCCTATGCAGACACCAAGGAGCAACTCGGCGGCTACTATTTGATCGAGGCGCCCGACATGGACGCGGCGATTTCATGGGCGGCACGCTGTCCCGGCGCCAGCGCCGGCACCATGGAAGTGCGGCCGATCTGGCCGATGGCAGAATACATGGCAGAATACACTGCGTGACAGCTGTGAGCGCAGATACGGCCCGGGCGGCCGCCGAGGCCGCCGCCCGGCAGAGCTATGGCAAGCTGGTTGCCTGGCTCGCGGCGCGCACGCGTGACGTGGCCGCCGCCGAGGATGCGCTGGCCGACGCCTTTGCCGCGGCGCTGGAGCGCTGGCCGCGAAACGGCGTGCCCGAAAAGCCGGAAGCCTGGCTGCTGGCGGTGGCGCGGCGTCGGCGTGTCGATGCGGTGCGGCGGCGGCTGACCAGCGAAGCCGGCCGCGAGCATCTCAAGCTGATCGCGCAGGAGATGGAGGCGCGCATGACCGATGAAGACCTGCCCGACGAACGGCTGCGGCTGATGTTCGCCTGCGCGCATCCGGCGATTGAATCGAGTGTGCGGGCGCCGCTCATCCTGCAAACCATCCTGGGATTCGACGCAGCGACCATCGCCTCTGCCTTCCTGGTGTCGCCGGCAACGATGGGCCAGCGCCTGGTGCGTGCCAAGGCCCGCATCCGTGAAACCGGCATTCCATTCCGCGTGCCGGAGCGGGCCGAACTCGGCGAGCGGCTGGATGCGGTGCTGGAGGCGATCTACGCCGCCTTCGCCGAAGGCTGGTCCGATCCGGCAGGCACCGAAACGCAGCGCCGCAACCTGGCGACCGAAGGCATCTGGCTTGGCCGGCTGGTGGCCTCGCTGATGCCGGATGAGCCGGAGGCGTTCGGCCTGCTGGCGCTGATGCTGTTTGCCGAGGCGCGCCGCCCGGCGCGCCGTGACGTGGCCGGAGATTATGTGCCGCTGGCCGAGCAGGATTGTGCGCTTTGGGATGACGTTTTGGTCGACGAAGCGGAATCCCTGCTCCGCCGCGCCGCCACCATGGGCGTCATCGGCCGCTACCAGCTAGAGGCGGCCGTGCAGTCCGTCCATGTGGCGCGGCGGCTGACCGGCCTGACCGACTGGGACGCGATCCGAGGTTTCTACGATGCGCTGTCGGTCATCGCCGGCTCGCCTGTGGTGGCGATCAACCGAGCCGTGGCGATCGCCGAGGCCGAGGGCGCCGCGGCAGGGCTGGCGGCCCTTTATGTGCTGGGCGACGACAAACGGCTTGATGATTATCAGCCTTATTGGGCAGCCCGTGCGGGGCTGCTGGCCAGGCTGGGCAAAATCGGCAAAGCGGTGGAGGCCTATGATCGGGCGATTGGGCTGGAACGCGACCCGGCGGTGCGCCGCTTCCTGCAAGGAAAACGGGCAGCGCTCAGAAATTAGGCGTCGAAGGATGGAGCTTCGCCGCCGGCAATCCGCTCAGGCCGGCCACATCTCGTGCGACGTATTGAGCGTCATCATCAGCGGATGTTCGCGTAGCCCGGCCCACAGACGTTCAACATTCGGCCAGGCGGCTCGCGCCCTGTCGGCGTCGGGGTGCCAGGCCACCAGCATGACGAGATAGATGTCGGCCAGTGACATCCGGTCGCCGACCAGCCAGTCACGGCCCTCGAGAGCGGTATCGAGAACGGCGAAGCCGCGATCCATCTCGGCAATGGCTGCCTGCTTGACCGCCTTCGTGCCGTCGGCATCGGTGGTGTAGCGATGGGCGTAGTACAGCCGCAGGATCGCGGGATAGAGCACCGACGACATGAAGGCCATCCAGCGCAGGAAGTCGACGCGGGCCGGCGCGTCGATTGCCGGCGCCAGGTCGGCATTGGGGTGCCGCTCGGCAAGCAGGATGCAGATCGCCGCCGATTCGGTCATCGAGCGGCCGTCCGGCAAGGTCAGCACCGGAACTTGGTTCAACGGACTGATGTCGAGGAACGCCGGATCGGGCAGGTCCGCCTTCGGCACGTCGATCTGCTCGAATGGCGCGTTCGCCAGCGCCAACGCCGCCTCGACGACAAAGCCGCCGCTGCCCGGACGGGTGTAAAGCTTGTACATGAAATCCTCCCCGGCCCGCACAAAGCAGGCCGGTGGCGATATGAACCGGAAGCAGGGTCCTGCTCAAGCCGGTGGCGGCGGCCACGGCCGGTTTTTTTCGGCGGGCCAGGCGGAAACGCCGATGCAGAACTTTTGATGCCGGCAGGGCAGAGGGGCGCGAAGGACCGCGCCCAATCTGTTCCCTATGCCCCCAGACCCTCAAACAGGATCGTCGACAAATAGCGTTCGGCGAAGGACGGGATGACCACGACAAGGTTCTTGCCCTTGTTCTCCGGCCGCGAGCCGACGACGATTGCCGCCTGTAGCGCCGCGCCCGACGAGATGCCGACCGGCACGCCTTCGAGGCGGGCGACGAGGCGGGCATTGGCGACCGAATCCTCGTTCGAGACCTTGACGATCTCGTCATAGATCGTGGTGTCGAGGATTTTTGGCGCAAAGCCGGCGCCGATGCCCTGGATCTTGTGCGGGCCGGGCTGGCCACCCGACAGCACCGGTGAGGATTCCGGCTCGACGGCGACGACATGCACCGAGGGCTTGCGCTTCTTCAGCACCTGGCCGACGCCGGTGATGGTGCCGCCGGTGCCAATGCCTGCGACGAAGATATCGACCTCGCCATGCGTATCGTTCCAGATTTCCTCGGCCGTCGTCGTGCGATGGATTTCCGGGTTGGCCGGGTTCTCGAACTGCTGCGGGATGATCGCGTTGGGGATCGTCGCGGCCAGTTCGTCGGCCTTGGCGATGGCGCCCTTCATGCCTTTCGGACCTTCGGTCAGCACCAGTTCGGCGCCCAGCAGCGCCAGCATTTTCCTGCGCTCGATCGACATCGTTTCCGGCATCGTCAGGATCAGCTTGTAGCCCTTGGCGGCAGCGGCGAAGGCAAGCGCGATGCCGGTGTTGCCGGACGTCGGTTCGATCAGCGTGGTCTTGCCGGGAGAAATCTTGCCGGAGGCCTCCAGTGCCTCGATCATCGCCACGCCGATGCGGTCCTTGACCGAGGCGATCGGATTGAAGAATTCGAGCTTGGCGATGAGATTGGCGACGATGCCCTTTTCCTTGGCGAACTTGTCGAGCCGCACCAGCGGCGTGTCGCCGATCGTGTCGGTGATGGAATTGTAGACGCGGCCGCGACCGGGCACGCGGGCAGGGGTGACGGGCTTGTTCATTGGTTTCGCTCCCAGAACTTCAGGCAAGTGGGCAAGATAGAGCCTTCGGTCGCGCAAGATAGACTGTCGGCTGAAAATATCGAGTGGGACCCGTGTCTAAAACACCAGGCTCCCGGAAAAGCATTTCCCGGAAAAGCCCGTTCCTGGAATGTTTTGGCCGAAAGCGGCCTACTGGCGGGCGGCAATCGCCGCCGCGGCGCCGACCATGAAGCCAGCGGCGGTACGGTTCAACGCCTTGAGCGCGCGCGGCGACTTCAGGAACCAGCGCGCCTTGGCCGCCAGCGCCAGATAGGGCACCAGCACCACCAGGAGCACGACAACCGTCAGTGCGACCAGAATGCCGTAGTCGGCCAGCGTGATCGTCTTCAGGTCAACGATGGTCGGCGTGATCGCCAGGTAGAAGATCATCGTCTTCGGATTGCCGAGCGTGACGGTGAGGCCGGCGATGAAGCTCGAAACCAGCCCGCCCTTGCCCTTCTTCGCCTCGACCGTCTCGGGCGTGATGCCGCTGGTCCAGAAGCGCCAGCCAAGGAAGGCGAGGTAGGCGACACCGAGCCATTTGATGGCGAGGAAAACCATGCCGAAGGTTTGCGCGACGAAGGCAAGGCCAAGCACCACGGCGGTCAGATAGGTGAGGTCGCCAAGCATCAGGCCAAAGGACATCGCCAAAGACGAGCGGAATCCGGAGCCGAGCGCACGCGCGACGAGCGCGGTGACGCCGGGGCCGGGAATGGCGGCGGCGATGCCGAGTGCGGCACTGTAGGCGAGGAAGCCGGTAAGGGTCATGGTTGCGGCCTTGCGCGTCCAAAGTCTTGGTCTTTATGCATCTCGTTGTCCCAAAACCGCTGCGCACTTTTGGGCGACATGCATTGTGACGGCGCCTTATGACACAAGGTCAGCCAGGCGTGAATTCCCTGGAGCCGGATTCGATTGCACCAAGCCGGCGTGCGCCGATGCGCATCAGGAGCGGCCGCCATAGGTGACGCGCCAGATGGTGCCGTTGCCATCCTCGGTCACGATCAGCGCGCCATCCCCGGCCACCGCCACGCCGACCGGCCGTCCCCACAACTCGCCGTTGGAGACGACGAAACCGGTGATGAAATCCTCGTACTCGCCGGTCGGCTTGCCGTCCTTGAACAGCAACCGCACCACCTTGTAGCCGGTCCTGTTGCCGCGGTTCCATGAACCGTGCAAGGCGACGAAGGCGTCGCCTTTGTATTCGGCCGGAAAGCCGGAACCGGCGGGCAAGTTTTTTCCGTCGTAGAAGGCGATGTTGAGCGGCGCCGAATGCGCCTGTATCAGCACATCGGGAATGGTCGCCTTGCCGGCAAGGTCGGGGCGTTCACCCTTGTGGCGCGGATCCTCGTTGTTGCCGATATAATACCAGGGCCAGCCATAAAAGGCGCCGTCCTTGACCACGGTCGCATATTCGGTCGGCACATTGTCGCCGAGCGCATCGCGCTCGTTGACGACGCACCACAGCGCGCCGGTCGCCGGCTGAACGGTCATGCCCGAACAGTTGCGCAGGCCGGTGGCGACGATGCGGCCATTCCTGCCGTCGGGGTCGAAGGCCAGCACATCTGCGCGGCCGTCTTCAGACCCCCAGGCGGCACCCAATGGCTTCGACTTCGCCCACGCCTCCAAGCCGCCGTCCGGCTCCTTTGTCATACCCTCGGCGACGTTCGACCCCGATCCGACCGACAGGTAAAGCGTCTTGCCGTCCGGAGAAAAAACGATGTCGCGGGTCCAGTGATGACTGGCAGGAATGTTGTCGACGATGGTTTCCGGATCGCCGGCTGCCTTCAGGTCACCATCGCGGTAGGCAAAGCGCACGACGCTGTCGCTGTTGGCGACATAGACCCATTGCGGGTCATTGCCCGGCGGAAAGAAGGCGATGCCGTATGGCCGGTTGAGATCGCCGGCAAAGATGCCGTCCTTCGCCAGCTTCGCGCTGCCCTCGGCGAGACGATAGACGCGGATCTGGTTGGCTTGGCTGTCGGCGACGAACAGGTCGCCGTTCGGCGCGACGCGCACGACGCGCGGATTGTCGATACCCGACGCGATCAGCTCGGCCGAAAAGCCCGGCGGCAGTTTCGGCTTCGCGTCTGCCGGCCTTTCGACCAGGCCGGTGCTGTTCGAGGCGGATTTGCTGACGTAAGGCCTTGGCAGGTCTTCCGGCTTGATCAGGCGGCGCACCCCTGGCCTGTCGGCGCGCCAGTCGCCAAAGGCGGCCGCGCCTCTCAGCACCGGCTGCTCCGCCTGCTGGGCGAATGCCGCGGCGGTGAGAAACAGCGCCGCGGGAATAGCCAGCCCGGCCAATCGGATCATTCCGTCCTCCAACCCCGGCCACAGAGACAGGTTGCGAAGAGAACAAACGGGCGATTTCGTCGATCGTTCCGTGGCTTGCCAGCCTCAGTTGCCGGCGGCGTAAAAATCGTCGTCTAGGCGTTTTTCCAGTTCAACGAGATCGGCCGGCAGCGGCAGCCCCATCGCGCGCATTTCCCGCAGTTTTTCGCGCAACTGCTCGTGGATTTCGTGCTGGTCTTCCGGCTGGTTGATCATCTCTTCCAGCAACAGGCTGATCCGGGCCTTGAATTCTTCGAGCGCCATCGTCGTCTCCTCGGTTACCCAGCTCAACGCAGCATGCGGGAAATAAGCTGCGCCGTATAGTCGACCATCGGTACGATACGGGCATAGTTGAGCCGGGTCGGGCCGATGACGCCGAGCGCACCGACGACGCGGGCATCCTTGTCGCGATAGGGCGCCACCACCAGCGACGAGCCCGACAGCGAAAACAGCTTGTTTTCCGAACCGATGAAGATGCGCACGCCCGATCCCTGTTCGGCCAGGTCAAGCAGCTGGATCAGCCCGTCCTGCGTCTCCATGTCCTCGAACAGGTGCCGCAACAATTCGATGTCGGCCTGGGCGGTGACGTTTTCGAGCAGATTGGCGCGACCGCGCACGATGAGCCGAGCCGGCAGGCCGCTGTCGGCGCCCGCCCACACCGCCAGCCCCTTTTCGACCAGGTCCTGCGAGAGCGTGTCGAGCGCGGCCCTGGTCTCTTCCTTGATGCGGGCGATCTCGATCCGCGCCTCGGCTAGCGTGCGGCCGCGAATATGGGCGTTGAGGAAGTTCGAGGCTTCGTGCAGCTGCGAGACGGTGATGCCGGCCGGCAGCTCGACGACGCGGTTTTCGACGTCGCCATTTTGCGACACCAGCACCGCCAGCGCCTTGGTCGGCTCCAACTGGATGAATTCGATGTGCTTCAGCGCCACCTCGTTCTTGGCGGCCAGCACCAGGCCGGCGCCGCGCGACATGCCCGACAGCATCTGGCTGGCCTCGGTCAGCATGTGTTCGAGTGTCGCGCCTGAGCCGGACGCCCGCACCTGCGCCTCGATGGTGCGGCGCTCCTCGTCCGAGAGGTCGCCGAGTTCCATGAAGGCATCAACGAAGAAGCGCAGGCCGGCCTGCGTCGGCAACCGGCCGGCCGAGATGTGGGGCGCGTAGATCAGGCCGAGATGCTCGAGGTCGCTCATCACGTTGCGGATGGTGGCGGGCGACAGCGAGGACGGCAGGATGCGCGACAGGCTGCGCGAGCCGACCGGTTCGCCGTCCTTCAGGTAGGAATCGACGATGCGCCGGAAGATGTCGCGCGAACGCATGTCGAGCGACTGAAGCGCGGGCGACAGCAGACTGGGTTCGGCGACTGCCTTGGTCATTCGGCCAAAAACCTCCGGCCCAAGGATATAGACTTCACCACGGCCCGCGCAACCGGTGTCTGACTCAGATCACCCGGGGTGTCTGTATCAGATCACCCGGCCATTTTCCTTTGCGCCACGCGCCCCATGTGGTTACAAGCCGGCCAAGAATCCGAAAAATGACGGGAAAGAGCCTGAATGCGCCCCTCCAAACGCCAATTCGACGAAATGCGTGCCATCTCCTTCGAGCGCGGCGTCTCCAAGCACGCCGAAGGCTCATGCCTGGTGAAGTTCGGCGACACGCATGTCCTGTGCACGGCCAGCCTCGAGGAGAAGGTGCCGGGCTGGATGCGTAATTCCGGCAAGGGCTGGGTCACCGCGGAATACGGCATGCTGCCGCGCTCGACCGGCGAGCGCATGCGCCGCGAGGCCTCCGCTGGCAAGCAGGGTGGCCGCACGCTGGAAATCCAGCGGCTGATCGGCCGCTCCTTGCGCGCCGTGGTCGACCTGCAGGCGCTGGGCGAACAGCAGATCACCGTCGACTGCGACGTCATCCAGGCCGATGGCGGCACTCGCACCGCCTCGATCACCGGCGGCTGGGTGGCGCTGTATGATTGCCTACGCTGGATGGAAGCCCGCCAGATGGCCAGTGTCGCCAAGGTGCTGAAGGATCATGTCGCGGCGATCTCCTGCGGCATCCATGACGGCCAGCCGGTCATCGACCTCGATTATCTCGAGGATTCCTCCGCCGGCACCGACGCCAATTTTGTCATGACCGGCAAGGGTGGCATCGTCGAGATCCAGGGCACCGCCGAGGGCGAGCCTTTCTCCGAAGAACAGTTCGCCGCCTTGATGGGCCTGGCCAAGAAGGGCATCCAGCGCCTGGTCAGCCTGCAGCAGATGGCGGTGGCTTAATTTTCAAATGCCGAGCTTGAGCGCCCCCCTCTGGCCTGCCGGCCATCTCCCCCTCGAGGAGGGAGGCCAGCTATCCGGCCGGCTTTCGCCAACTGCCGGCGGCGCGAGATGTGCGGAGGCGCTGAAGCTGCCGATCTCCCCATTTGAGGGGGGTCCGAAGGACGGGCCGAGACCAGTTGCTCGGGCCAGGCAAGCCGGCAGGCCAGAGGGGGGCGCTTCGTGACGCCTTCCGCAATCCTGGAATCCGCTCTCTACGTTACAGACTTGCAAGCCGCCGAAAGCTTCTACGCCGACGTGCTTGGACTTCCCCTCCTTGGCAAGGTCGACGGCAGGCATCTTTTCTTCCGCTGCGGGGCCGGCGTGCTGCTCATTTTCAACGCCGAGGCGACGAAAGTGCCGCCCGCAGCCGACGCGAGACTGAAAGTGCCGCCGCACGGCGCGGTCGGCGAAGGTCATCTCTGCTTTGCGGCCAGCGCCGACGAGATCGCGGACTGGAAAGCGCGTCTTGAAGCAAGGAAGATCGCCATCGAAAGCGAATTTGAATGGCCGCAAGGCGGCCGTTCGATCTATATACGCGACCCCTCGGGCAATTCGATCGAATTCGCCGAGCCACGAATCTGGGGCATATGATGCATTCGCCAACTGTTCACTCGCTTGACGGAAAAAAGATCGTCGTCGCCAGCCACAATGCCGGCAAGCTGCGCGAATTCGCCGATCTGATGGGGCCGTTCGGCTTCGAAGCGAAATCGGCCAAGGACTATGGCCTGCCGGAACCGGACGAGACCGGCACCACCTTCGAGGAGAACGCCTACATCAAGGCGCTCGCCGCTGCCCAGGCGACCGGCCTGCCGGCGCTGTCGGATGATTCCGGCCTGTGCGTCGACGCGCTGGATGGCGCCCCCGGCGTCTACACCGCCAACTGGGCCGAAACCCCGGACGGTTCGCGCGATTTCGGCATGGCCATGCAGCGCACCGAAGTGGCGCTGCAGGAAGTCGGCGCCGCATTGCCGGAACAGCGCAAAGGGCGCTTTGTCGCCGTCATCTGCCTGGCCTTTCCCGACGGTGATGCCGAATATTATCGCGGCGAGGCCGAAGGCACGCTGGTCTGGCCGCCGCGCGGCGAACTGGGCTTCGGCTACGACCCGGTGTTTTTGCCCAACGGCTTCGACAAGACCTTTGGCGAGATGAGCGCCGAGGAAAAGCACGGCTGGAAACCCGGCCAGCCGACCGCGCTGTCGCACCGCGCCCGCGCATTCCAGAAATTCGCCCAGGCGCGATTGGATCTGGCCAGATCGGGCTCGGCATGAGCATGCTGCTCGACCGGGCGCCCGGCTTTGGCGTCTACGTCCATTGGCCGTTCTGCGCGGCCAAATGCCCCTATTGCGACTTCAACAGCCATGTCCGCCACCAGCCGGTCGACCAGGACCGCTTCGCCGCCGCTTTCGAGGCCGAGCTCGCGACGATGCGCGAGCGCACCGGGCCGCGCGACGTGACCAGCATTTTTCTCGGCGGCGGCACGCCGTCGCTGATGAAGCCGGAAACCGTGGCCAGGGTTTTGGACGCCGTGGCGAAGAACTGGACGGTGCCTGATGGCATCGAGGTGACGCTGGAGGCCAATCCGTCCTCGGTCGAGGCCGAACGGTTTCGCGGCTACCGCGCGGCAGGGGTCAATCGCGTGTCGCTCGGCGTGCAGGCGCTGAACGATAGGGATTTGCGTTTCCTCGGCCGGCTGCACAATGTCGATGAAGCGCTGCACGCCATTGGCCTGGCGCGCGAAATCTTTCCGCGCCTCTCCTTCGACCTGATCTATGCCCGGCCCGGCCAGACGCCCGACGCCTGGCAGGCCGAGCTCGAACAGGCGATCGGCCACGCCGCCGATCATCTATCACTCTACCAGCTGACCATCGAGGAAGGCACGCCCTTCCATGCCCTGCATGCGGCGAAGAAATTCATCATTCCCGACAATGACCACGCCGCCGACCTCTATGCGCTGACACAGGAGATCACGACGGCGCACGGCCTGCCGGCCTATGAGATTTCCAACCATGCTCGGCCGGGCGCCGAAAGCCGGCACAATCTGACCTATTGGCGCTATGGCGAATATGTCGGCGTCGGCCCCGGCGCGCATGGCCGCTTCGTCGAGAACGGCCGCCGCACGGTGACGATCGCCGAGCGGATGCCGGAAACCTGGGCCAATCTGGTCGAGGCCAAGGGCCATGGCGTCACCGGCGGCGAGATCCTGACGCGCTCGGAAGAGGCAGACGAGTTCCTGCTGATGGGCCTGCGGCTGGCCGAAGGCATCGACCTCTCGCGCTACGAGGCGTTTTCCGGACGCGGCCTGTCGAGCGCACGGCTATCGGTGCTGCAGGGCGAGGGGCTGGTGGCGCCGATCGGCAACGCTCGGCTCCGCGCCACGCCGGCCGGCATGATCGTGCTCGACGCCGTGGTGGCCGATCTGGCGCGCTGAAGCATGATCCCGAAAGGTGGGTCCCGGTTTCCGGACAAGATCATGCTCGGGTATTGGCCTTGAAAAAAGTCCTCTTCGTCTGCAGCCAGAACCGCTTGCGCAGCCCGACCGCCGAGCAGTGTTTTCCAAGCGCAGGGATGTCGAGGTCGCATCGGCCGGAACCAACCACGATGCCGACACGCCGTTGACGCATGAACTCGTCGCCTGGGCCGACATCATCTTTGTCATGGAAAAGGCGCATCGCGCCAAATTGCAGAAGAAGTTCAAGGCCAGCCTGAAGAAGGCCCGGGTCATCTGCCTCGACATACCGGACGACTATGAATTCATGGACCCGGAGTTGATTCGCCTTCTGGAGGCGCGCGTTTCACGTTATCTGGGTTGAGACGCCATCCGCGAGGCCACCCGAATGAACCTGACCGTTTCCTCCTGGCAATTCTGGGCGCTGTTGTCGGCGGCTTTCGCAGCGCTTACGGCGATCTTCGCCAAGGTCGGTATCGAAAACATCAATTCGGATTTCGCCACCTTCATCCGCACGATAATCATCCTGGTCGTGCTCGCTGCCATCCTGCTGGCCAGCGGCCAGTTCCAATCACCGGCTACGATCTCTGGAAAGACCTGGCTTTTCCTCGCCCTGTCCGGTCTCGCCACCGGAGCCTCGTGGCTTTGCTACTTCCGCGCCCTGAAGATCGGCAATGCGGCGCAGGTGGCGCCGATCGACAAGCTAAGCGTCGTGCTTGTGGCGGTGTTTGGCGCGATCTTTCTCGGCGAGCGACTCTCCGGAGCGAACTGGCTTGGCGTCGCCCTTATCGCGGCGGGCGCGGTGCTGGTCGCCTATCGGGGGTAGCGGTACGCCATTGCGGGCGTTTTTCGTTTCAAGACGGGTGATGAAGATATCGAAGCGATTGGGCATCGTCCGGTCAGTGCTCCGTCGTGCTGTCGGTTTCGGAAAGTTCTACGCTCGCGGGCAAAGTGCGTGCGGCAAGCTCTTTGCCCGGGCTGCTCTCGGGCTTGGCAGCCAGGCGCCTGTCGCTAGGCTTGGCAACGCGCTTGCGGCCGGCATAGTAGGGCTCGAAAGCGTCCTGTATCGTCAGGCTGTCCATCCTGTCCTCCTCCGGAATCAGGAGCTAAATCTGCCGAACCCGGTTTCGTTCCCCACTGTGGCAAAGGAATGGCGGAATCTCACATCGATCCACGCTTTTGCAACCGGGCGTGAGCCGTGCCAAACAGGGCTGAACGGAGAAGGCATCAGTGACCGGCGAGACAGCCAAGCGCAGCTACGTGGTCGGGCAGACCGAGATCGCGGCCCGCCCGCTCGAGCCGGCGCTCTATCTGGTGGCGACCCCGATCGGCAATCTCGCCGACATCACCCTGCGCGCGCTGGAAACGCTGGCCGCCGCCGACATCGTCGCTTGTGAGGACACGCGGGTTTCGCGCGTGCTCCTCGACCGTTACGGCATTCGCCGCCGCACCACGGCCTATCACGAGCACAATGCCGGCGAGGCCGGGCCGAAACTGATCGCGGCACTTCAATCTGGACAGAGCGTGGCGCTGATTTCCGATGCCGGCACGCCACTGGTGTCCGATCCCGGCTACCGGCTGGTCGGCGAGGCGATCGATCATGGCATTCGCGTCGTGCCAATCCCCGGTCCGTCGGCGCCACTCGCGGCGCTGACGGCATCCGGCCTGCCTTCCGATGCGTTCCTGTTCGCCGGCTTCCTGCCGGTCAAGACCGGGCAGCGGCTGACGCGGCTGGCAGCACTGAAAGCCGTGCCGGCGACGCTGATCTTCTTCGAATCGCCGCGCCGGCTGGCCGAGTCCCTCGGCGCCATGGTCGATGCGCTTGGCGGCGAGCGCAAAGCCGCGATTGGCAGGGAATTGACCAAGACTTTCGAGGAGATGCGCACCGGCACGCTGCAGGTGCTGGCCGACCACTATGCGGTGGCCGATACGCCGAAGGGCGAGATCGTCGTCTGCGTCGGTCCCGCCGAGGCCAAGGCCGACGAGCCGGCCGACATCGACCGCCTGCTGTTGTCGCTCGCCGCCGAAATGCCTGCCTCCAAGGCAGCGGCGGAAGCCGCGAAAATGACCGGCGGCCAGAAACAGGCGCTCTATCGGCGGCTGCTCGAACTTAAGGACAGACCATGATCCCGAAAAGTGGAAACCGGTTTTCGGAAAAGATCATGGTCAACCAAGGAGACAGAGCCCCATCCCGATTCCATCGGGATGGTACGGGCTCTGGAGGCGGCGGTGGCTGAGCGCCCCAGCGTCAGTCGGCAGAAGGCGTATCGGCGCGGCCATCGCGGCGAATGGCTGGCGGCGGCAGCGCTGATGCTCAAGGGCTACCGGATTCTCGCGCGCCGCCATCGCACGCGCTTCGGCGAGATCGACCTGATCGCGCGGCGCGGCGACCTGGTGCTGTTCGTCGAGGTCAAGGCTCGCCGCACCTTGATGGAAGCCATGGAGGCGATCGGCCATGAATCGGAGCGTCGCATCGAGGCGGCGGCCGACATCTGGCTGTCGCGCCAGTCGGACTACGGCAAACTGTCGATGCGCTTCGACATGGTCGCGGTGCTGCCCTGGCGCTGGCCGGTGCATGTCGAGAACGCGTTTTATGGAAGGAGTTGAGGGAGGCGTTGCACGCCCTTCGCGTGGCTCCCTGCCCTTCGGGCGTTCAGTCTCCTTAAAAAGGTCCACTGGACCTTTTGATCCACCCGAAGGCGGACAGGGCCTTCACCGTTCGTCGTTCGGAAAGCCAAGCAATTGGCTTCCCGTCCGCTGCGCGGAACACTCCTCACCCCCAAATCATCAACGCCACCAGCCCGACAACACCCACCACCAGCCGCCACCAGCCGAACAGCGAGTATCCGTTGCGCGAGACGTAATCGAGCAGGAAGCGCACGACGATGAGCGCCGTGACGAAGGCGGCGACGAAGCCGATGGCGATGATCGGCAGGTCGGCGCTGCTCAGCACGTTGCGATTCTTGAACAGGTCGAAGGCGAAGGCGCCGACCATGGTCGGGATGGCGAGGAAGAACGAGAATTCCGCCGCGGCGCGTTTGTCGACGCCCAGAAGCAGCGCCCCGACGATCGTCGATCCCGAGCGCGACGTGCCGGGGATCAGCGACAGGCACTGGAAAAGCCCGATCTGCAGGTAAAGCCGGGTCGGAAACCGCTCGACGTCGCGGTAGACCGGCTTGAGGTTCATGCGGTCCACCGCCAGCAGCACGACGCCGCCGATGATCAGCATGATGCAGATCAGCCTTGGCGATTCGAACAGCACCGTCTTGATGAAGTCATGCGCCAGCGCGCCGATGAGGGCCGCCGGCAGGAAGGCGATGAGGATGCCGATGACGAAGTGCCGCGTCAGCCGGTCATGCGGCAGGTCGAGCAGCATTTGCCACAGGCGGCGAAAATAGACGCTGAGAATAGCCAGGATCGCGCCGAGCTGGATCAGGATCTCGAAGGCCTTGCCGGTCGAATGGAAGCCGAGGAAATGCCCGGCGAGCAGGATGTGGCCGGTCGACGAGACCGGTATGAACTCGGTCAGCCCCTCCAGCAGGCCGAGCAGCAGGGCTTCGACGATGGTCTGGCTTTCCATGGCTACCTCGGCATTGGCGTGACGGCTAACAGAACGGCTTGCTTGTCATGGCCTGCAAGTCCCCCTATAGGTCGCAACACCTGACGGCCCGCATCCCGGGCGGCCAAGACTTACCGGTGCGACCGGCGATTCGCCAGTGCGCTTTATCATCGCGGAACCATGCTGACGCTTTTCCATCATCCCATGTTCGCCACCTGTCGCTTCGTCCGCCTCGCTTTCGGCGAGTATGGCGAGGAGTTGGCCCTGATCGAGGAAAAGCCGTGGACGCGGCGCAAGGAGTTCCTGGCGCTGAACCCGGCCGGCACGTTGCCGATCCTGCTGGCCGAAGGTGACGTGCCGATCGTCGGCGCAACCGTCATCGCCGAATATCTCGATGAGACGCGCGGCGTCTTGAAGCGCGACAAGCGGCTGTTCGCCGAGGACCCGATGCAGCGCGCCGAAATCCGCCGGCTGATCGACTGGTATCTCAACAAGGCCGAAAGCGAAGTCACCCGTCATCTGGTGCGCGAACGCGTGCTGAAGCCGGTCATGCCGGAAACGGCAGGCGGTGGCTCGCCCGATTCGGGCGCGATCCGCGCCGCGCGCGCCAACATCCGCCAGCACATGAAATACACCAATTGGCTGGCCGGCACCCGCCATTGGCTGGCCGGCAGCAGGGTCACCTATGCCGACCTCGCGGCCGCCGCGACGCTGTCGGTGCTCGACTATCTCGGCGAGATCGACTGGCGCGAACACGCCGCGGCGCGCGAATGGTACACGCGAGTGAAGTCGCGGCCCTCCTTCCGGCCGCTCTTGACCGACCGTGTGCGCGGCCTGTCGCCGGTGTCGCATTATGCGGACCTCGACTTCTGACGCCGCGAAACTGCGCGCGCTGATCGACGCAGAGGCGCATCGTGCCGGCTTCGATGCCGTCGCCGTCACCACCCCCGATGCGATCCCGCTGGCGCCGGCGCGCCTCGCCGAATTCGTCGCCGACGGCTTTCACGGTTCGATGGACTGGATCGCCGAGACGCTCGAACGCCGTAGCGAGCCAACCGCGCTGTGGCCGCAGGTGCGCTCGATCATCGTGCTGGCGATGAATTACGGCCCCGACCAAGATCCGCGCGGGGTGCTGGCCAAGCGCGACCGCGGCGCGATCTCCGCCTATGCGCAGAACCGCGACTATCACGAGGTGATGAAGGGCCGGCTCAAGGAAATCGCCGGCAAGCTTGTGGCGCGCGCCGGCGGCGACGTGAAGGTGTTCGTCGACACGGCACCGGTGATGGAAAAGCCGCTGGCCGAGGCCGCCGGGCTCGGCTGGCAAGGCAAGCACACCAATCTGGTCAGCCGCGAGCACGGCTCCTGGCTGTTTCTCGGCACCATCTTCACCACAGCCGAACTCGTGCCCGACCGGGCCGAGATCGACCATTGCGGTTCCTGCCGCGCCTGTCTCGACGTCTGCCCCACCGACGCTTTCCCCGCGCCCTACCGGCTCGATGCGCGGCGCTGCATTTCCTATCTGACCATCGAGAACAAGGGGCCGATCCCGCATGAATTCCGGGAAAAAATCGGCAACCGCATCTATGGCTGCGACGACTGCCTCGCCGCCTGCCCGTGGAATAAATTCGCCCGGGCGGCTTCCGAGGCAAAGCTCGCCGCGCGTGACGATCTGCGCGAGCCGCCGCTCGCCGACCTGCTGCAACTGGGCGACGCAGCCTTCCGCGCCTTCTTCTCCGGTTCGCCGATAAAACGCATCGGCCGCGATCGTTTTGTCCGCAATGTGCTGATCGCCGCCGGCAATTCCGGCGATGCCGCGCTGGCCGGCGCCGTACGTGCCTTGTTGGGTGACGCCTCGCCGCTGGTGCGGGGCGCGGCAATATGGGCGCTGGCGCGGCTCGTGCCCGATGCCGAATATTCCGAACGGGCCGCGATCGGCCTGAAAACCGAGAGCGACGCGGCCGTGCGCGACGAATGGCGTCTGGCGTCACCAACCAGGGCGCATGCATGAGCGAAAAGCAGATCTTCATCTTCGGCGCCGGCTATTCCGGCAAGGCTTTTGCCCGAGCCAGCAAAGGTGCCGCCAGAATTTTTGGCACGACGCGTTCGCCAGATAAATTAGAGGCGCTGCGCCAAGTCGGCATCGCGCCGCTGCTGTTCGACGGCGCATTGACCGGTGAAATCGGCGAGGCGCTGGGAAAAACCACGCATCTGGTGATTTCGGTCGCCCCGGAAGAGACCGGTGATCCCGTGCTGAATGCCGCCCGCGCCGCGATCGTGGCCCGCATGCCGGCGCTCGAATGGATCGGCTATCTCTCGACGGTCGGCGTCTACGGCAACTATGACGGCGCATGGGTTGACGAAACGGCCGAGTGCCGGCCGGTGTCGAAGCGCTCGGTGATGCGAGCGGCGGCAGAACAGGACTGGCTGGAATTGGGCCGGGAGATCGGCCGACCGGCGGCGATCCTGCGCTTGTCCGGCATTTACGGCCCAGGCCGCAATGCGCTGGTCAATCTGGAAAACGGCACCGCGAGGCGGCTGGTCAAGCCGGACCAGGTTTTCAACCGCATCCATTGCGATGACATTGCCGGCGCGCTGTGGCAGCTGATCGACGGCAATACTGGCGGCATCTTCAACGTCACCGACGACCTGCCGGCGCCGCCACAGGATGTCGTCGCCTATGCCGCGTCGCTGATGGGCGTCGTGCCGCCGCCCGAAATTCCCTTCGACGGCGCCCAACTTTCGCCCATGGCGCGGTCCTTCTATGGCGAGAACAAGCGCGTCGCCAATGCGGCGATCAAGGCGGCGGGCTATTCCCTTCGCTTTCCGGATTACCGCGCCGCTTTCGACCATATGTGGGCAAGCGGCGACTGGCGCGATGGCGAGCCGCGCAGTCCGATGAAGCGCTAATCATCGAAGCGCCGCGCGTTGCGTGTTATGATTCGGCCTTGGATTGCGGTGGGGATCCGGTTTCATGAAGACAGCGATGCGGCGATCTCTCGGCAAGAAATCATTGCTGGCGGCAGCACTTGGTCTGCTTGCCCTGACCAGCCTCGCCGTTCAGCCGGCAACGGCCGAAGAGCGCGCAAAAGACCTGTTCGGCGCCAAGAAACTGCCGGCGGCAACAGCCGCGCAGTCGATCGGATTCTATTCCAGGGGATGCTTTGCCGGCGGTGTCGCCATTCCCATGGACGGCCCGACCTGGGAGGTGATGCGCCCGTCGCGCAACCGCCGCTGGGGCCATCCGGCGATGATCGCCGTGATCGAGAAACTGTCGCGCGACGCCGCGGCCGATGGCTGGCCGGGCCTGCTGATCGGCGACATTTCGCAGCCGCGCGGTGGCCCGATGATGACTGGCCATGCCTCGCACCAGATCGGCCTCGACGCCGATATCTGGCTGACGCCGATGCCCAATCGCCCGCTGTCGATGGCGCAACGCGAGAACATGAGCGCCACCTTGATGGTCGACGAGAAGACCCATCTGGTGAAGGATGCGCTGTGGACGCCGGCGCATACGCTGCTTCTGAAGCGGGCGGCGAGCTACCCGCAAGTCGAACGCATCCTGGTCAATCCGGGCATCAAGAAAAAGCTCTGCGACACCGCCAAGGGTGACCGCGAATGGCTGCGCAAGATCAGGCCGTTCTGGGGCCATGACTATCATTTCCACATGCGCATCGGCTGCCAGCCGGGCTCGCCCGACTGCAAGGCGCAGGAAGCGACGCCGGCCGATGACGGTTGCGGCAAGCCGCTCGCCTGGTGGTTCACGCAGGAGCCGTGGCGGCCCAACAAGAATCCAGATGCGCCGAAGGCGCGCGACCTGATGACGATGGCGAACCTGCCGAAGGAATGCCGTGCCGTGCTCGACGCGCCGGGGCCGGCTTCCGCCGAGGCCGCGACCTATCATGGCGGCGGCGTGCCGGTCGCGGTCGCAGCGCCCGAGCCCGAAGCACCTTCGCTGCCCGCCAGCGCGGCCAGTGGCGCGGCCGGCTTGCCAACCTCGGTGAACGCTTTCACCGCGACCCCCGAGATCGGCATCCCGCTGCCGCGGCCACGACCGGGAAACTGACCGCCGTGGCGTTTAACCAGGGTTGAACCGGTTTAGCGTGCCGGTTTTTGCGAAATAGTGGCCGTTTGGCCGCAGAACCCGTTCCTGCGCGCCGCTGGTCTCGAAAAGCGATTTCCCTTTTCAAACTCATGCGCTAGTCAACGGGTGAACGGCGATACGCCGTCGGGGGCGCCGGGGAACGGACGAGAGCATGCCAAGCACGGGCGACGACGATACTTTGTTGCGGTTTCCGGTCCTGATCGGCGACATTGGCGGCACCAATGCGCGCTTTTCGATCGTGCTCGACTCGAATTCGGAAGCGACCGAGCCGCAGATCGTCCAGACCGCCAATTACAACACCATCGACGAGGCGATCCAGGCGGCCGTGCTCGACCGCTCCTCGATCCGACCCAATTCGGCGGTGCTGGCGGTGGCCGGCCCGGTCGACAGCGACGAGATCCAGCTCACCAACTGCCCGTGGGTCGTCAAGCCCAGACAGATGTTCGCCAGCCTCGGCTTGAGCGACATCGTCGTGCTCAACGATTTCGAGGCGCAGGCGCTGGCCGTCGTAGCGCTGGGCGAGGAACACATGGAAAAGATCGGCGGCGGCACGCCGGAACCCAATGCCGGACGCGTGGTGCTGGGTCCTGGAACCGGGCTCGGCGTCGCCGGGCTGGTCTATGCGCTTGCCCACTGGATCCCGGTGCCAGGCGAGGGCGGCCATATGGACATCGGCCCACGCACGCCGCGCGATTTCGAGGTTTTCCCTCATATCGAGAAGCTCGAGGGCCGGATTTCGGGCGAGCAGATCCTGTGCGGACGCGGCCTCGTCAACGTCTACCGGGCGGTGGCCAAGGCGGATGGCAAGCCGTCGCCGTTCTCCACGCCGGCCGAGATCACCGGCGCGGCACTGGCGAAGACCGATCCGGTTGCCGAAGAAGCGCTGGAGACCTTCGTCACCTGCCTCGGGCGCACCGCCGGCGATCTTGCCTTGGTGTTCATGAGCCGCGGCGGCGTGTTCCTCACCGGCGGCATCGCGCAGAAGATCGTGCCGGCGCTGAAGGTCGGCAATTTCCGCGCCGCCTTCGAGGACAAGGCGCCGCACAGCGCGCTGATGCGCACCATGCCGGTCTATGTCATAACCCACCCGCTGGCAGCGCTTTTGGGCCTTGCCGCCTATGCCAGAAACCCGTCGCTGTTCGGCGTGCAGACCGCGGGCCGCCGCTGGCGCGACGAAGTTAGTTACCCCAAGGCATAGGCAAGCCGGCCGCTTGGCGCTAAGAGGAGTGCCGAATTGCCCGGCCGCGGGAAGCGGAAACCTGTGAAGCGCCCGATTTGACACTTCAATCCCCTAATTCGTCTAGACCCCGTGCGGGCGAGATCGTGGCGGTCATCCGCCGCATCCTCGAGGAAAATGGCCGCGACTATCGCGGCGCGTACATTTTCACGATCCTCTGCCTGCTGACCGTGTCGGCGACGACGGCCCTCGCCGCCTGGATCATGAGCCCGGTCGTCAATCAGATCTTCTATGAACGGCGCGGCGATCTGATCCCATGGATCTGTGCCGCACTGCTCGGCGCTTTCATTCTGCGCGGCCTTGCCGGCTACGGCCAGGCGGTGACGATGGCCAGGATCGGCAATAATCTGGTGGCGCGCTATCAGCAGCGCATCTTCAACCACCTGATGAAGCTCGGCGTCAGCTTCTTCAACGACACCCGGTCCGGCCGGCTGGCGGCGCAGGTCAACGAGAACGTCAACGGCATCCGCGACCTGTTGTCGATGACGGTGACCTCGACCGCGCGCGACGCCGTCTCGCTGATCGGCCTGGTCGGCGTCATGATCTACCAGGATCCGATACTCTCCTTGAGCTCGCTGCTGATCGGACCGCCGCTGATCTGGACCGTCACCTACCTGATGCGCCGGGTGCGGCGCATCACGCGCGAATCGGTGCAGATCAACTCACGGCTGATCGGCGCCATGCAGGAGGCCACCCAGGGCATCGCCATCGTCAAGGCCTTCACCATGGAGGACGAGCTGTCGCGCCGGATCAGCAAGCTCGCCGACGATGCGGAACAGCGGTCGAACAAGATCGCCCGCGTCTCCGAGCGGCTGACGCCGATTTCCGAACTGCTGGCCGGCATCGCGTTCGCCAGCGTCATTGCCTATTCCGGCTATCGGGCCACCGTTCTCGGCCAACCGCCGGGCGCGGTCTTTTCCTTCATCACGGCGCTGACGCTGGCCTATGATCCGGCCCGCCGGCTGGCACGCATGCAGGTCGGCATGGAACGCGCGCTGGTCAATGCGCGCATGATCTACGAGCTTCTCGACATCGAGCCTCAGCAGAGCGATGTGTCTGATGCCGCCGAGGCGAAATTCACCTCCGGCGAAGTGCGTTTCAACAACGTGTCCTTCCGCTATGTCGAGGAAGCGCCGGTCCTGCAGGATTTGAGTTTCGTCGCCGCCGCCGGCAAGGTGACCGCCATCGTTGGCGCCTCGGGTGCCGGCAAGACGACGCTGGTAGCGCTGCTGCAGCGCTTCTACGACGTCGAGGCGGGCTCGATCGAGATCGACGGCCAGGACATCTCGAAGATCACCAAACAGTCGCTGCGCGGCTCCATCGCCTATGTCTCGCAGCAGCCCTATCTGTTCGAAGGCACCATCCGCGACAACATCCGCTACGGCCGGCTGGGCGCCACCGATGCCGAGATCGAGCGCGCCGCGCAACAGGCTGCGGCCGACGATTTCATCCGCCAGCAGCCGCAGGGCTATGACACGGCGGTCGGCGAGAACGGCGTCACGCTGTCAGGCGGCCAGCGCCAGCGTGTGTCGATCGCGCGTGCTATCGTGCGGCAGGCGCCGATCCTTTTGCTCGACGAGGCGACATCGGCGCTCGACAACGAGGCCGAAGCCCGTGTCCAGCAGGCGCTCACCCAGGTCATGGAAGGGCGCACCACCATCGTCATCGCGCACCGGCTATCGACGGTGGTCAATGCCGACCACATCATCGTCATGGAACAGGGCCGGCTGGTCGAAGAGGGCACGCATGCCTCGCTGATGGCCGATCCGCACAGCGTCTATGCGCGCTTCCACCGCATACAGGGCGTCAAGGGCCTGGGGCTTGTCGACGACAGCGCGCCGATCCAGACTTCGGCGCGAGGCCCGGTTCAGGGCCCAGTCCAAGGCATCGAGACGCAGAGCATCGCCGGGAGCACGACATGAGCGATACGCCCGCAACCGATATGGGCCTGGTGGTGGTGGGCGCTGCCGGCCGCATGGGCCAGACGCTGATCCGTGCCATCCACACCATTCCGGGCGCGCGGGTCATCGGCGCCGTCGAGCGTGCGGGCTCGCCCTATCTGGGCAAGGATGCCGGCGAACTCGCCGGCGTCGGCCGCATCGACGTGCCGATCGGCGACGATCCGCTGCCGGTCTTCGCCAAAGCCGACGGCGTGCTCGATTTCACCACGCCGGCCTCGAGCGTCGAATTCGCCGGCTATGCGGCGCAGGCGCGCATCGCCCATGTCATCGGCACCACGGGATGCTCGGCGGACGACAATGCGAAAATCGCGGCGGCGGCGCGCCATGCGCCGATCGTCAAGTCTGGCAATATGAGCCTCGGCGTCAATCTTCTGGCGGTGCTGGTCGAACAGGCGGCACGCGCGCTCGACGCTGACGATTTCGATATCGAGATCCTCGAAATGCACCACAAGCACAAGGTCGACGCACCGTCGGGCACGGCGCTCCTGCTCGGCGAGGCCGCCGCCGCGGGGCGCGGCATCGCGCTCGCCGGCAACGATGTGCGAGTCCGCGACGGCCACACCGGCGTACGCAAGACGGGCTCGATCGGCTTCGCCACGCTGCGCGGCGGCTCGGTGGTCGGCGACCACAGCGTGATGCTGGCCGGCACCGGCGAGCGCATCACGCTGGCTCACCATGCCGAGGACCGCGCCATCTTCGCTCGCGGCGCGGTCAAGGCCGCCCTGTGGGCGCGCGGCCGCAAGCCGGGACTGTATTCCATGCGGGACGTGCTCGGCCTCAGCTGAGCGGCCAATCCACACCTGTTTTAACGCAATTCCGGACGGAAAACCGCTTCACACTTTTCCTGGAATTGCTCTTGAAGGGAGCAAACATGTCGAGAACCCTCGTGCTCGTGCGCCACGGCCAGAGCGAATGGAACCTGAAGAACCTGTTCACCGGCTGGCGCGACGTCGACCTGACCGATCAGGGCCACGCCGAAGCCAAGGCCGCCGGCCAGAAACTCAAGGCGCGCGGGCTGAAATTCGACATTGCCTTCACCTCGGCGCTGGTCCGGGCGCAGAAGACTTGCCAGCACATTCTCGACGCCGTCGGCCAGAGCGACCTGAAAACCATCCGCGACCAGGCGCTCAACGAGCGCGACTATGGCGATCTCTCAGGCCTCAACAAGGATGACGCCCGCAAGAAGTGGGGCGAGGAGCAGGTGCATGTCTGGCGCCGCTCCTACGATGTGCCGCCGCCGGCCGGCGAAAGCCTGAAGGACACCGGCGCCCGCGTCTGGCCCTACTACCTGCATGACCTGCAGCCGCACGTGCTGCGTGGCGGCACCGTTCTGGTCGCCGCGCACGGCAACTCGCTGCGCGCGCTGATCATGGCGCTGGACGGCAAGTCGGGCGAGGAGATCGTCAAGCTGGAACTCGGCACCGGCGTGCCGGTCATCTACCAGCTCAATGCGGATTCGACGGTGGCTTCCAAGGAAGTCCTGGAGAACTGAGGGCTCCTTGAGCCGGCAAGCGAGCAATGTATTTTGGATTGAGCATGATCTTTTGCGAAAACCGGTTCCCACTTTTCGGGATCATGCTTTGAAAACCGCGTTGACACACATCGCTTGCCCGCTTACATGAGCCCGCACCAGCCCAGATGGCGGAATTGGTAGACGCGCACGGTTCAGGTCCGTGTTCCGCAAGGAGTGGAGGTTCGAGTCCTCTTCTGGGCACCAAATTCCCGTTTCGAACCATTCGATGGTTCAGAAACCCAAAAGAAAAAGCCCGGTTCGTCCGGGCTTTTTCTTTGCCGCCACCTCGCCTACCGGCTAGGCGCTGAACAAACCGCTTCAAACTCTGCAGCCGCTTCGGTAGGCTCGAAACCATGTCTCAAACCAGCAATCCGATCTTCGGCGCGCGTCGCGATCAGGCGTTTCCCACGCTGGGTGAAGTCGACATCGATCGCATGCGCCGGTTCGGCGAGGCCAGCTTCTATGCCGCCGGCGAGCACATCGTCACGGCCGGCGATGTGGCGCCCGGTTTGATCGTCGTGCTGTCGGGCAAGGTCGATATCACCCAGGATGGCGGGCTCGGCCGGCGTGAAACGATCGTCACGCATGGTCCGGGCAGCTTCGTTGGCGAACTGGCCCAGCTTTCGGCCCGCCCCTCGCTGGTCAATGCGCAGGCCGCCGAGCCGGTGGAGGCGTTCGTCATCGCGTCGCAGAGGCTGCGCGACCTGATGGTGCAGGAAGCCAATCTCGGCGAGCGCATCATGCGCGCGCTGATCCTGCGCCGTGTCGGGCTGCTGGAGAGCGCCACCAGCGGGCCGATCATCATCGGACCCTTGAACAACAGCGACGTGTTGCGGCTGCAGGGTTTCCTGGCTCGCAGCGGTCAGCCGCACCGCGTGCTTGATTCCGACAGCGATCCTTGCGCGAAGACTTTGGTCGAGCGCTTCGATGTCGATCCTCACCACCTGCCGATCGTGCTGTGTCCGAACGGGCGGCTGCTGATGAACCCCGGCGAGAAGGACCTTGCCCGCTGCATCGGCCTGCTGCGGCCGATCGATGCTTCCAGGCTGTACGACGTTGCCATCGTCGGCGCCGGGCCGGCGGGGCTGGCGGCCGCGGTCTATGCGGCGTCCGAAGGACTGTCGACGATCGTGCTCGATTGCCGGGCCTTTGGCGGACAGGCCGGTGCCTCCTCGCGCATCGAGAACTATCTCGGCTTCCCGACCGGCATTTCGGGCATGGCGCTGATGGCGCGCGCCTACAATCAGGCGCAGAAATTCGGCGTCGAAATGGTGATACCGGACGAGGCGAAGCTGCTGAGTGCCGCGACCGACGGCGCCCGTTACACGCTTGATGTCGGAGACGGCGAGACCGTGCGGACGCGCACCGTGGTGATCGCCAGCGGCGCGCGCTACCGCCGCCTCGATATCGCCAATCTGGCGCAGTTCGAGGGAACATGCGTGCATTATTGGGCCTCGCCCATCGAAGCGCGGCTTTGCGCGGGCCAGGAAGTGGCATTGGTCGGCGCCGGCAATTCGGCCGGGCAGGCGGCTGTCTACCTTGCCAGCCATGTGCGCAAGGTGGCGCTGCTGGCGCGCGGCGGCAGTCTCGATGCCAGCATGTCGCGCTATCTGGTCGAGCGCATCAAGGCGCAGCCGAACATCGAGGTGCTGACAGGAAGCGAGGTCGAGGCGCTGGAAGGCGACGAGGGCAATCTCGGCTCCGTGCGGTGGCGCAACCGTTCCAGCGGCGCGGAAACGACGCGCCCGATCCGCCATCTCTTTCTGTTCATCGGCGCCGACCCGAATACGGACTGGCTGGCGAACTGCAACGTGGCGCTGGACGCCAAGGGTTTCGTGCGCACCGGATCGGACCTAGGATCGGGGCATGGTGTGATGGAGACGAGCCGCAGCGGGGTGTTTGCCATCGGCGACGTTCGCGCCGGCTCGGTCAAGCGCGTTGCTGCGGCTGTCGGCGAAGGTGCCCAGGTGGTTGCGGCATTGCACGCCTATCTCGCGCAAGACGGCAGCCACGCCGTCGCGTCGGAACGGGTCGGGCCAGAACGAATCGGGAGAGTGTGATGGCGGATGAATGCAGACATGCGGCTGAGATCAAGGACGTGACGCCGAGCGCGCTCGGCTGCGAGGAATGCCTGAAGAGCGGCTCGGAATGGGTGCACCTGCGGCTCTGCCGCACCTGCGGCCATGTCGGCTGCTGCGACGACTCGCCCAATCGTCACGCCACCAAGCATTTTCACGCGACCCGCCATCCGATCATCGAGGGCTACGATCCGCCGGAAGGCTGGGGCTGGTGCTACATCGACGAGGTCTTTTTGGACCTCGGCGACCGCACCACGCCGCAGAACGGCCCGATCCCGCGCTTCTATTGAGGCGGCAGCCAGAGGTGCGGAAACGCCAAAGAAAAAGCCCGGTTCGCCCGGGCTTTTTCTTGTTTGATCGTCGGGTGCGGATCGCGCGATCAGTCTCGCTTCGGCGATGCCGGCGCGGGCTCCTGGTTCTCCACGCTGTTGTCGTTTACCTGGAAGGCTATTCCTTCAACCTTCTTTTTCTTCAGGTCGCCCGTCTGCGGTTGCGGTGGGCGCTTTGGATTCTGCGCGGTGTTGTTGTTCACGTCGAGGGCTCTCGTCATCATGTCCTCCATGCCTGGAAACACAATGTTCGACGGTGCGTGGGGTTCCCAGCCAGAAGAAAGCGCTCTCCCGAGAGGGCAACAGCCGACGGTTTGCGGTTATCGCACGGAGCCGGTGACGGTCGGGTCGACCGTGCCGGGAACGGATTTGCGTTCGTTGCCGGCAAGTGCGGCGATGAGCAGCAGGCTGGCGACAACCGGCACGAACAGGATGGCAATGCGGGCTTGCACGTAAAAGATGGCGCGCCATTCGTTGCGCTTTTCGGGGCTGTTGCTCATCATACTCACTTTGTCAGACCCCCCGACCGTGACATAGCCGGGAACGGTTAAGCAACTCCTTCCGACTTTGTTAACCCGGCGGAATTGAGGCGAATGTCCTGGGTAGCGATCCCCGGCGTCAGCCCAGCCCGATCCGCCTTGCGCCTTGCCGGAACAACGCCACCGCGTCCGGTTCGAAGCGGAAGGTGCCGATGAAATCGTCGACGCCATAGTTCGGCAACGTCTTGCGGATGGCGGCGGCAAAGCCGCGCGCCTCGTCGAGCCGGCCCGCCAGCGCCAGGCAGTGCGCGGCGATCGCCAGGATGATGGCGTGAGCGTTGGGCCGCGCCGCCGCCTTCAGCGCCCATTCGGCCGCTTCCTCGAACTGGCCGAGCCGGACATGCGCCATCGCCCGCGCCCCCAGCATGCCGAACAGCAGCGGGTCGAACGGGCTGAGATGGCGCGAATGGTCGGACGAGCCGATCGCCGCCTGCGGGTCGCCCGACTGCGAATGCACGAAGGACAAAGCATAGTGGCCAAGCGCGAAGTTGGGGCTGAGATCCACCGCCCGTTCCAGTTCGAGCAGCGAGCCATCCTGTTCGCCGCGCAGCCACAGCGCCCGGCCCATCGCCCAGTGGGCGGCCGGATTGTGGTCGTCGACCAGCAGGCTGTGGCCGGCGCTTTCAAAGGCCAGCCCGCTTTCCCGGTCGCGGTCGCCCCAGCGCTGGAAGGCGTTCTGCCAATGGGTGAAAGACAGGCCGGCATAGGCGCGGGCAAAGGTGGGATCGAGCTGCACGGCCATGTCGAAAAAATGCCGCGCCCGCTCGTTCTCGGCCTGGGTGAAGCGGTACATGTGCCAGAGGCCGCGATGATAGGCCTCCCAGGCGTTGAGCGAATTGGGCGCCTTGAGCATGGCGCGGTTGCGCTCGACCGTTTCGATCTCGGCCGAGATCGACGAGACGATGCTGTTGCCGATGTCGTCAAGCACGCCGAAGATGTCGTCGGGCCGGCGCTCGAACGTCTCGGCCCATACGATCCTGGCCGTGCGCACCTCGATGAGTTCGACGCTGACAATCAGGCGGCCGGGCGGGCTGCGCACCGTGCCGGTGGCGACATAGTCGACATTCAGCCGGCGGCCGGCATCCTCCGGCGCGATGTTCTTCTCGGCCAGCGCAAACACCGATCCGCGCGCGATGACGAAGAAATCCCTAAGCTTGGCGAGGCGGGTGATGATGTCGTGGGTAAAACCGTCGGCGAGCCCGCCGCGTGTGCCGGTTTCCTCGACAAACGGCATCACAGCCAGCGAAGCCTGGCTGGGCTCGACCGGGTCGGCATCGCCAGGCGCGGCGACCAACTGCGACACCGCGGACAGGCAGGTAGGCGGTGCCGGGAGCAAGATACCTGACCGTTGCTCACGCATCGCCCGCCAAGCGATTTGAACCGGGCCGAAATCGAGCTCCTCCGACTGGAACAGCCGAGCCGCCGACGCCAAATGCTCCTCGGCGGCGCCGATGGCGCCGCGCTCCGCCAGATTGGACAGCAACGCCAGATGCGCGCGCGTGTCGAATGGCGCCAGCTCGACCCATTTGTCGAGATGCGCGGACACATCCGGTGTGTCCGCCGGAGGGTTTGCGGCAAGATGTTCCAGCACGGCGGCGTGGTATGAGTGAAAGCGGCGGCGCTGGGCGACCAGCCAGCTGTTGAAATGCGGGCTGCGGTCGAGCTCCAGCCCATCGAGGAAGTCGCCGGCGAACAATTCGGCGAGTGTCCGGAGCCGCTCCGTATCGAGCGTGTCGATCCCCTGCGCGGCGGCGCGGGCGACCTCCAGCGCATCGACCAGGCAATCGCTCAGGTCGAGCGCGACCATGTCGCCTTGCGTCTCGACCCGGCGCCGGTCCGGCGCGTCGAGCGCACCGCGCAGCTTGCTGAGGCACCAGCGCAATTCGCCACGGGGGTCGTTGGGCACGTCCCACAACAGCTCGCACAGGCGACTGCGGCCGACGGCATGCGGCGCCAGCGCCAGATAGGCAAGCAGCGCGCGCAGCTTGCGTGACGCCGGCAGCGCCACCGGAACGCCGTTGCGGGAGATCGTCAGCGATCCAAGCAGGCGCACGGATAGGCCGGTCGCTTCGCCGTCCAGTCTCGATCTGGCGGATTCCACGTGCGTTTCCACGCCTGCTCCCACGCTGGCCTGTCGGCCTCTCCTATACCACCGAAGGCGACACGGCGCATCCGACGGCGATTTTCCGCGCCGGATACCGGCATTGCCACATCGTCGGCAGTCAGTCCTATCGCGGCAAGGTCTCGAAACCTCGCCGCCCAAGCCGCCGGTTTGTAACCGGCTTGTGATGGAAACGATCGAGGAGATCAAAGATGTTGCATCAGCAGAAAATCAGAACCACGGCCGGGCGCGGCCGTCTGTTCGACAGCATTCTCGACACCGTCGGTGACACGCCGGTGGTCCGCATCAACAATCTGGGGCCGGCCCATGCGACGATCTTTGTGAAGGCCGAATTCTTCAACCCCGGCGCTTCGGTGAAGGACCGGCTGGCGCTCAACATCATCGAGGAAGGCGAGCGCACTGGCGCGCTGAAGCCGGGCCAGACGGTGGTCGAGGCGACCAGCGGCAACACCGGCATCGGGCTGGCCATGGTCTGCGCGCAAAAGGGCTATCCGCTGGTCGTCACCATGGCCGACAGCTTTTCCGTCGAGCGCCGCAAGCTGATGCGCATGCTGGGCGCCAAGGTGGTGCTGACGCCGCGCGCCGAGAAGGGTTTTGGCATGTACAAGAAGGCTGTGGAGCTGGCTGAGGCCAATGGCTGGTTCCTCGCCCGCCAGTTCGAGACGGCCGCCAATGCCGCCATCCACGAAGCGACCACGGCGCGCGAGATCGTCAATGATTTCGCCGGTTCGCGGCTCGACTGCTTCGTCACTGGCTACGGCACCGGCGGCACCGTCGTTGGCGTCGCGCGTGTGCTGCGCCGCGAGCGGCCGGACACCCGCATCGTCCTGTCCGAGCCGGCCAACGCGCAGCTCATCGGCAGCGGCAAGGCGCAGCAGCGCGGAGCCGATGGCGCTCCCGCGGCCACCCACCCGGCCTTCGAGCCGCACCCGATCCAGGGCTGGACGCCGGACTTCATCCCCAACGTGCTGCAGGAGGCGATCGACGCCAGCCTCTATGACGAGGTGATGCCGGTTGCCGGGCCCGAGGGCATCAAATGGGCCAAGGCGCTGGCGCGCCAGGAAGGCATCTTCACCGGCATTTCCGGCGGCGCCACCTTCGCCGTAGCACGGCAGGTCGCCGAACGGGCGCCGGCCGGCGCGGTGATCCTGTGCATGCTGCCCGACACCGGCGAACGCTACATGTCGACGCCGCTGTTCGACGGCATCGAGGCCGAGATGGACGCCGACGAGATCGCCTTGTCGCGCTCGACGCCCGCCTGTCAGTTTCCGGCGGCTTGAAGGAGACAGTCATGGACACGGTGCAGGAAATCTTCGGCATAGTGGCCGAGGAAACGCTTGACCCCTCGGACTGGGCCGATGTGCAGGCTCTGTCGCACCGGGTCATCGATGACGCGATCGACTATCTGCAGGACGTGCGCGACCGCCCGGTCTGGCGGGAGATGCCGGCGGATGTGCGAGATGTCTTCGCGGCACCCGTGCCGCGATCGCCGGCGCCCCTTGCCGCTGTCTATGGCGAGGTCTCGCGGACCGTGATGTCCTATCCGATGGGCAACATCCATCCGCGGTTCTGGTCCTGGTACATGGGGTCAAGCAACTTCACCGGTGCACTCGGCGATTTCCTGGCGGCAATCCAGGGCTCCAACCTCGGCGGCGGCAACCATGCCGCCGGGCTGATGGACAGCCAGGTGGTCAACTGGTGCAAGCAGATGCTGGGTTTGCCCGCGTCGGCCAGCGGCACGCTGGTCAGCGGCGGCTCGATGGCCAACCTCATCGGGCTGACCGTGGCGCGCAACACCAAGGCCGGCATCGACGTGCGCGAGCACGGCGTTGCCGCCATCGAGAAGCCGTTGCGCTTCTATGGCTCGGACCAGATCCATTCCTGCCACCGCAAGGCGATGGAAGCGCTCGGCCTCGGCAACCGGGCGCTGCGCCGCATCCCGACCGATGCCGGCCTGCGCATCGACATCGCTGCCTTGCGCGCGGCGATCGCCGAGGACCGCGCGGCCGGGTTCAAGCCGGCCTGCGTCATCGGCACGGCGGGCACGGTCAACACCGGGGCGATCGATGACCTGCAGGCGCTCGCCAAGCTGGCGCATGAGGAAGACCTCTGGTTCCATGTCGACGGCTGCATCGGTGCACTGATCGCCATCGCGCCCGAAAATGCCCATCGCGTCGCCGGCATCGAATGGGCCGATTCGGTCGCGCTTGATCCGCACAAATGGCTGCACGCGCCATTCGAGGTCGGCTGCGCCCTGGTCCGGGACGCTGCCGCGCATCGCAGGACCTTCACCGTGACGCCGGAATACCTGGAATCGACACCGCGCGGTCTCGCCTCCGGCGAATGGCTGCATGACTACGGCTTGCAGACGTCGCGCGGCTTTCGCGCGCTCAAGGTGTGGATGGCGCTGAAGGAGCATGGCGCCGACAAGTTCGGCCGCCTGATCGACCAGAACATCGCGCAGGCGGGTTACCTCGCCGGCCGGATCGAGGCCGAGCCGCAGCTCGAGCTGGCCGCCTCGCCGACCATCAACATCGTCTGTTTCCGCTATCAGCCCGGTTTGGCAGGCGAGGCGCTGAAGGCGCTCAACACCGAAATCATGCTGCGGCTGCAGGAAGAGGGCATTGCCGCGCTGTCGGACACCACGGTGCATGGCCAGCACTGGCTGCGGGTGGCGATCACCAATCACCGCACCCGGCGCGAGGATCTCGACCTTCTGGTGCGTGAAACGGTGCGACTGGGACGGCAGATCGCGGCACAACGCCCTGCGTCTTCCTAGTTCCCGGCAGGCATGCGATTCTGCCGCCATGATTCGGGAGATCGAGACCGTGACGCTGGTTCGCATGGCTGCACTAGTTGCCTTGCTCTTCACCACCTCGGCCGAGGCCACGGAGATGGCCTTCTTCGTCAAGAACCTGCGCAAGGAAGCGGTGGCGGTCGAGCTGTTCAGCCGCGACCGCGAAACGGTCTGGCCGGGCAACGATCAGGTGTTCCTGATCGACCCCAGCTCGCAGAAATCGGTGCCGCTCACCTGCAACCAGGGCGAACACATCTGCTACGGCGCCTGGGTTGATGGCAACGACAGCATCTCTGCCGGCGTCGGGCCGGACAATGACCAGCCTTGCGATACCTGCTGCTTCATCTGCGTGGAACATTCGACCGAGACGATCGATCTGGTGCCCTAGGGGACGCGTCTTGCCGCCCCCCTTGGAGAAGGGAAAGAGGTACACCGATATCCCCAAAAATCAGTCCGGAATTGTTGCAATCATCCCTTTGGCGGCCACGTGCAGCATGCGATGATTGCACGGCGGCCAAGTGGGCCGCTTATTCAGGGGGTAACCATGTCTTACGCTTATGCGCGCCGTACGCTGGCCGCGCTGTCTCTCGTGATGTTGGTCGCGCCGTCAGCGCATGCCGGCGACGTCACCTTCGCCATCAAGAACAGCCATCCCAATGCCATGCGCCTCGAGCTTTACAGCCAAGACCGCGACTATGTCTGGCCGGGCAACGACCAGGATTTCTACCTCAATGACGGTGAGACCAAGTCGTTGCCGGTTTCCTGCAACGAGGGCGAGTCGATCTGCTACGGCGCCTGGGTCGATGGCGACGAAGAGACCTATTGGGGCGTCGGTCCCGGCAACAAGGAAAAATGCGACGACTGCTGCTATACCTGCAGCGGCGGCGAGACCGAGGAGATCGATCTGGTTCCCTGACCGGTTTGCCAGCTTGACGGCTTTCCGGCTGGAGCCGTAGAGCAATTCCAGGAAAAGTGTGAAACGGTTTTCCCGGGAAAAGCGCGTAGCGCTTTCCCTAAGGGAATTGCGTTAAAACATAGCCTGCACATACACCCAAAGCGCGCCGCGTCGGACTGTTCGGACGCGACGCGCTTCAGGCAACAGGAGCCCAGCCATGGCCGGCATGGTCGAAAGCGACAAGATCGACGTCGGGTTTTCCGGCAAGCGCTGCATCCATTCGCGCAACTGCGTGCTTGGCGATCCGCATGTCTTCGTGCCCAACGCGCCAGGGCAATGGATACATCCCGAGGCCGCCAGCGTCGAGAAGGTCGTCGCCATCGCCGAAAGCTGCCCCTCGGGCGCCATCACCTATATCAGGAAGGATGGCGGGCCGCAGGAACAGCCGCCGGTCGTCAACACCGTGCGGCTGCGGGAAAACGGCCCGCTGGCCGTGCATGCCGAGATCGTGCTCGACGGCGAGACTTTTTATCGCGCCACGCTCTGCCGCTGCGGCGCGTCGGAAAACAAGCCGTTCTGCGACGGCAGCCACAACAAATCAGGGTTCACCGCCACCGGCGAGCCGCCGCTGAAGGACACGCCGGCGCTGGAAGCGCGCGACGGGCCGCTCAACGTCACGCCGACGAAAAAACGGCCCGCTCAAGCTCGAGGGCAATCTGGAGATCGTCACCGGCACCGGCCACACCGTCGATCGCACGCAACGCACCTTCCTCTGCCGCTGCGGCCACTCGGCCAACAAGCCGTTTTGCGATGGGACGCACAAGAAGGTTGGGTTTATCGGATAGGTTGGGCGGCCGAGCCGCCAATCTCCCCACAAGGGGGGAGATCGAACCCATCGTGGCCTAGCGCTCGCGTCTTTATCGCCCGTCCCGTATCGGCTAAGGGGCGGGGAGCAAAAACACCTCGCCCCGCCGGATCCGCAAAGAATGACCGCCAAGACCAAGCCAAAGCCGCTGTTCCTCGGGATCGACACCGGCGGCACCTACACCGATGCCGTGCTGTGGTCTGAAACGGAAGGTAAGCAAGAGGGGCCGAATAAGGGCAAGGTGCTGGCCAAGGCCAAGGCGCTGACCACGCGGCATGATCTGGCCGTCGGCATTTCCGGCGCGGTCGATGCGGTGCTGCAGAAGGCCGGCACCGATCCGGCTGCCATCAAACTGGTCTCGATGTCGACGACGCTTGCCACCAACGCGCTGGTCGAGGGCCAGGGCGGCCGCGTGGCGCTGGTGATGATCGGCTTCTCCGAGGCCGACCTCGCTCGTGACGGGCTGAAGGCCGCCCTCGGCACCGACCCGGTGGTGTTCTGCCCCGGCGGCCACGACGTGCATGGCAATGCCGCCAAGCTCGACCTGTCCGGCCTAGAGGCAGCGCTGCCGGAACTTGGCGTCTCGGTCTCCGGCTTTGCCGTCTGCGCCTATTTCGCCACCCGCAATCCGGCGCATGAGATCACTGCCCGCGAGCTGATCCGCGAAAAGACCGGCCTGCCGGTCACATCAAGCCATGAACTGTCGGCCAAGCTTGGCGGTCCGCGACGGGCGCTCACCACGCTGCTCAACGCCAGGCTGATCTCGATGATCGACCGGCTGGTGGCGGCGACCGAGGGCTTCCTCGAAGCGCGCAACATCGCCGCACCCCTGATGGTGGTGCGCGGCGATGGCGCGCTGGTGTCGGCGGCGTTTGCCCGCCAGCGGCCGATCGAGACCATCCTGTCCGGCCCGGCCGCCAGCCTCGTCGGCGCCCGC
This sequence comes from Mesorhizobium newzealandense, assembly GCF_042682145.1. Taxonomy (NCBI): domain Bacteria; kingdom Pseudomonadati; phylum Pseudomonadota; class Alphaproteobacteria; order Hyphomicrobiales; family Phyllobacteriaceae; genus Mesorhizobium; species Mesorhizobium newzealandense. The sequence continues at coordinate 45,307 of NZ_JBHUGZ010000002.1, read as the reverse complement.
CACATGACCGGGCTCGACAACGCCATGGTGTCCGACATCGGCGGCACCACCACCGACGTCGCCGTGCTCGACAAGGGCCGGCCGCGGCTTGATCCGGAAGGCGCCACCGTTGGCGGCTTCCGCACCATGGTCGAGGCGGTGGCCATGCGCACCTTCGGCCTTGGCGGCGATTCCGAAGTGGCGCTGGAGGATGGCTCGCTCAACCCCAAGATCCTGCTCGGGCCGCGCCGCCTGGTGCCGCTGGCGCTGGCCGGCATGGCGCATGGCGAAGCGGTGACGGCCGAGCTGGAGCGCCAGCTGCGCGCGCCCAATCCTGGCCGCATGGACGGCCGCTTCGCGGTGCGCACCGGCGTGCCGGACCGGCTCGCCGCCGGATTGACCGGCGCCGAAGCCCGGCTTTACGAGGCGATTGGTGCCGTGCCGCTCGCCGTCGACAGGCTTTTGACCTCGAACGCGCAGAACGCGACGCTGAACCGGCTGGTGTCGCGCGGGCTGGTGCATGTCGCCGGCTTCACGCCGTCCGACGCTGCCCATGTGCTGGGCAAGCAGGCGAACTGGGATACGGTCGCCGCTCGGCTGGGCGCCGAACTCTTCGCGCGCAAGCGCGACGGCCGCGGCCAGCCGATTGCTGCGTCGCCTGAAGTGATTTCGGAGCGGGTGCTGGTGACGCTGACACGCTGGTCGGCCGAATACATCCTCGAAACCGCTTTTGCCGAGGACGGCCTCGACGGTGCGTCGACGGTGGCGCATGCGCTTGTGCAGCGCGCCGTCGATGCGCATCCCGGCATTGCCCGGCTGAGCGTCGCGCTCGACCGCCCGGTCATCGGCCTTGGCGCCTCGGCGCCGCTGCACTATGCCGGCCTGCCTCCCTTGATCGGCAATGAATGCGTGGTGCCGGAAGATACCGATGTCGCCAACGCGCTCGGCGCCGTCGTCGGCCAGGTGCGGGTTTCGGCCGAAGCACGGGTCAGCCAGCCCACGGAAGGGCTGTTTCGTCTTGCCTCGGGTGAAACCGTGCGCGATTTCCTCGACGAGGCGGCGGCGATCGCGGCCGCCGAGGCCGATGTCCGCGCCATCGTCGCCGAGCGCGCCAGGGATGCCGGCACCGACAGCGCCGAGATCGAGGTCGCGACCGAATTGCGCGTCTCCACCGTCGAGGCCCAGCGCATGTTCATCGAGGCGCATGTGGTGGCGGTGGCCTCGGGAAGGCCGAGGATTGCCGTGTAGAGTCAGGTGAGGCCGGCCTGCAAATGGCGGCTTCCTGCGCTTCCGGTGCTCACGTACCCAAAAGTACGCTCCGCTCCGGTTCTCGGAATCCGCCATTTTCGACTCGGCCTGACCTGTATCCCGTACGCCGTGTGAAGCGATGCAAATACACCCCCTTCACCCTAAGCTGAATTGACCCGGCAAACCTGACATGCCAAAGGCCCGCAAAGCCTTTCATCTGGAGAAGCCTGATGACCGATCGCATCGAGATCGCCGGATTGCGGATTGCCCGCGAGCTTCATGAGTTCGTGGCCAAGGAAGCGTTGCCCGGCACCGGCATCGAAGCGGCGGACTTCTGGAACGGCTTCTCGGCCATCGTCCACGACCTCGGCACCAAGAACCGGGCGCTGCTGGCGAAACGCGACGCCATGCAGGAAAAGCTCGACGGCTGGTATCGCGACCACGGCGCTCCCGTCGACATGGAGGCTTACAAAGCCTTCCTCAAGGAAATCGGCTACCTTGTTCCCGAGGCCCCCGCCTTCAGCGTCTCGACCGATAATGTCGATCCGGAAATCGCGGTCGTCGCCGGGCCGCAGCTGGTGGTGCCGGTGATGAATGCGCGTTACGCGCTCAATGCCGCCAATGCGCGCTGGGGTTCGCTCTATGACGCGCTCTATGGCACCGACGCCATTCCCGAGACGGACGGCGCCGAAAAAGGCAAAAGCTTCAACCCGGTGCGAGGCGCCAAGGTCGTTGCCTGGACGAAGACTTTTCTCGATGAGGCTGCCCCGCTCACCCTCGGCAAATGGGCAGGGGTGAACGGCCTGTCGCTGGCCAACGGCGCCTTGCGGCTGAGTGCCGGCGCGGGTTCGACCACGCTGGCCAACCCGAAACAATTCGTCGGCTACCGCGGCGATGCAGCCAATCCCGATGCCGTTCTGCTTGTCAGGAACGGCCTGCACATCGAGATCGTGATCGACCGCAACAACCAGATCGGCCGCACCGATCCGGCGGGCATCGCCGATGTCATCCTGGAATCGGCACTGACCACCATCCAGGACTGCGAGGATTCGGTCGCGGCGGTCGATGCCGAAGACAAGGTCGTGATCTACCGCAATTGGCTCGGCCTGATGACGGGCGACCTGGCGGAAGAGATCAGCAAGGGTGGCAAGAGCTTTGTCCGCAAGCTCAATCCCGACCGCGCCTACACCACGCCGGCCGGCGGCACGCTGACGGTGCCTGGCCGGTCGCTGATGCTGGTCAGGAATGTCGGCCACCTGATGACCAATCCGGCGATCCTTGACCGCGACGGCAACGAAGTGCCGGAAGGCATCATGGATGCGGCGATGACGGCGCTGATCGCGCTGCACGATGTCGGGCCGAGCGGCCGCCGTGCCAATTCCCGCGCCGGCTCGATGTATGTCGTGAAACCCAAGATGCACGGGCCGGAGGAAGTCGCCTTCGCCGTCGAGATCTTCGACCGTGTCGAAGCCCTGCTCGGCATGGCCAGGAACACCATCAAGATGGGCATCATGGACGAGGAGCGGCGCACCACCGTCAACCTCAAGGAGGCGATCCGCGCTGCCCGGGAACGCGTCGTGTTCATCAACACCGGCTTCCTCGACCGCACCGGCGACGAGATCCACACCTCGATGGAAGCCGGCCCGATGATCCGCAAGGGCGACATGAAGCAGGCCGCCTGGATCTCCGCCTACGAGGCCTGGAATGTCGACACCGGGCTGGAGTGCGGGCTGGCCGGCCATGCCCAGATCGGCAAGGGCATGTGGGCGATGCCCGATCTGATGGCGGCAATGCTCACCGAGAAGATCGCCCATCCCAGGGCCGGCGCCAACACCGCCTGGGTGCCGTCGCCGACGGCGGCGACGCTGCATGCCACGCACTACCACAAGGTCGACGTCCATGCCGTGCAGGCGGCGCTGAAAAGCCGGCCGAAAGCGAAACTCGACGACATATTGTCGGTGCCGGTCGCGGTGCGGCCGAACTGGACTCCCGACGAGATCCAGCGCGAGCTCGACAACAACGCGCAGGGCATTCTGGGCTATGTCGTGCGCTGGATCGACCAGGGCGTCGGCTGTTCGAAAGTCCCCGACATCAACGATGTCGGCCTGATGGAGGACCGCGCCACGCTGCGCATCTCCTCGCAGCACATCGCCAACTGGCTGCACCACGACGTCTGCTCGCGCATCCAGGTGATGGATTCCCTGCGGCGCATGGCGGCCATCGTCGACCTGCAGAATGTCGGCGACGCGCTCTACCACCCGATGGCCGCCGACTTCGACCGCTCCATCGCCTTCCAGGCCGCCTGCGACCTGGTCTTCAAGGGCCGTATCCAGCCCAACGGCTACACCGAGCCAGTGCTGCACGCACGGCGCCTGGAGCTGAAGGCGCACACCTCGGCCTGAGCCTAGGGCTCGGAAAGCGCGATAGGAGCCAAGGCACGGGTGCCGCCGCCTGCGGTCCCCCGCCTTTGAAGCAGGAGGGGGACGTCAAGCCGCCTGCGCGACGCGCTCCGAGCTCATGCGGTAGGAGATTGCTTCCGCCAGATGGATGCGCCCGACGGTTTCGCTGGCATCGAGATCGGCCAGTGTTCTCGCCACCTTCAGCACGCGATGATAGGCGCGGGCGGAAAAGGCAAGCTTTTCGCTGGCGTCCTTGAGCAGCGACAGGCCGGCGGCGTCGGGCATGGCGATTTCCTCGATGACCGACGGCGCGCAATGCGCGTTGGTGGTGGCTCGGGCGCCGAGCCGTTCGAAACGCTCGCGCTGGATGGTGCGGGCTCGCGCCACACGCAGCGCCACGGCAGCACTTTTCTCCGCCCGGTCCGGCCGGATCAGGTCGCTGGCCGAGACCGCCGGCACCTCTATCCGGAGGTCAATGCGGTCGAGCAGCGGGCCCGAGATGCGCGCCTGGTAGTCGGTGCGGCAGCGCTCGCCGCGCAGGCAGCGGTATCCCGGCTCGCCGGCCATGCCGCAGCGGCACGGGTTCATCGCCGCGACCAGCTGGATGCGCGCTGGATAGGTGACGCGATGGTTGGCGCGCGCGATCATGCAGTCGCCGGTCTCCAGCGGTTGGCGTAGCGCGTCGAGCGTCTGCGGCGTGAACTCCGGTATTATGGAGCAAACTCACTTTGGTGAGTTTGCTCCATAATACCGGTGAACTCGGGAAACTCGTCGAGGAACAGCACGCCGTGATGGGCAAGCGACACTTCGCCCGGCCGTGCGCGCAGGCCGCCGCCGACCATCGCCGCCATCGAGGCAGAATGGTGCGGGGCGCGGAACGGCCGCCGATCGGTCAGCTTGCCTTCACCGAGTTCTCCCGCCACCGAGGCGATCATCGAGACTTCGAGCAATTCCTTCGGCGCCAGCGGCGGCAGGATCGACGGCAACCGCTGCGCCAGCATCGACTTGCCCGATCCAGGCGGCCCGACCATCAGTAGGTTGTGTCCACCGGCCGCCGCCACTTCCAGCGCCCGCTTGGCGGTCTCCTGGCCCTTGATGTCGGCCAGGTCGGGCAGGTCGCGCGCCGAGGCGTGGATGCCGGCTTCCGGGCGCGACAGCACCTGCGTGCCGCGAAAATGATTGGCAATCGCAATCAGGCTGCGCGGCGCCAGAATGTCGAAATCGGCGCCGGCCCAGGCCGCTTCCGGCCCGCAGGCGAACGGGCAGATCAGGCCCTTGCCTTCGGCGTTGGCGCCGATCGCCGCCGGCAAGGCACCGGCGACCGCGGCAATCGTGCCGTCGAGCGACAATTCGCCAAGCACGACATAGCTGGCCAGCATGTCGCCCGGAATGGCGCCCAGGGCCGCCATCAGGCCAAGCGCGATCGGCAAATCGTAGTGGCTGCCTTCCTTGGGCAGGTCGGCGGGCGCCAGATTGACCGTGACCTTCTTCGACGGCATCGACAGGCCGGAGGCATGCAGTGCCGCCTGCACCCGTTCGCGGCTTTCTGCCACCGCCTTGTCGGCCAGGCCGACGATGTGCATGTTGACCTTGCCGGGTGCGATCATCACCTGCACGTCGACCGGCACGGCCTCGATGCCCTGGAAAGCGACCGTGCGAACCCGCGCCACCATCATGCACCCCCGGATATGGGCTAGCCCCAGCCCGTGCGAGGCCGTCATTGGCCCTCGGGGAGACAATCACAGTTCCCCGGTCAAAGGCGATTATATATTTGACAGACCCATTCCGTAAGGGTAAGGTTTTGGAACGTTAGAAGCCCGTTCCGAGAACAAGCCATGTCCGTCCTGTCCCGCCCCTACTTCCACGATGAAGCCGCCGCTTTCGAACACGTCGAGGGTATGCTGTGGCCGCAGGGTCCGGTCTGCCATCATTGCGGCTCCATGGAAAAGCACTACGCATTGAAGGGCGGCCGCACCAAGCCTTCGAAGAAGAACCCGCACGGCTTGGAAATCCACGGCCTCTACAAGTGCAGCGATTGCCGCAAGAAGTTCACCGTTCGCATGGGTACGGTTTTCGAGGAGTCCAAGCTTCCGCTGCACATTTGGCTTCAGGCTTTGCATGCCATGTGCGCTAGCAAGAAGGGCGTTTCAGCCCACCAGCTGCATCGCGCTCTGGAAATCACCTACAAAACCGCTTGGTTTCTCTGCCATCGCATCCGCGAAATGATGCGCTCGGATGACTTCACGCCCATGGGTGGCGCTGGCAAGTTCGTTGAAGTTGACGAAACCTACATTGGCCGTTTGAAGGACGTTCCGAAGGCTCCTAGCGGCGCTCACAAGAACGTTGTGCTGACCTTGGTAGAGCGCGGCGGTGCTGCCCGCTCGTTCCATATCGACAGCGCCACGGTTGCCCGCGTGCTGCCCATCGTGAACGCCAACATTCACAAGGAAAGCGTCCTCATGTCGGACGAGGCTCGCGTGTACCAGAACTTCGGCCCCGACTTCGCCGCTCATGGCACGGTCGAGCATAGCGCTGGCGAATACGTTCGCGGCAAGGTCCACACCAACACCGTGGAAGGCTTCTACAGCGTGTTCAAGCGCGGCATGAAGGGCGTTTACCAGCATTGCGCCGAACACCATCTGCACCGCTATCTGGCAGAGTTCGACTTCCGCTACTCGAACCGGGTTGCGCTTGGCATTGACGACAACGTTCGTTCGCTCATCGCCCTGAAGGGCGCCAAGGGCAAGCGCCTGACCTACCGTCAATCTGCTTGACGCCAAGAAGGAACATTACCGAAAACCGGTGCAGTTGAAGCTGCCATTGTGGAAGGGAGAACCGTTTCGGAAGCGGAATAAACGTTGATTCTTAAGGCAGAATCCCTTATATATATGGAACCCTGCGGGTTCGAAGTCTCACCAGCTTGGTGTGCCAGCATCGTCTGGATGGCTAACGCCTAGGCCCGCAGGCCCTTCCCTTTAAACTCCCAAACGACGAAGTTTTTCATCGCCCTAGGCGTACTTTCCAATAGATTATCGACGGGGCATTCCCGCTTGAAGTGCTGCGCTACCAAGTCCTTCGGTGACCCTGCGGTTGCACCTTTACGTCGGTTCCAATGGGCACCAAGCGCCCCGATCAGAAGGTCAGCAAACTGCATAGGCAGGCTGCGCTTTACCTCCAAGTTTTTGACAACCACATACGGTACGAAAATGCGCCCGAATTTGAGGGCAAATGTCTTGCTGTTTAGCATCTCGCGGAGGTTCGCTATTGGGTAGGGAGAATCCCTGTTCCCATGGAAGCATCTGATTTTTGTGCAGCCCGGATACCGTTTGTGGATGGCCAAGAGCGATTGAAATAGCATCTTGTCGAAGCTGACTTCCTTGTCACCCTCGTTGTAGGTCATGTGGTCGAACTTCCACATGTCCACGACCAGCGCGTGGAAATCGACAAGCTGCTCCCCATTTAGGTAGAAGAACTCGTCTATCAGATCCTCAAAAATCTGATGGTTGCGTTTTGTGATATCCTTCCACTGAAGGCGCCCGTGGAATGGCATGCGGGCCTGGTATCGAGTGAGAATCGAAAATAGCTCGGGAACGAACGCCGTCCCGCAGGTAATACCGCCAATAGTCATGTACCGTGCAGTCAGATCGGTCTCGTCGGTGAAGCACGAGTAATCACCAAGCCCGACCCCCGCCAAGGAGTTTGATAACAACACAGGAACTCTGGAATGTCCGAATCGAAGAACAAACAATATGGAGCAAATGTGCCTGATTCTTCAAAAAAAGCGGAGTCCCAAGTAGAGAAGTTCCGCGAACTGGCGCGCAAGATCGGCACCATCGATTCTGAAGAGCCGCTGAATGCAGCACTTAGGAAGGTGGTGAAGACGACGACGCCTCAGCAGGAAAACAAAAAAAAGAAAGAGGAATAGCACCATTTGCAACCTGCGATTCTTGACCACATGGTTAAACTTCGTTAACGTCTTAGACGTTACGCTGCAGAAACGAAGCAGCGGTGGATAGTAAATGCGCGATAGCGACGTCCGGACTGCCGTAAAGGCGCACCTGATCCGCCTTCATGAAGGCGACGATGACACTCGCGTTGTCGAGGAGATGGGTGTTTGGTCCGGGTCTGTTCGTATCGATATCGCCGTCATTAACGGCGACCTCACCGGATTCGAACTGAAATCTGACCGGGACACCCTCCAGCGCCTTCCCGTGCAGGCGGATATTTACAGCCGCGTTTTCGACCACGTTACGCTGGTTGTCGGGGAGCGCCATGCAGAAAAAGCGACTGATCTGATCCCCAATTGGTGGGGGGTGATGTCCGCGAGAGAAACCCCATCCGGGGTAGATCTCACGAACATCAAATGCGGTACACGCAATCCCTCGCCTGACCCGTACTTGGTTGCCGATCTTCTTTGGAAAGAGGAAGCCATCGCAATCCTTGATGCTCGCGGCCTAGCGCGGGGATGGCGGGGAAAGCCAGCCAAGGCGGTCCACCAGCGGCTGGCTTCCGAATTGTCCTTCTCGGAACTGAGTGCTGAAGTTAGGCGTGTTTTGAAATCTAGAAGCTGGCTACGGCAATCTGGCAGCCGTGAGAGACAAATGCCGGTTTAAAAGAAGCGCTGCCCATTGGGCTCGCCCACCGGTCCCACCCGGCCCGTTAGCATAGTGCTGGATACGTCCATCACCCCAGCATCCAGCAACCCCTCCGAAGGCTACATCGGCCATCAACGCCTTTGCATGGCCGCGATACTGAGCTCCCATGTCTATGCCGTTGGGACCTGAGACGGGCGATCCTTTGTAAATTATCCAATTGTTATCAACCGCGTATCGAACGCTGACCGTCGCGTTGCCCATTACAAACCCGGGCACTTCGTCAAGGGATGGATGGACGTGACCGCAGTCAGAATAATCGATGTCAAATGGCACGGCCAAACGTGCCTGGTCCCACATCCGCCAGTCGCGCCGTGGGACGTCGTTGCGTCCAGCTTTTAATGGGCCATGGTCTTTCGGTGCACTCCATGAATGAACAGCGACGGAGCGCCACGGATGGCCGGGCTTCAACGTTGCGTTGATGGTGTGAGAGACATACGGGGCCATCGCTGCCGGGTCATGCTCCGCAACCCCGCCGACATCGATGAGCAAATCAATATTGTTCGGGTTCCACCCCTCGACTGCCGTCACCCATCCAAGAGCGAGAGGCAGATCCGCCAAAGGTACGTTTAGCACGAACCCGTGACCATACAGGCCGACCAGCGCAAGAGCGGCTGAGTTATAGGCCGGGTCCCCCCTAATCCAAAGTACCGGGATCACGGGAACGCCGTTAGCACCAAGACCCTTAAATAACCCGTTGTAGGCGGCAGGGCCGCCTGTCCCGAGAAAGTTGTAACTTCCGTCGATTGCCATGGGAAATCCATTGCAATTCGCGATCATTTTTTTCTGGAAAGTAACTGGTATTTGCCCCGTAAGCCTGATCAGAGGAAATGTTCTGGCGCGTGCTGCTGCGGTTAAGTTTCCAAGCGCGTCTGCTTCGCCCGCTTTAGTGCGAACGACAGGAATGTATCGTATTGGCATTTTATCCCCCAAGCCATTATTTGGAGAGGGATAACATTGTTACAATGCTGGCGGAAGGGGCTTCTCTACGGGAGCGCGAACAGGCCGCGAGTTGCTACCTCGTTCATCCGGTGGAACGGGACAGGGCCGCGCTATCTGTCCAACTTGGCTGTTGCGAGCGCTTTCCCGAAAGCTTTGATCGCTTCCCTTGGCGCGGCTTCCATCATGGCCTTGGCCAATTCAACGAATTTGTCGGGCATTATTTCTAATTCAAAATGGGTGCGGCCTTTCCCAACGGGCCGCTGGAAATAGACATTCACACCGCCTAATTCGGCTCCATAGATACCTGGCTCCTCCCCCTTCCACTCAGTCCGATAGTCGCTTGTATCTGAACGACGGGTAATCCTAATGCCCATTTTTGCACCCTCAACATGAGGATCAGACGGTATCACCATAGGTCCAACCCGTCACCGGGTCTGTCAAATATATAATCGCCCGGTCAAATCAAGAACATTACAGGAACATGCAGCCGCACCGGTCGCGGCCGGGTTGTGCCTGGTTGAAAAAGCGGAACATGGTTAAGACAAAATAAAAACGGACTAGGTCCGCCGCTTGTCCTCGACCGCGTCCCAGAACAGGCTGGCGATGTCGGCGCCGCCGAAGCGCCTGACTTCGCGCACGCCGGTCGGCGAGGTCACGTTGATCTCGGTCATGTAGTCGCCGATGACGTCGATGCCGACGAGGATGAAGCCGCGTTCCTTTAGCGCCGGCCCGATGCGGGCGCAGATCTCGCGCTCGCGCTCCGTCAACTCGGTCTTTTCGGCGCGGCCGCCGACATGCATGTTGGAGCGTGAATCGTGCTCGGCGGGCACCCGGTTGATGGCGCCGACCGGCTCGCCGTCGATCAGGATGATGCGCTTGTCGCCCTTGCGCACATCCTTCAGGTAGCGCTGCACGATATAGGGCTCGCGGAACATCTGGCCGAACATTTCGAGCAGCGAGGCGAGGTTGCGGTCGGCCTCCAGCAGATGGAAGATGCCGGCGCCGCCATTGCCGTAGAGCGGCTTGATGATGATGTCGCCGAACTCCTTGCGGAAGGCGGCGACCTCGAGCGGATCCTTGGTGATCAGCGTGTCCGGCATCAGGTCGGAAAACTCGGTGACGAAGATCTTTTCCGGGCTGTTGCGCACCCAGGCCGGGTCGTTGACCACCAGCGTCTTCGGATGGATGCGCTCCAGGATATGCGTGGTGGTGATGTAGTTCATGTCGAAGGGCGGGTCCTGGCGCAGCAGGACGACATCCATTTCCGAAAGATCCGTGCGCACCTTTTCGCCGAGCGAGTAATGGTTGCCCTTCTCGTCGCGCACCTGCATTTCCTCGATGCGGGCAAACACCTTGCCGTCGCGCAGCGACAGCCGGTCGGGCGTGTAGTGAAACAGCTGATGTCCGCGCCGCTGCGCTTCCAGCGATAGCGCGAACGAGGTGTCGCCGGCGATCGACACCGTGGAGATATGGTCCATCTGGACGGCGATCTTCAGCTTCATGGCAAGTCTCCGGCGGCTCGGATGGGCGACTGTCTTGCCTGTACAGGCTCATTGGCCGTCTGCCAATCGCGACATTTTGAAGTTGGCATCAGCGATCCGCAAACGCGGGGCAGGCCCGGACCGTGCCGGTCATTTGGAGACAAGGCGAGGCTGTGCGTCATCGTTTTCTTAAGCCTTGCCGTGCAAGGGTATGCTCCGAATGCGCCCGGCCGAACTGACGCAGCCGGGCACTCGATGGAACAACGACCAATGAACGCCGTCACCGCCATCCGCGCCACCGCAACCAAACAGCTCGAACTCACCATTCTGATGCCATGCCTCAACGAGGCCGAGACGCTGGCCGTGTGCATCGGCAAGGCCAGGGCCTTCCTCGACCAGGCGGGCATCTCCGGTGAAGTGCTGATATCAGACAATGGCAGCACCGACGGATCGCAGGCGATTGCCGAGGAGAGCGGCGCCCGTGTCGTGCCGGTGGCGCAGAAGGGCTATGGCGCGGCCCTTTTGGGCGGCATCGCAGCCGCCAAGGGCCGCTTCATCATCATGGGCGATGCCGACGACAGCTATGATTTCGGCGCGCTGGAAGCGTTCGTTGTGCGGCTGCGCGATGGCGCCGACCTGGTCATGGGCAATCGCTTCCAGGGCGGCATCGAAGCCGGCGCCATGCCGCCGCTGCATCGCTATCTCGGCAACCCGGTGCTGAGCTTTGTCGGCCGCCTGTTCTTCCGTATCAAGACCGGCGATTTCCACTGCGGCCTGCGCGGGTTCAACGCCGACAGCATCAGGAAGCTCGACCTGCAGACGACAGGCATGGAATTCGCCAGCGAGATGGTGGTGCGCGGCGCCCTTGCCGGCCTGCGCATCGAGGAAGTGCCGACCACGCTCAAGCCCGACGGCCGCAGCCGGCCGCCGCATCTCAGGACCTGGCGCGACGGCTGGCGGCATCTGAAATTCCTGCTGGTCTACAATCCGCGTTGGATGTTCTTCATCCCGGGCACGGTGCTCGGCGGTCTTGGCATCGTGTTCGCGGCACTACTGGTGTTCGGGCCGCTGCGCGTGATCAACAATCTGTCGCTCGACCTCAACACCTTCGTCGCCGCCTGTTTCATGGTCGTCACCGGCGTCCAGCTCATCACCTTCGGCGCAATTTCGCGCTACTATGCCGAGATAACCGGTATCCTGCCGCGCAGCAGCCGATCCGACTGGCTGACCAGAACCATCAGCACCGATCGTCTCGCCGCCAATGCCGGCATCTGCTTTGCCGGCGGCGTGCTGTTCTTTGGCTATGCCGTGGCGCGCTGGGCGCATCTCGGCTTCGGCCCGCTGAACGATTCCGAAATCCCGCGCATCGTCGTGCTGGGCCTGAGCCTGATGGTCATTTCACTCCAGGCCTTCTTCTCGGCCTTCCTGCTCGGTGTCCTGGAAATACCGGTCAAGCGGCTGAAAGCCGGCCAGGCCGGTCGTTCCAATGAATTCCGGGCCAATGAATTACGGGCCAATGAATTGCGGACCGATGAATCGCCGGCTAATCAAACGCCGCCGCGCGACGCGTGAGCCCAGGTATTGCCAGTGTTTGTCCAGACGCGCCTGTTCCGGTTCCTGACGGTCGGCGTCGGCGCCGCATTGCTGCTGTTCGTTCTGTCGTGGCTGCTGGTATCGCTGGGCCTCTCGCCCTTCGTCGGCAGCGTCGTTGCCTACGCGATCACCTTCATCGTTGCCTATAGCGCGCAGCGCGGCTGGACATTCGGCGGCCAGCACGATCATGCCAGCGCCATGCCGCGCTATCTCGCGCTGCAGCTCGGATGCGCGTTGTTTTCGGGAATGGTGTCGCACCTGGCGGTCACCCGTTTCGGCATGTCGGCACTCGCCATGTCGGCGCTGATGACGGTTGCTGCAAGCACGGTGAGCTACATTCTGTCGTCCCTGTGGGTGTTTCCGGCGCGCGATTAGCTGGATCGCGGGCGGCTTTACGCTTTGTGAAGCGGCCCGCGTTAGCTTGCGCTGATAGACACAGGCTGAAAGCCCATCCCATGACCACCGCACATACCGCGATGCTTTCCAAAGATGGGGCACGCGCCTCCTGGCGAGCGGACCTCATTCTGGCGCTGCTTGCCACGCTCGGCTTCCTTGCCGTCAACGCCTGGGCCGGATTCCCGGCGCTGACCAATGCCGGCGGCGACAATGACGATCTGCTGCGGCTCGTCGAGGTGCGCGACCTGCTGGCCGGCCAGGGCTGGTTCGACCTGCATCAATACCGGATGGGCCTGGACGGCGGCTTCGTCATGCATTGGTCGCGGCTGGTCGATGCGCCGATCGCCGCCATCGTGCTCGCCGTATCGAGCCTGACCGGCAACACCACTCTTGCCGAGGACATCGCGCAGGTGGCGTGGCCGGCACTGCTCTTCGGCCTGACCATGGTCTTCATCATTCGCGCCGCGCGCAGCTTTGCCGGCGATGGCGCGGTGCTGCCTGCCGTCATCGTCGGCGCGGCGGCACTATATTTCATCGGCATCTTCGCGCCGGGCGCACTCGACCATCACAATGTCCAGCTGATGCTGACCGTCGCCAGCCTGAGTTTCCTGCTCGAAGCGCCTGTGCACCGGCCGGCGGCATTGCTTGCCGGCCTGTGCGCCGCGCTGACCCTGGCCGTCGGCATGGAAACCGCCCCCTACGTCGCCAGCATCGGCGTCGGCGTGGCGGCGCTGTTTGCCTTTGATGCAACCGGCGAAAGGGGGATCGCCAGGGATTTCGGCCTTGGCTTTGCCGGCGTATCGGCGCTTGTCTTCGTCGCCACCATCCCGGTGTCGGCCTGGAGCCAGGCACAATGCGATGCCTTCTCGACGGCGCAGTTCGTCGTGGCCGCCCTTACCGGAACCGGCCTTGCGGCGATCGCCTCGATCGAAGCGGCCCGCCGCTCGCGCGGACGGCGTCTGCTGTCGCTTGGCGTGCTTGCACTCGTGCTCGGCGCGGTCCTCTTTCTGCTGTTCCCGCAATGCCTGGCCTCTCCCTATGCGGAGCTTGATCCGCGGTTGAAGACGCTATGGCTCGATCATATCGAAGAGGCGCAGTCGCTGTTCCAGCTGGCCGCCCACGATCCCGCCGAGCTGGCGGCGCGCTATGCCACGCCGCTGGTGGCGATCGTGCTGATGGCGCAGCGCTTCGTCCGTGGCGGCTGGCGGCGGCAGGACAGCCTTGTCGCCGTGCTGCTGGTTGTGGCGTTCGTGGTCAGCGCCTGGCAAGTGCGCGGCTCGACCTTCTCGATCGCCTTCGCGGTGATCCCGCTCTCGGCCTGGATCGCCAAATGGCGGCGGCGTGCCGAAACCAGCCCGTCGCGCAGCTCGGTGCTGCGCATGGCCGCGGCCTGGCTCATCTCGATGAACTCGATCTGGTCGGGTGCCGCCCAGGCGGCGTCGGCGGCGCTCGCAACCGGTGCAAGGATCACCAGCAACGCTGGCGTTGACCCGTCCTGCCAGGCCAGGGGCAGCTTCGCCACGCTCGGCAGGCTGCCGGATACCACCGTGCTTGCCGTTTCCAATCTCGGATCGCCGATCCTGATTTACTCCGGACATCGCGTGTTCGCCGGGCCTTATCACCGCAACGTCGCCGGAAACCTGCTGGCGCTCGACGCTTTCCTCGGTTCCGATGCGCAAGCCGGGTCGATCGCTAGGGATCATCACGTCGGCCTTGTCGCGCTGTGCCGCGGCAACCCGGAAAGCCAGCTTCTCGCCTTCACCGCGCCGGGCGGTTTTCTTGCCGGGCTGATGCGCGGCAACGTGCCGGAATGGCTGGAGCCGATCGCGGACACAACTGGCGCCTCGCTCGAACTCTATCGTGTCCGGCCGAACGGCTGAGGATCTGAGTGAAGGCCTGACGCGCATCGCGTCAACCTGCTGAAAGCAACGCGCTTTACCCGCGAATAATCGATTTGGGGATACGTTTCCTAAAGGGTTTGCTGCCAGTCTGAAACTAAATTCCGACGTCACAAAACAGGGACACCGATGCAAACTTCGTTTGGCACCGGACAGGCAAACAGAGAGAGCACGGATCTGGCATTCACCGATCCGTTGACCGGGCTTGGCAACCATCGCCGCTTCTTCGACAAGGTCGATCGCCTGATCAGCGACCGTGCCGACGACCCGGCGCCATTTACCGTCGGCATTCTCGACCTGGACGGCTTCAAGCCGATCAACGACCTGTTCGGGCACAAGGCCGGTGACGATATCCTGATCCAGGTCGCGATGCGGCTGCGCGCCTCGATGGACGGCTATTCCACTGTCTGCCGCATTGGCGCCGACGAATTCGCCTTTCTTTACCCGATGGTGTTCAGCGAGGACGCTGCGGCCGACAAGTCCCGCATGCTGATCGAGATTCTTTCGGCACCCTATGATGTCGGCGAACGCACCGCCAGGCTTTCGGCCTCGGTCGGCTGCTCGCTGTTTTATTCGGGCGACGAGACCACCGAGATCCTGGTCAACAAGGCAGAGACGGCGCTCTACCACGCCAAGCGTTCCGGCCGTGGCCGCGTCGTCGTCTACACACGCGAGATGGAAGAAGCGGCCAAGCGCGTCACCCGCATCGAACAGGCGCTGCGCCGCGCTGTCTCGGCCGGCGAGGTGGAGCCACATTTCCAGCCCATCGTCGACCTCAACACGCGCCGCACCATCGGCTTCGAGACGCTGGCACGCTGGACCGATCGCGACCTCGGCTCGGTGCCGCCAACGGTGTTCATTCCCATCGCCGAGGAGCGCGGTATCATCGGCCCGCTGTCGCAGCTGGTGCTGCGCAAGGCGACGGAAGCGGCCAGAAGCTGGCCGAAGGACCTGTTCCTGTCGTTCAACCTGTCGCCCTCGCAGCTCGTCGACCAGAACACCGGCCTGCACATACTGGCGATTCTCGACCGCACCGGCTTCGATCCGCGCCGGCTGGAGATCGAGATCACCGAGACCGGCCTGATGAACGATCCTGCCTCGGCCGAGAAGATCGTCGAGGATCTGCGCCGCGTCGGCATCCGCGTTTCGCTCGACGATTTCGGCACCGGCCAGTCCTCGCTCGGCCGCTTGCGCGAGTTCCATTTCGACAAGCTCAAGATCGATCGCGCCTTCGTCTCTTCCATTCTCGACGACCGCCCGTCCGAACACATCATCCGCGCCATTCTCGCCATGTGCGAGGGGCTCGGCATGGACGTGGTCGCCGAAGGCATCGAGCAGGAGGCGCAGGCCGACCGCCTGGTCCAGTTCGGCTGCGCCGGCGGGCAGGGCTATCTGTTCGGCAAGCCCGTCGATGCCGATGCCACGCTCGGCTACCTCCGCGATTCCTTCCGCGGCGCCTTGCACGCCAAGGCGGTCTGACCGCCAATCTCGACGCGGTCCGCAATCCCGATGATGCAGCCGTTCGCATCCGGTGCGGCGCATTGTCGTTTTGTCTGACATAAGCCAGCAAATCCGCCTTTTCGCCCTTGCCCGCAGGACTTCTCTGGCTAGGATGCGCGCCGGTCATGCTGGGAGAGAACAGATTATGATGCCATCGGCGCATTTTGCCGACCTCGAGGGAGCCTCGGTGCTGATCACCGGTGGCGGCTCCGGAATTGGCGCGGCACTGACCGAGGGTTTTGTGCGCCAGGGTGCCAATGTCGCCTTTATCGATATCGCCGACGGCCCAAGCATCGCCCTTGCCGATCGCATCGAGAAGGCATCCGGCCGCCGGCCGCTGTATCTCAAGACCGACCTGCGCGACGTCGAAGCCCTGCGTGCGTCCGCCACCAGGGCGGCCGACGCACATGGCGATGTCACCGTGCTGATCAACAACGCGGCGTGGGACGAACGCCACGCCGTGGAAGACGTGACGGTGGAATTCTGGGACAACAACCAGGCGGTCAATCTGCGGCCGCATTTCTTCACCGCGCAGGCGGTGGCGCCGGGCATGAAGCGGTCCGGCGGCGGCTCGATCATCAACTTCACCTCGACGTCCTATCTGATCAATCACCCCGACATGCCGGCCTACACCGCCGCCAAGGCCGGCATCCTCGGCCTGACCAAGGGGCTGGCCGGCAAGCTCGGCGTGGACGGCATCCGCGTCAACGCCATCGCGCCCGGCTGGGTGATCACCGAGCGGCAGAAAGAGCTCTGGGTGACCGAACAGGGGCTGGCCGCCCATGTCGCCAAGCAGTGCATCAAGCAGGTGATGCAGCCGGACGACATTGTCGGCACGGTGCTGTTCCTGGCTTCGGACGCGTCACGCATGCTGACCGCGCAGATGCTGATCGTCGATGGAGGTTTCCTGTGAGCGAAGCGCCGGCGGTAGCGGCCGTTGACTGGGGCACGACCCGCATGCGGGTCTGGCTGATCGACAAAGACGGCAAGGTTCTTGCCGAACGGCGTGGCGATGATGGCCTGATCACCGCCCAGCAAAAAGGCTTTTCGACCATACTCGAAGGGCATCTGGCGGCGATGGCCGCGCCGGAGGCGCTGCCCGTCATCATCTGCGGCATGGCGGGCTCGCGCCAGGGCTGGCTCGAGGCACCCTATGTCACCGTGCCGGCGCCGCTCAGTGCCATCCTGGCGGGTGCCGCCCGGGTGCCCGGCCAGGACCGCGACATCCGCATCGTGCCGGGCCTTGCCCAACGGCTGGCCGATGCGCCCGACGTCATGCGGGGCGAGGAAACCCAGCTTGCCGGCGCCGGCCTGCCGGCCAACGGACGCCAGCTGGTCTGCATGCCAGGCACCCATTCGAAATGGGTGCTGGTCGAGGACGGCGTTGTTGCCGGCTTCGGCACCTGGCCGACCGGCGAGCTGTTCTCGGTGCTTGCCGCGCACTCGATCCTGCGCCATTCGCTCGGCGAACACCCCAGCCCGGTCACCTCGGACAATCCATTCTTCCGCCGCTGGTGCGAAACCGCCTTGGGCGAGGACGGCGATGTCACCTCGCGGCTGTTTTCCATCCGCGCCGCCGGTCTGCTCCAGGATCTGAAAGCGGACGATGCCGCCGCCTGCCTGTCCGGCCTGCTGATCGGTGGCGAGATCGCCTCGGCCAGCCGCCGCCATGGCGCCGGTGCGGAACCCGTTGTGCTGGTCGCGTCCGGCGCGCTTGCAGCACTCTACCAAGCCGCACTCGGCCTTGCCGGGCTCAAGGTCCGCACCGTCGATGCCGATGAGGCGGTGCGTGCCGGTCTCGTCGAAGCCGCGCGTGAGAACGGCATGATCGCCAGAACCGGAGCAGCCCTATGAGCCAGACCGCACCTTTCCCGAAGCTCAAGCGCGGCCTGGTCGCCATCCTGCGCGGCCTCAAGCCCGTCGAGGCGATGGCGATCGGCCAGGCGCTGTTCGACGCCGGCATCGAGGCGATCGAAGTGCCGCTCAACTCACCGGAGCCGTTTTCGTCGATCGCCCGGATCGTCGAGGTGCTGCCGAAAACTGCACTCGTCGGCGCGGGCACAGTGCTGACAGCAGCCGATGTCGATGGCTTGCACAAGGCCGGCGGGAGGCTGCTGGTCAGCCCCAACATCGATGCCGAGGTGATGGCGCGTGCGATGCAATACGGCATGGTCACCATGCCGGGCGTGTTCACGCCGACCGAAGCCTTCCAGGCGATCCGGTTCGGCGCCTCGGCGTTGAAATTCTTCCCGGCGAGCGTGCTCGGCGCGGCAGGCATTTCCGCGATCCGGGCGGTGCTGCCGGCGCAGACATTGATCGGCGCGGTCGGCGGTGTCTCGGAAAAGGACTTTGCCGGCTACAAGGCTGTCGGGGTGACGGTGTTTGGCCTTGGCTCCAGCCTGTTCAAGCCGGGCATGAGCGTCGACGAGGTGGCGGTTCGCGCACACGCCGCCGTCTCGGCCTGGGACGCGGTGTTCGGAGAAGCATGATGAGCGAGGCGGCCGTTTCGGTTTTTTTCCGATCATATCTGCCAGCTCGGCGAAGGGCCGAGCTACGATCCCGCCACCGATGCGCTGTTCTGGTTCGACATCGTCAACGGCCAGCTTCTGGAAAAGCCCGTGGCCGGCGGCCCACTGAAAATCCACGCGCTTGGCCAGATGGCAAGCGCCATCGCCATCATCGACGACCAGCGCCAGCTGATCGCCACCGAGACCGGCCTCCATGTCCGCGATGTCGCGACCGGCACGATGACGCTGCACACGCCGATCGAGGCCGACAATCCAGCCACCCGCTCCAACGATTCCCGCGTCCATCCCTGTGGTGCCCTGTGGACGGGCACGATGGGCAAGGCGGAGGAAAAGGGGGCCGGTTCGATCTACTGGTTTTTCAAAGGCGAACTGCGCCGCCTGTTTTCGGACATCACCGTGTCGAACTCGATCTGCTTTTCGCCGGATGGCGCGCTCGCCTACTACACCGACACCTCGACCGGACTGTTGATGCGGGTCGACTGCGACCCGGCGACCGGCCTGCCCACCGGCGAGCCGAAAATCTTCGTCGATCACCGTTCGGCCAAGGGTTATATCGACGGCTCGGTGCTCGACCGTGACGGCGTGCTGTGGAATGCCGTCTGGGGCGGCAAGGTGCTCAGGGCCTACGCGCCTGACGGCACGCTGCTGCGGTCGGTCGCCATGCCGGTGACACAGCCATCCTGTCCGGCCTTTGTCGGCAAGAACGCCGACCGGCTGGCAGTGACGTCCGCCTGGAAGGGGAAAGACGAAAAGCAGCGCCAGCTCGATCCGCAGGCGGGCATGACCTTCCTGCTCGACATCAAGGTCAACGGCCGTTTCGAGCCTCGCGTGCTGATCGCCTGATTGAACCGCGGTCGGCCGGTGCGCTGTCACGCAACCGTCCGACCCAGTCGGTTTCGCGAGAGCCGATTGCACTTACCGTGCGATGGTAGGCGATCCCACCGCTGGAAAACCGTGCCAAGCCATGACGAGCCAAAAGCCAAAACTGATCCTCGTCCATGAGCCGGAAAAAGCCTGCTTCGACCGTCTGGTCGCCGACGGCCATGCACCGGAGCGTGCCGCCGAAATCGCATCCTATCTGGCGCAGTCGACCGATCTCGCCCCCGAATTCGACGCGCTTGCCGCCGCCTGCCAGGCACGCGGCCTGTCGTTCGCGCCGGTGGCGCTCGACGATGCCGCAAGCGTGCTCGCCGGCGAGCATCCCGGCACGACATTGGTCTGGACGCTGACCGACGGCATTGCCTATTTCCGTGGCGGGGCCGCACCCGCTTTGGCGAGACTGGGCGGGTTCAAAACGATCGGGGCCGACGATGCGCTGTTCGCGCTCTGCCAGGACAAGTTCCGCTCCGGCGCCGTGCTTGCCGCGCTCGGCCTGCCGGTGCCGACGGCCGGTCTTGCGCGCGACGGCAAATGGCTGGTCGAGCCGCCTGCGTCACCCGCCGGCTGGTTCGCCAAGCCCAACCGGCTTGGCGCCAAGATTGGCATCTGGGCGGATTCGCGCACCGGTGATCTCGGCCACGCCCTGGAGCTCAGCCGGCGCGTCTTTTCAGCCTATCGCGATGACGTCGTCGTCCAGCCCTATGTCGCCGGCCGCAACGTGCGCGCGAGTTTCCTCGGCCTGGTGCCCGGCGCTGGCGTCGAAGCGCTTGGCGTCGCCTTTGTCGAGTCAGGCGCCGATTTCCAGACCATGGCAGATAGCCTGGCACTTTACGGCGACACCGGCGAGGCAGCCAAGGCGGCGGGACATTATGCCGAACCGGAGCTCGTTGCGGTCGCCGACAGCCAGCCGGTCGCCGACGCCAGGATTCGCGTGATCGCCGAGCGGCTGATGAGCGGGCTCGGCCTGCGCGACGTATTCTCCATCGATCTCCGGGTCGAGGCCGACGACACGGTCCACCTCATCGAGTTCGAAGTCTGCCCCGGCCTGCCCTGCTTCGATTTTCGCGCCTATTGCCGCCAGCAATGGGGTCTGGAGCTCGCCGACGCCATGGCCGAGACCGCAGCCACCCGGCTGACCGGCCCAAACCATCGTATTTGAACGGCGTGGCGGCTCCGGCCGTGCGCCTTGACGCGTCCTGCCTTGCCTCTAGTGTCGGCTCACGACCCTCAACCCGAAGGCCGCGCGATGAACACCACGCCCGTCAACCCCGAAGCCCTTCATCATCATGTCAGGCGCATGGCCGGGCGCGATCCGCATGAGGTGCATCGTGTCGCGACGCCGCTCGAGCTTCTGTTCGACCTGACTTTCGTGACCGCGTTCAGCTTTGCCTCGTCCCAGCTCGCCCATGCGCTGGCCGAGGGCCACTACGCTGCCGCCTTGCTCGGCTTCGCTTTCGCCAGCTTCTCCATCTGCTGGGCCTGGATCAATTTCTCCTGGTTCTCCTCGGCCTATGACACGGACGACTGGATTTTCCGCCTCGTCACCATGCTGCAGATGATCGGCGTGCTGGTGCTGGCGATCGGCCTGCCACGCATGTTCGCCTCGATCGAGCACGGCGAGCACCTCAACAATTCGGTGATGGTGCTTGGCTATGTCATCATGCGGGTGGCGATGATCTTCCAGTGGCTGCGCGCTGCCCGGCAGGACCCCGCCCGGCGCCGCGCCTGCCTGACCTACGCCACCGCCATCGCGGTCGCCCAGATCGGCTGGGTGGTGCAGATCGTTGTGGATTTCCCAGTCGGCACCAGCATCATTCTCGCTGGCATTCTCGGTCTCATCGAACTGGCGGGGCCGGTGATCGCCGAACGCAAGGATGGCGGCACGCCCTGGCATGCGCACCACATGGCCGAACGCTACAGCCTGTTCGCCATCATCGCCTTGGGTGAGGGGGTCGTCGGCACGCTGGCGACCCTGTCCGCCGTGGTCGAGGAGCAGGGCTGGACTGTGGATGCGGCACTGGTCTGCGTCGCCGGCACCGGGCTCACCTTCGGCATGTGGTGGGTCTACTACATGCTGCCCTCGGCACCGATCTTGCATGCGCACCGCAACCGATCATTCATCTGGGGCTATGGGCAGATGCTGATTGTCGCCGCCATTGTCGCGACCGGAGCCGGGCTGCATGTCGCGGCCTATTTCATCGAGCACAAGGCGCATATCGGCCCGGTTGCAACGCTGCTTGCCACCGCTGTTCCCGTCGCCATTTTCCTGGCGGCGATCTATGCGCTCTACACCTATCTTGTTCAGCGCTTCGATCCGTTCCACATATGGCTGCTGCTCGCCACCGCGGCTGTGGTGGCGCTTGCCATCCTCTCAGCACTTGCCGGTGTCGACACGGCGGTCTGCCTGATCATTCTGATGCTGGCCCCGGCCGTCACCATCGTCGGCTACGAAATGCTCGGGCACCGCCATCAGGCGGAGGCGCTGGCAGGCGACCAGCACTCGACACGACATGAGAGCCACGAGGCGAGTCGCTAACACGCGGACTGCCCTGCGGGGCTATCCATGCGGCATTCGGTCGAATGCCTGCAACGAGGGATCAATCGTGTCCCAGGCATGGCCGCCGACCGTATAGGTGACTACCTGTGGATTGAAATCGCCGGGGTCGTCGAGGCTGGTCGCGTGGACTGCAATCAGTTCCGGCATGGCAACGAATGTCAGGTAGACCGGCGTTCCGCAGGTCGGGCAGAAGGCATGGATTTTTTCGTTGCCGCTGGCGCCTTTCACACGCCAGGCGCTCGCCTCGCCGGTGATTTTCATGTCGGCACGCCGGCCGAAGGTCAGATAGGATCCATGGCCGGTGCCCGCGCGCTTCTGGCAATCGAGGCATTGGCAGTGGTTCTGGAAGATGGGCTCGCCGCTGGTTTCATAGCGGATCGCGCCGCACGCACAGCCGCCGATATAGCGCTTGGTCATTGTCGTTCTCCACTGGCCTGGTTCTGCATGATATCGCAGGGCATCAGGCCGATTTCGGCTTGGCGAAAAGGTCGATGCCGCTGCCGGTTTCGAGGAAGGATTTCATGCTCGACAGCACGGCCGGCCATCCCTGGCTGATGCCTTTCGCCATGCCGCTGCCGGCTTCGAGTTCATCATGGGTGACGGTCAGCCGCACCATGGTGTCGTATTCCTCGATGCCGAACGTCACCCGGCTGTATTGTGACGGATCGCCGGCCTGAGAGGCGTTCGCCCAGGTCATGACGAGACGGGTCGGCGGCGAGATCTCGACGACCTTGCCGACGAGCTCGACGGTCCGCTCCTCATTGGCGCGGATATGTTCCCACTTCGATCCCGGCTTCCAGTCGGAGACGTTCTCGTGGCCCCAGTAGCGACTTGCGATGTCAGGCCTGATTATGGCCTCGAACACTTTTTGCGGCGTCGATCTGATGTAGGTCACGTAGACAAAGCTGGTCGTTTCTCGGGTCATTGGTCGTCTCCTTCGAGTTCTTGCTTCAGGTCGTGCAGCAGGCTGAGCCGCTGCCGTTCGAATTTCCGCACCCACCGCTCGTAGACTTCGTGCAGCGGCACTGGGTTGATGAAATGCAGCTTTTCCCGGCCGCGCTTGACCGTGCTCACCAGATTGGCCGCTTCCAGCAGGTCGATGTGCTGGGTGGCGGATTGCCGGGCCATGTCCAGATTTTCGCAGAGCTGACCGAGCGTCTGCCCGTTCGTCTCACACAGAAGGTCAAGCAGCCTTCTGCGTGTCGGGTCGCCCAGTGCCTTGAAAACCTTGTCGGCGTCCATCAGCCTCTTCTCGTTCGCTTGTGAAGCTATAATATGCAGGTATTTACCTGCATGTCAACGAGAGCGATTCCGGGAAAAGTGTGAAACGGTTTTCCCGGGAAAAGCGCGTAGCCCTTTCCATGGGGAATTGCGTGAAACAAAGAGATACCAGCGCCGTCGCAATCAGCTGGGCGAAAGCTACTCGGGCTCGCCAGTCGATTGCTGGATGATGGGCCGTGCGCCGGCTATGTAGCGGTCGTTGTCGAACGGCTCCGCATGGCTGTCGGCCAGGCTCCACAGCTGGCGACTGGTGCCTGGCAGATCACCCAGGTAAACGTGAAGCGCTCCGGAGCGGCCATCGCCCGTATTCGCAACCGAATGAATGGTATCGGGAGACATGTGCGTCACCGCGGGTGCCACGAAATCCTGCCGTTCTGGAGTGTCAATTTCGTCGCCGGTGGCCGGGTAGATGAAGTTTGTCTCGCTGCCCCTGTAGATGCCGATCAAGGCATCCATCAGGTGGTTGTGAGGCGGATACTGCACGCCGGGAGAGAGCGTGATGTGATAGATCGTCAGGTTGGGGCTCGCATGCAGGAGCAGCTCATCGTCTTCCTCCTCGTGAACGAGCCTGCCGAGCGAATGGAAACGGATCGTGTAGCCGCTCAGCACGGCCTTGACCTGCTCGAAAGGATCGGGGCCTGCCGCCGCGTTGACGATATCCGTGATGGCAGGGTACAGAGGGGAGGAGGCGGATAGGGGCATTCCACGGTTCCTGTCTGAGATGCTCAGCGGAGGTATCTAGGACGATCAACGCTAGCCAATGCCGATGCCGACGTCAATCGGGGCCAAGGCATGATCCCGAAAGGGGGAATCCGGTTTTCTCGGACAAACGGTTTCCGTTTGTCCAGAGATCATGCTCAAACAAATGGATAGTGCGAAATCATGAAATCGACGAAAGCCACGCCATCGAAGTCGCCCGATTCCACGGGCGGGACAACGGCGCTGTCGACGGCGGACGTCCTGCGCAGCGAGCAGGCATACGAGCAGTTGAAGAGCGACATCGTCGCCTGCGTCCTGTCGCCCGGCGAAGCCTTGACGGAGAAACAGATTGAGGCCCGCTACGGGATCAAGAAGGCGACGATCCGCTCAGCGCTGGCCCGCCTCATGCAGGAAGGGCTGGTCAGGAGCGAGCCGCGTCGTGGCTATATCATCACCACGCTGACCTTGCGCGACGTCGGCGAGATCTTCGACGTCCGCAGCCTGATCGAACCGGAAGTGTTCAGGTTTGCGGCTACAGGCATCACCGAGCGCGGGCTGGATGACATCAGGCTGGCCGCAAGAAAGGTGCTGAAACCCGAAACGCTGCGCAGCCACGTTGCGTTCCTCGCGGCCGACCGTGGCTTTCGTCTGGCAATTGCCGAGCTGTCCGGGAACCTGCGGCTGGCACAGCTCCTCAGCCAGATTCTCGATCAGTCGGAGCGCGCGCTGCATCTCGGATTCAAGTCACGCGATTTCACCCAACTGATCATCGAACAGCAGAAGCAATTGCTGCAAGCCTGCGAGAAGAGCGACGTTCCCGGCATCGTGAAACTTGCCCGCTCGCACTGCCTCGCGCTCAAGCACCAGCTGATCGGAGCCCTGCTTGGCGGCGCGAAGCTGAGGGAAGTGAACCTCCAGGACTTCGTCTGACGCGGCGATCCCGAAGGACTTCAGATGCCTTCGATCAGCACGATCTCGCCGTCGGCGACCTTCTGGCGGATGGCGACGGCGCGCTGATATTCCGGCGAGTGGTAGCAGTCATGCGCCGCGGCGAGCGTTTCGAATTCGATGACGACGTTGCGCGCGCGCCCGACACCCTCGGCCAGCTCATGCGCACCGCCGCGCGCCAGGAATTTCGCGCCGAAGCGCTCGAAGGCAGGCTTGGCAGCGGCAACGTAGTCCTTGTAGCCTTCGGTGTCGTGCACATCGACACGAGCGATCCAGTATCCCTTGGACATTCTTTTTCTCCCTGTTCCTTATGCCGACCGCATTTCGGCGATGATCGCTTCGGCCGCTTCTCGCCTGTCGGCCGCCGCGACGATCGGGCGGGCGACGACGAGGTGGCTGGCACCGCTGCGGATCGCTTGCGCGGGCGTCACCACGCGCTTCTGGTCGCCATGGTCGCTGCCCGCCGGCCGGATGCCGGGCGTCACCACCGCCATGTCGGGCCCGACGATGCGGCGCACCGCTTCGGCTTCCGCGGCCGAGCAGACGATGCCCCCCATACCGGCATGCAGCGCCTGTTCCGAGCGCCTCAGCACCAGCGTGTGCGGGTCGTATTCATAGCCGACGTCGATCATGTCCTGCTCGTCCATCGAGGTCAGCACGCTGACCGCAAGCAGGCAAAGCTCGCTGCCCCTGGCCGCTTCCACCGCCGCCCGCATCGCCTTGGGATAGGCATGGATGGTCAGCATGCTCACGCCCATCTTGACGATGTTCTCGACGCCCTTGGCCACCGTATGGTCGATGTCGAGCAGCTTCATGTCGAGGAAGATTTTCGTCCCGCCGCTGGCCAGTTCCCTGGCGAAGTCGAGCCCGCCGGCGAAGGCCAGCTGATAGCCGATCTTGTAGAAGGAGACGACGCCGTCGAGTTCGCGCACCGCCTTCTCGGCCTCCTGCACGGTCGGCACGTCGAGGCCGACGATCAGTCTTTCCTGTATCGATTGGGCCTGCATGGATTTGGTCCGCATGGTATCGGCGATCACGCTTCGATCCGGGTGGACAGCATGCGCGAGGTTTCGATCAGCGTGCGGCATAGATGCTCCATCGATTTGTACAGTCTTTCGTCGCGGAAATTGCCGTCCTCGTCGAAGGCGCTGCCGCCCTCGGGCACCGAGCATTCCGGCGTCACCACCTCCATCTGGCAGCGCACCAGCACGGCGCGCAGATGGTTGATGCAGCGAATCCCGGCAAAGTGGCCGTTGGAGGATGAGCAGAGGCCGGCCACCTTGCCGGCAAGCGGCCTGACCGGCCGGCCGCCATCCCTGCGCACCCGGCTTACCCAGTCGATCGTGTTCTTGAGCAGCGGCGGAATGGAGCCGTTATATTCCGGCGTGGCGATCAGCAGCCCGTCATGGGCGTTCACCAGACGGCCAAGTTTCAGGGCGTTTTCGGGAACGCCCTTTTCCTTTTCCAGGTCCTCGTCGAGGATCGGCAGGGGATAGTCGGCGAGCGAGATGCGGGTCACCTCGGCGCCTTGCATGGCGAGCTCCTTTTGCGCCACGTCGGCCGTCCTGCCGCTGTAGGCGCCACTGCGCACCGAGCCGGCGAAGACGAGGATTTTCGGGATCACTGCCATTGGCCAACCTTGTTCCCGGACAGGTACAGCCAGAGACCGCTCAAATCAACGCACCGGTCCAAAAATCGAGGTCGAAATGCAGATCGCTCCAGGTGCGCTGAGATTCAGGCAGGCCGGCTCACCTGAATATCGGCACCCCCTAATGCGCCTCGCGCCGGTAGATCCACAGCTGCGTCGGCGGGATGTTGCGGAAGATGAAATCGAAATGCTTGACCGTGTAGTCGCCACGGCCGGCCGGGATCGGCGACATCGGGCCATAGGTCAGCTGCACGATCGGCCTGCCTGCCGGGATGCGGTCGAGCAGGCTCTCGATATAGGCGATGCGCTGGGCGACCGGAAAATTGAGCAGCGGCACGCCGGAAACGACGGAATCGAAGATCATCCCGCTCTTGTCGCCAAGCGTGGCGTTGAGGTTGAAGGCATCGCCCTCGATGACATTGACGCCGGGATAGAGCTGCCGCAGGTGGCGGACGAAATCGGTGGAATATTCGACCGCGTAGAGGTTTTCGGGCCGCACGCCCTGGGCCAGGATGGCGCGGGTGATGACGCCGGTGCCGGGACCGACCTCAAGCACCGGCAGGCCGGATTTCGGATTGACGATCGAGGCCATCTTGCGGGCGGTGATCGAGCTGGTCGGCACGATCGAGCCGACCGTCTTGGGCTTGTCGATCCAGCCCTTGAAGAATTTGAGTTCGTCGTCGAACTTTTCGGCAAGCGCCTTCCGCAGTCCGGGACGTGTCATGCAAGCTCTCCTCAACTCTCCCCGCAAGTTACTTAACACCTGAGCGGCGCAAGGCAAGGTAAGGCGGCGCCGATGTCGTGGATAAGATAACTTTCGTCGCGTCTCGAGACGCGACGCGTTTCGCGGATATCAGCGGCCCAAAGCGATTCCCGCTTGTGGGTGACATGCATCACCGCTCGCCGAAGGACTCGAGGAAATCCTTCATGCGGGCGAAAAAGCCGCTCGACTGGGGCGAATTGTCCTGCGAGGAGAGCTGTTCGAACTCCTCCAGCAGCTCGCGCTGGCGGCGGGTGAGGTTCTGCGGCGTCTCGACCGCGGTCTGGATGTAGAGGTCGCCGACATTGGGCTGGCGCAGCACCGGCATGCCCTTGCCCTTGAGGCGGAACTGGCGTCCGTTCTGAGTGCCTTCCGGCACTTTCACCTTGGTCTGCGTGCCATCCAGCGTCGTCACCTCGAAGGAACCGCCAAGGGCGGCCGTCGTCATCGAGATCGGCACCTTGCAGTAGAGATCGGCGCCATCGCGCTGGAAGAACTCGTGCGGCTTGACCGCCAGGAAAATATAGAGGTCGCCCGACGGCCCGCCGCGCAGGCCGGCCTCGCCCTCATTGGCAAGGCGGATGCGGGTGCCGTCCTCGATGCCGGCCGGGATGTTGACCGACAGCGAACGCTCTTCGGTGACACGGCCCTGGCCGGCGCATTTCGGGCATGGGTCCTTGATGGTCTGGCCGCGCCCCTGGCATTGCGGGCAGGTGCGCTCGATCGAGAAGAAGCCTTGCGTGGCGCGCACCTTGCCGTGGCCGTTGCACATCGAGCAGGTGACAGGCTGGGTGCCGGGCTTGGCGCCGCTGCCCGAGCATTCCGAGCAGGAGATCGAAGCCGGCACGCGGATCTGCGCGGTCTTGCCGGCAAAGGCCTCCTCCAGCGAGATTTCCATATTGTAGCGCAGGTCGGCGCCGCGCTCGCGGCCGCCCGACGAGCGGCGCTGGCGCCCGCCCATCATGTCGCCGAAAATATCCTCGAAGATGTCGGCGAAGCCGCCGGCGCCAAAGCCTTGCGCACCGCCATTCATGCCGCCCTGCTCGAAGGCCGCGTGGCCGAAGCGGTCATAGGCGGCCCGCTTCTGCGGGTCCTTCAGCGTCTCGTAGGCTTCGTTGATTTCCTTGAACTTGTGCTCGCAGGAATGATCGCCGGGGTTGCGGTCGGGATGGAACTGCATGGCGAGCTTGCGGAAAGCGCTCTTGAGCTCCTTCTCGTCGGCGCCTTTCTGGACACCCAGCGTTTCGTAGAAATCAGCTTTCATTTTTTCCCGCTGTCCAGATGCTCAACGTCTTGAAGCATTGTTGCGTCTTTTGCCGGCACTGACGTTTCGATTTAGGTGCGATGGAACCGCGATGCCAGTGTCGACGCGGCTTAGCCGGCAATTTTTTGGCGAGGTCCGTGCTTTTTCTGCAAGGGGTTGCAAAAAAGCCCGGCCTTGCGCCGGGCTTTCAGCATTATCTTGCCGTCAAACGGTTCAGGCCGACTTCTTCTTGTCGTCGTCCTCGTCGATTTCCTCGAAATCGGCGTCGACCACGTCGGAGTCCTTGGCGGCGTCCGCCTTGGCGTCGGCTTCCGCGGCTTCCTTCTGCGAAGCCTCGTACATGGCCTGGCCAAGTTTCATCGAAGCCTCGGCCAGCGCCTGCGACTTGGCCTCGATGTCGGCCGCGTCGTCGCCTTCGGCCGCAGCCTTCAGCGCGGTGATCGCGTCTGCGATCGCCGTGCGGTCGGCTTCCGAGACCTTGTCGCCATATTCCTTCAGCGACTTCTCGGAAGAATGCACCAGAGCTTCGGCCTGATTGCGGGCCTCGACCAGCGCACGCCGCTTCTTGTCGCTCTCGGCATTGGCCTCGGCGTCCTTGACCATCTTCTCGATGTCGGCGTCAGAAAGACCACCCGAAGCCTGGATGCGGATCTGGTGCTCCTTACCGGTGCCCTTGTCTTTGGCCGAAACGTTGACGATGCCGTTGGCGTCGATGTCGAAGGTGACCTCGATCTGCGGCACGCCGCGCGGCGCCGGCGGAATGCCGACCAGGTCGAACTGGCCGAGCGCCTTGTTGTCGGCGGCCATTTCACGCTCGCCCTGGAAGACGCGGATGGTCACGGCCGACTGACTGTCCTCGGCCGTAGAGAACACCTGGCTCTTCTTGGTCGGGATCGTCGTGTTGCGCTCGATCAGCCGCGTGAACACGCCACCCAGCGTCTCGATGCCGAGCGACAGCGGCGTCACGTCGAGCAAAAGCACGTCCTTGACGTCGCCCTGCAGCACGCCGGCCTGGATGGCGGCGCCGAGAGCGACGACCTCATCCGGGTTGACGCCCTTGTGCGGCTCCTTGCCGAAGAACTGCTTCACGATCTCCTGGATCTTGGGCATGCGGGTCATGCCGCCGACCAGGACGACTTCGTCGATTTCGCCAGCCTTCAGGCCGGCATCCTTGAGCGCCGCCTTGCAAGGGTCGATGGTGCGCTGGACGAGGTCGTCGACCAACTGCTCGAACTTGGCCCGCGTCAGCTTCAGCGTCAGGTGCTTCGGACCGGTCGCATCGGCGGTGATGAAGGGCAGGTTGATCTCGGTCTGCGTCGTCGACGACAGCTCGATCTTGGCCTTTTCAGCCGCCTCCTTGAGGCGCTGCAGGGCCAGCTTGTCGTTCTTCAGGTCGATGCCCTGTTCCTTCTTGAACTCGGCCGCCAGGTACTCGACCAGGCGCATGTCGAAATCCTCGCCGCCGAGGAAGGTGTCGCCATTGGTCGACTTCACCTCGAACACGCCGTCGCCGATCTCGAGCACCGAAATGTCGAACGTGCCGCCGCCAAGGTCATAGACGGCAATGGTCTTGCCTTCCTTCTTGTCGAGGCCGTAGGCGAGCGCCGCGGCAGTCGGCTCGTTGATGATGCGTAGCACTTCCAGGCCGGCGATCTTGCCGGCGTCCTTGGTTGCCTGGCGCTGTGCGTCGTTGAAATAGGCCGGAACGGTGATGACCGCCTTCTCGACTTTCTCGCCGAGATAGGCTTCCGCCGTTTCCTTCATCTTCTGCAGGATCATGGCCGAGATCTGGCTGGGCGACTGCTTCTTGCCGCCGGCCTCGACCCAGGCATCGCCGTTGTCGCCCTTGACGATCTTGTAGGGGACAAGCTTCTTGTCCTTCTCCGTCACCGGATCGTCATAGCGGCGGCCGATCAGGCGCTTGACCGCGAAGATGGTGTTTTCAGGATTGGTGACCGCCTGGCGCTTGGCCGGCTGGCCGACGAGACGTTCACCGTCGCCGCTGATGGCGACGATGGAAGGCGTCGTGCGCGCGCCTTCCGCATTCTCGATCACCTTCGGCTCCTTGCCATCCATGATGGCGATACAGGAGTTGGTGGTGCCGAGATCGATACCGATTACTTTTGCCATTTTTCTAGTCTCTCCGCTAAGCAGGCTCTCAGGACCCGTACAGGCGTTCCAACGAAAGCCCCTGTTCACAAGAAATACCGTTCCGGCAACCGGCGTTCCGGCGCCGAACGGCTTGGCGCGTATATAAGAACAGGCAGCATCGCGCGCAAGCATTCTGCGCAAGGCTTCCATGAACCTTTCCACCCCCGCCTGCGACTGATGTCCAGGTGCCGCATGGTGCGGCCCGGAAAGGAAGCCCCCATGACCAGTAACCCAGAGGCTCTGCGGTCTCCGGGAACGACAGGAGCTCGGCGCGACCACCGCCTTCGGGACGGGGTCGATGCGCTGGGCTTCCTGCTGATTCCGTTGACCCTGCGTAAGAGCAGGCGTATCGTCAGGATGAGGAAAGCAGACAATTCGATCAGGGAAGAACGTGCCGGACCACCGCGCCTTGCCCTGTTTTGCGCGGCAAGGCCGGATGTTTCTCCCGTGGCTAACGGGGGTAGCTTCATGTCTCGCGTCCGCGGCACGTTCGTGTCTTCTCTTGACGGCCGTTTGCGCCGGACCCTGCATCCAGGCGGATTGCTGGCTTTGGCGTTCACCGCCATCCTGTGGCTGGGTGGCGCCGCGCAGGCGCAGGACAGCCAGACCCAGATCATCTATCCCGGCTCGATGGCGGTGACCGGATTTTCCGGCACCATCATTCCCAATTTCGACGAGGGCCTGCCGCCCGGCGTCGATCCGGTCGACGAAACCTTCATCGACACCACGCGCGCCACCTTGCGCGTGTTCGACGTCTCGCATCTCGGCGGGCCAGCCGCCGGCCAGCTCGTCTTCACGCCGCCGCCCTTCGAGGTCACCGCCGAACAGATCGGCCAGGTGTTCGGCCTCACCTATGATGACGGCGTGCGCGACGGCGTTCCGTCCGGCATTCCCAATCTTTATGCCGGCGCCACCTCGCTGCACGGCATCCGCATCGTCACCCCGGATGCCGATGGCGATGGCAGGCAGGAGCGGCAGCGCCGCGGCACGGCCGGCGCCACCTTCATGGAAGGCCAGTTCGGCACCGAAAACGGTGGCGGGCCGGGCACCATCTGGAAGATCGACGGCATCACCGGCCAGGTCTCCAAATTTGCCGACATCGATACCAACAGCGGTCCCGGCATCGGCAATCTCACCTTCGATCCGATCCACCGCCAGTTCTTCGCCTCCGACCTCGACACCGGCCTGATCCATCGCATCGACGCCGACGGCAGGCTGATCGACAGCTTCGACCATGGTGTTACCGGCCGTCCGGCACATGGGCTGGCTCCGCTCGCCGACGATGGTTCGGTGATGGACATACAGGGCGCGGCCTTCGACAGCGAAGACCTCGACAGCTGGGGCTACACGCAGGACGAGCGCCGCGTCTGGGGCGTCTCCTATCATGGCGGCCGGCTCTATTATTCGGTCGGCGAAAAGTCGGAAATCTGGTCGGTGGGCATTGCCCGCGACGGTACCTTTGCCGGCGACCCGCGCTGGGAACTGACGGTCAAGGCCGACAAGGACTACGCCGTCACCGACATCGCCTTCGACAACAGCGGCTTCATGTACCTGGCCCAGCGCGGCCCGGTCGAAAACCGCTACGATTACAGCCAGTTCGCCGATTCCGGCAAAGGCGAGGTCATCCGCTACTGGCGCGAGAACCCGGACGATCCGGCGACGGAATCGGTCTGGGTCGAAGTGCCGCAGGAATATGCCGTCGGCTTCCCGCAAGGCAACCGGCAGTCGGCCGGCGGTCTCGACCTGCAGTATGGCTATGACGCGGACGGCAATCTCGACACCTCGGTCTGTACGCAGACGCTGGTCAACACCGGCGACAAGCTGCGCGACAATCCGGCGCTCGCCGAGCAACTCGCCGCCGGTGGGCCGCTCGCCGTGCATGGCGTGCAGATCACGCCCAAGGAGCTGGTCAAGCCGGCCAACGTGCCGCCCTTCGGCTCCTGGTTCGTCGATTTCGACGGCTATTTCGAAGATCCCGAAGTGGAAGGCCATGTCGGCGACGTCGCCGTCTGGCATCCCTGTGAGGGCCGCGCCGGCTATTATGAAGAAATCCCGGGCGGCTATCTGCCTCCCTTCTATCCGCCGGACTTCCCACCGCCCGGCAATCTGCCCCCATGTCTCGATATCGAGGACGTCCAGTATTTCTGCACGCCTTCCGGTCTCGAGGCCGATCTCTATCTCCATGACCATGCCGGCTTCGGCGGCGATTCGATCAAGGCCCAGTCCAGGACGCCAGGCGTCGGGGTGACTTTCCCCATGTCGCATGCGCCCGGCACGCCATACACGATCGGCATCACCGGCCACTATCCGGGCGACACAGTCGATGTTGGGCTCTGCTTCTACAGGAAGTCCGACAAGGACAAGGGTGGCTACTACCCTTGCTGCAAGATGACTTTGCCGCTCAGAACCCCAGCCGTCAGCTGCGAACGTTGAGGAGGGGAAGATGAAAAATCTCGCACTTTCCCCGCTCGCGGCAAACAACAAGTCAACCGTCATGGAGACGATCATGAAACCCCTGTCATATGCCAGGCGCGGCGCGCGCTGGCTGATGGCGGCCGGTATCGCGGTCGCCATGCTAACCCCGGTGCCAAGCTTCGCGGAAGGCGCTACCCCGATCAGTCCGGAGCTGAAGCTCGACCTCGACAATTCGCGCGTCGTCACTCCGAGGCCGGACCGGATCGTGCCTTTCTTCACCAAGAAAGGCACTCAAAGAGGCTGCGACTACGTCGTCTATTCCCTGAGCTTCGGCTTGCGCGGCGATCCGCAGGGCTTTGCCGACCCGAGCCTCGCGGAAAGACTGAACAAGCTCAAGATGGACTTCAAGGACCAGCTCCCGGCCGGCCTTGAGATCGTCAACGTCAATGTGTCCGGCGACGGCACGAATTCGTCCGGCGGGCCGCTGCCGGGTGGTTCAATCAGCACCTCGGCAAATCCGAATGATACGGCGACGGTTTCCGATTTCCGGATTTCCGCCTCCGACCTCGACGGCGTCGGCGCCCCCAACGAGCGCGTCATCACGTTCCAGATCACCGCCAAGATCGATCATGCGGCGTTTCCCTCGCCAACGATCGTCGACAACCAGGGCATGATCAAGGTGACCAATGGACCTGGCACCGGGATCATCATCCCGTCGCAGGATCCGAGCAAGCCCGACGACGGCGACTTCAAGACCGGGGAAAAGACCTCGATCAAGATCGACGTCACCAAGTGCAATCCGCCGCCCCCACCTCCCGGCAAGGAATGCTTCAAGGTGGAACGCGGCACGGTCGATTGCGTGCCCGGTGGCGGCGCCTTCATCTACCACATGCCTGTCGGCCCTGAGATGGGCGGCAAGTGGGTGCAGGTTTCGACGACAACGCCCGGTATCACCATCATCCCCGACACCCAATTGGTGCCGGCGGGCGGCGGCGTGCTCAACTGGAAGATCGTCGGAGCGTCACCCGGCGACGTCATCCACCTCATCGTCACCGGCATCGAAACCTATGCCGGCCCGGAGGAGGGCTGGGGCCTGTGCTGCACGCAGACCATCGACATCGTCATCCCGCGTGACCAGAGGTGCCCGCCCAAGGACAAGGAACCGGACCTCAAGGTTGAAAAACGCGCCGAAGTCCAGCGTTGCACGATGGGCGGCGGCTGCGATTTCACCATCAGGGTCACAAATGTCGGCACCGGTGCCTATCACGGCAAGATCGTGCTCGACGAGGTGACGCTGCCGGCCGGCTCGACGCTGGATTCAGGGCCCAACCCGCCCTGGGTCTGCGTACCTGGCACCACCCCGATGACGTGCACCTATCCGGTGACCACGCTCAATCCGGGCACCTTCATCGACCTCAAGCTCGGCTTCAAGCCGGCTGGCGGCTGGCAAGGCAGCGTCTTGCGCAACTGCGCCACCTACAATTACCCGGCCAGCGGCAAGCCGCTGTTCGGCAGCCAGTCGAACGATCGCGGCTGCGCCTCGATCCCGATCTGCCGGCGTGGCGATCGTGACCGCGAGTGCCAGCCACCGGTCGACAAGAAGGTCGACCTGATCCTCAAGAAGCGTGCCCGCACAGAGGTCTGCACGGCCGACGGCATCTGCACGTTCGTGATCGACATCATCAACAACGGCACCTTCACCTACAATGGGCCGCTGACGGTGATCGACAGCTACCCGGGCGGTGCGCCGGCCTCCTCGACCTTCGGCCCGACCCCGCCCTGGACATGCGGCCCGACCGGCCCCGGCCTGTTCCGCTGCGACAATGCGGGCATCTCGCTCGCACCGGGCGCCTCGACGCCGATCTTCGTCAAGGCAGTCATGCCGGCCGGCTACCAGTCGGACACGGTGGAAAAACTGCGCCGAGGTGAAGGCCATTCCTGGTGAAGACGATCTCACCAACAACAAGGCCTGCGCCAAGGAACGCATCCGTCACCCCAATGGCGGCAAGCCCGCCTTGCGCATCACCAAGGTGTGCAATGGCTCGCTGGCCGGTGCCGCGGTCGTCTCTTGCCGCATCACCGTCGTCAATGCCGGCACGGCTGCCCCCACTGGTCCGGTGCGGGTCAACGACGCCGCCACGCTGGTGTCGGGCGGCGCGCCCGTCCAGATCCAGACCGTCACTCCCGACGGCGCGGAATGGGCGTGCGGACCGGTTCCGGCCAATGCGCTGTCGTGCCAGATTCCCGGTGCCGTCATGACACCCGGAACCAGCCGCCACTTCGACGTGACGGTTTCGGCGAACGGCGAGTTCGAGAACTGCGCGCGGGGCTCCTATGGTCCGGCCCCGGGCGACGACGTCGTCTATCCGATCGGCCAGGCCTGCGCCAAGGGCGGCGGCTCTTCGACCATCCGCGTCGAAAAGACCGGCGACCGTGAATGCAAGCTCGGCCAACCCTGTTCGTTCGAGATCACCATCACGAACGACGGCACCAGCCCCTTCTCCGGTCCGGTTCGCATCGGTGATGCGATCGGCGTGGAGGGTCTCGGCAGGCTGGACGGCGTTGCGATCACCTCGATCGAACCGCCCTTCGGCTGCTCGCCGGAGCCGGCAACCTTGCCGCTGTCCTGCATTGCCAACCTGACGCTCGGCGCCGGGGAAAGCCAGGTGCACCATGTCACCGTGGTCATTCCCGACGACGGCCGCCTGGCCAATCTGCGGGGTAACGTCAACGGCCAGAACTGCGTCGGCGTCCTGTCTCCCAACACACGGGTGCAAGGCGGCGACGTGCTCCCCGGAGACCAGGCCAATGTGCAGGGCGATCGCGGCAAGGCCTATGCGTGCCACCCCTTCACCATCACGTATGAGGCGAAGAAGGAGTGCTCGCAAGGTTTTGTCATGAACGATGCCGGCCGGTGCGTCTGCCCGGCAGGCACCACCTTCCGCAACGGCCAGTGCTCGCCGGACGGTGGTGTCATCGTCGAGCCAAAGCCGAAGCCTTGCGTGCTGCTCGAAGGCCAGATCCGCACCGAGGACGGACGTTGCGTCTGCCCACGCGGAAGCGGGCTTGAAAACGGAAGATGCGTCAAGGCTGAGAGGCCTGAGCAATGCACCATCCGCGGTCAGGTCCACAATTCGGACGGCGATTGCGTCTGCCCGAAGGGTACGGAAGTCAGGGGCAATGCCTGCCGACCGATCCGGCCGAAGCCTGAGCAGTGCACGATCCGAGGCCAGGTCCACAATTCGGACGGCGACTGCGTCTGCCCGAGGGGTACGGAAGTCAGGGGCAATGCCTGCCGACCGATCCGGCCGAAGCCTGAGCAGTGCACGATCCGAGGCCAGGTCCACAACTCGGACGGCGATTGCGTCTGCCCGAAGGGGACGGAAGTCAGGGGCAATGCCTGTCGTCCGATCCGGCCGAAACCCGAGCAGTGCACCATCCGTGGCCAGGTCCACGACGCCAACGGCAATTGTGTCTGCCCGAGGGGTACCGAGGTGCAAGGCAATGCCTGCCGGCGAAAGCAGCCGACGGTGGAGCAGTGCGAGATACGTGGCCAGGTCCACAACAAGCGCGGCGAGTGTGTCTGTCCGCGTGGGACCGAGGTGATCGACGGCGCATGCCGCAGGTCCAGGCCGCAGGTTGAGTGCGCACCGGGCTCGCAGATGATCAACGGCCAGTGCCAGCCGATCATCAAGCGGCGCTGCCCGGTCGGGACAGTTGGGCGGTATCCAAACTGCAGGCCGATCCGCGGACAACCGTCGTTGGAACCGGGCCTGCTGAACCCGAACGTCCTGCAGCAGCTTTTGCCGCGGCGCAAGACGCAAAGCGACCAGCAACTGCAGGACGACCCGGCTGGAAACATCCAGAACACCAAGCCGTAACCGTCTGCGATACAGACCAGAACCCGCCGGAGCAGATCCGGCGGGTTTTTGTTTGGATCGCGCCAATCGGCAGCAACACGGGCGGCGACGCTCTAGCCTGTGCAGCCACGGCGCCTGCGCACTCGACAAGTCACCTGTGGCGCATTAGGCAGTCGATCCAGAGTGGCCGGATGAAAGGGCGCTCGGAAAGGCCGCACCTAATGAGCAAAAAGACCTTGATCGCACCATCGGTGCTGGCATCGGATTTTTCCAGGCTCGGCGACGAAGTCGAGGCTGTGGTGGCTGCCGGCGCCGACTGGATCCACCTGGATGTGATGGATGGGCATTTCGTCCCCAACATCACTTTTGGCCCGCCGGTGATCAAGGCGATCCGCAACCGCACCAAGGCCTTCTTCGACTGCCACCTGATGATCGCGCCGGCAGACCCCTATCTGGCCGCCTTCGCCGAGGCCGGTTGCGACGGCATGACGGTGCATGCCGAGGCCGGGCCGCATCTCGATCGTTCTCTGCAGACGATCAAGAACCTTGGCAAGAAGGCCGGTGTGTCGCTCAATCCGGCAACGCCGGAAAGTGCGGTCGAA
This sequence comes from Mesorhizobium newzealandense, assembly GCF_042682145.1. Lineage (NCBI taxonomy): Bacteria > Pseudomonadati > Pseudomonadota > Alphaproteobacteria > Hyphomicrobiales > Phyllobacteriaceae > Mesorhizobium > Mesorhizobium newzealandense. Next base: position 7,627 of record NZ_JBHUGZ010000002.1, on the reverse strand, counting down.
TATGTGCTCGACCGGCTCGATCTGATCCTGATCATGACCGTCAATCCGGGCTTCGGCGGCCAGGCCTTCATTCCGGCGATCGTCGACAAGGTGAAGCGGGTCAAGGCGCTGATCGGCGGTCGGCCGATTCGCATCGAGATCGACGGCGGTGTGTCGGCCGAAACCGCGCCGCTGGTCACCGCCGCCGGTGCCGACGTGCTGGTGGCGGGCGCCGCCATCTTCAAGGGCGGCAGCGTCGACGCTTACCGGCAAAATATCCAGGCGATCAGGACGGCAGCCGACAACGCAGCCGGCTAGCCCACTGCGTTCATCCCGTGGCCCTCAGGCTGGCCAAACGGCTCTCGAGCCGTGCACGGTCCTCAGCATGTGATTCGCGAAGCATCGAGCCCCCGATGGGGGTCTGCGTAGATCCTTCTTTGCGCGCGATAGAAAGGACGATCGCGCGTGCACACAAGAACAGATGATCCTGCGTGCATACAAAACATGTTAAGTTTCCGAAGGTTGTAGAAATGAGCGGATTTGCTCGATCGAACAGCGGAACATCGCATATTCCTTCGTGCTTAAGTACAATAACGGTATCTTCAGCTTGAGCGTTTGTGGGCGAAGGCTGTAGAGTACACGTACGGAAGGGACTGCTTTCGGACTCGAATTGCCCAAAACAAAAATTGGGGACAAGGAGTCGCTTTGACATACGGAGCTGCCAATCTGAACGACGACGGCGCAGGACCCAAGAGCACGCTTGCCAGCGCGGTCTATCACCAATTGCGGGACGACCTTCTTGGTGGTGTTCTTGAAGCCGAGAGCAAGCTGCGGGTCGAATGGGTGGTTTCCAAGTATGGGGCCGGCGCTTCCCCCGTCCGCGAGGCTCTCAATCGCCTTGCCTCGGAGGGGCTTCTCGGCCGGCACGACCAGCGCGGCTTCTTCATCATGCCGGTCAGCGCGTCGGAACTCGAAGAGCTGACGCGCACCCGTTGCTGGCTCGAGGAACGAGCGCTTCGCGAATCCATCGCTCACCGCACCGCCGAATGGGAAGAACAGCTCGTACTGGCGTTGCATCGCCTAGGGCGTGCGTCACGTCTTTCGCCGCAGGATCTCTCTTCGCTCAATCCGGATTGGGAGAGGCTGCACCGCATCTTTCATCGGGTCCTGGTTTCGGCCTGCCGGTCGCAATGGCTGGTGGGCTTCTGCGAGCAGCTTTCAGATCACGCCTATCGCTACCGGCAAATGGCAAGTGACGGTGAAAGCGTCAAGCGCGACGATTTCGGGGAGCATCGCCTGATCGCCGAATGTGCGCTGGACGGCAATGCCGACGGTGCCGTCGAAGCACTGATCAATCACTACCAGTTGACCGCTGCCATGTGCATGGAACGCTTCCAGCGAGGCGAAGGTCCAAAGGCGGTTGCCAGCAAGGCCGAACGAGCCCGGCGATAGCGTCGGTTCCCGGCAGTCCTTTGCGGCCATTGCTCTCAACCCGTTGGCGCGACGGGTGAACCGCTGTCCGCGGTCTTGACGGCGCGGCCAAGAACCGCGAACTCTCGCCGCCAATGCATGCCAACTCGAAACGCATGCCCAGCGCCGCCGTTTCCGCCACCCCCCAGGAAGACTTCATGAGCAACCATCTGTTCGACGCGTTCCGTTCCCGGATGCCGGCGCCCGGGCGCCTGTTGATGGAAACCGATGATGGCCGCTCGCTGACCTATGGCGATATGCTGGCGCGGTCGGCGCAGCTCGCGCATGCGCTCTTGCAATTGGATGTCGAGCCCGGCGACCGGATCGCCGTTCAGGTCGAGAAGAGTCCCGAAGCCGTCCTGCTCTATCTCGCCTGCCTGCGTGCCGGTGCCGTCTTCCTGCCGCTCAACACCGCCTACACACTGGCAGAGCTGGAGTACTTCTTCAGCGATGCGGCACCACGGCTGGTCGTCTGCGATCCGGCCAGAGCGGCCGACATCGGCGCACTGGCGGAGAAATCGGGCGCTGCCACCGTCACGCTCGGCCGCAACGGCGAGGGATCCCTGACGGAGCAGGCCTCGCGGCTGCCGGCGGACTTCCACGATGTGGCGCGCGGCGGGGACGATCTCGCGGCGATCCTCTACACGTCGGGAACGACCGGTCGCTCGAAGGGCGCCATGCTCAGCCACGAGAACCTCGCCTCGAACGCGCGGGTGCTGGTCGATCACTGGCGCTTCACGACGGACGATGTGCTGATCCACGCGCTGCCGATCTTCCACACCCATGGCCTGTTCGTCGCCACCAACGTCGTCCTGATGGCCGGCGCCTCGATGCTGTTCGAGCAGAAATTCGACCCCGCCCGCATCGTCTCGCTTTTGCCGAGCGCCACCGCCCTGATGGGCGTGCCGACCTTCTATGTGCGCCTGCTGCAGCAGGACGGCCTGGACCGCCAGGCGGCGAAAACCATCCGCCTGTTCATTTCCGGTTCGGCGCCGCTGCTGGCCGAGACGCACAAGGCCTGGCGTGCGCGCACCGGCCACGCGATCCTCGAACGCTACGGCATGACCGAGACCAACATGAACACCTCGAACCCCTATGACGGCGAGCGGCGCGCCGGCACGGTCGGCTTCCCCTTGCCGGGCGTAGCACTTCGCATCGCCGATCCCGACAATGGCAGGCCGCTTGCCCAGGGTGAGGTCGGCATGATCGAGGTCAAGGGCCCGAACGTCTTTGGCGGCTACTGGCGCATGCCGGACAAGACCAAAGCGGAATTCCGCGCCGATGGCTTCTTCATCACTGGCGATCTCGGCATGGTCGACGCCGACGGCTACGTCCACATCGTCGGCCGCGGCAAGGACCTGATCATTTCGGGCGGCTACAACATCTATCCGAAGGAACTCGAAAGCGAGATCGACGCGCTTGACGGGGTTAGCGAAAGCGCCGTCATCGGCGTTGCCCATCCGGATTTCGGCGAAGGCGTCACCGCCGTCGTCGTGCGTGCGCCGGCGTCGAACATCACCGGAGCGGAAATTCTCGGCGCCATCGCGGAGCGCGTCGCAAAATACAAGCACCCGAAACGGGTGATCTTCGTCGACGAACTGCCGCGCAACACCATGGGCAAGGTGCAGAAGAATCTTTTGCGCGACACCTACAAGGGTCTCTACACATCCTGAGGCTGGAAGGGCTTAAGGCTGGAGGTGCGGAAGCGGTTGTCAGCCTGGGTACAAAAGCTCGCAAACATGCTCGGCGATCGCCAGGCTTGACGTCAGGCCGGGGCTCTCGATGCCGAACAGATTGACGATCTGGCCGGCGCCATGGTCGGCCGGACCCTGGATCGTGAAGTCGGCCGCCGGCTGGCCCGGGCCGGACAGTTTTGGCCGGACGCCGGCATAGGCAGGCTGCAAGGCGCCGTCGGCAAGATCCGGCCAATAGCGCCTGATCTCATCGTAGAAGGCCTCGCCACGGGTGGGACCGACCGTATAATCCACGCTGTCGATCCATTCGACATCCGGACCGAAGCGCGCGGCCCCGGCGAGATCGAGGGTGAGATGAACCCCGAGGCCGCCATTGACCGGAACGGGATAGATCAACCGCGAGAAAGGCGATCGTCCCGAGAGTGAAAAATAGTTGCCGCGTGCCAGCCAGAGCGGCGGAACGAGGGCTTGCGGGAAGCCTTCGATCCGGCCCGCCACGGCCTGTGCATCGAGGCCCGCGGCGTTGACGAAGGCGCCGGCCTGCAAGGCGAAGGTCTCGCCATTGGCATCGCGCGTATCGATCCGGATGCCGCCGGCCTCGATGGCCGCATCGGAAACGGATGTGAGGAACGCAAAAGAAGCGCCGGCTGCCTCCGCGTCGCCCCGCAGCGACAGCATCAGCGCCTGGCTGTCGATGATGCCGGTCGATGGCGACAGCAGCGCGCCGGCGCATCGCAGCGCGGGTTCGAGGCTTTCGGCTTGTGCCTGCGTCAAGATTTCGAGATCGCCGACCCCGCAGCTCTGCGCGTTGGTCCGGATCGCGCCCAGCCTGTCCAACTGGTCCGGTTCGACGGCGACGATCAGCTTGCCGGTGCGGGCATGGGCGACATTGTGCTCGCGGCAATAGGCGTAGAGCCGCTCGCGGCCTTCGACGCAGAGCCGGGCTTTCAGGCTGCCCGGTGCATAATAGAGCCCGGCATGGATGACTTCGGAATTGCGCGAACTGGTGCCGGTGCCGATCGTGCCGGCCTGTTCGACCACCAGCACCTCGCGGCCCGACAGGGCAAGCGCCCTGGCGATGGCGAGCCCGACGACGCCCGCTCCGGCAATGACGCAATCGACGTCATGCATGGCCTGATATCACCTCGCACTATCGGTTGAAAAAACCCTTTCGCCGCCGATCCAGACGTTTCTGATATCGAGATCGTCCGACAGTGCGACAATGTCCGCCGCCGTGCCGTTGGCGAAGCGCCCGAGCCGGTGCGACTGGCCGATCGCTTGCGCCGGATATAGCGAGGCCATGCGCAACGCCTCCGACAGGTCAAGTCCGACAACCCGATGGACGTATCGAATAGCCGAGATCATGTCGAGATCGGCGCCTGCCAGCGTGCCGTCGGCGAGCCGCAGGCTGCCATCCCTGCGATAGATGGTGCGGCCGTTCAGCGTGAACGAGGTCATGTCGGTGCCGATCGTCGCCATGGCGTCGGTGACCAGCACAATCCGGGCCGGTCCGCGCTTGGCGCGCAGCGCGATCTTGATGGTGGCGGGGTCGACATGGATGCCGTCGGCGATGATGCCGGCAGACAAGGTGCCGATGTCGATCGCCGCGCCCGCCAGCCCGGGCTCGCGGTTGCCGATCTGGCTCATTGCGTGTGAGCCCATCGAGGCACCGGCCGCGGCAAAGGTGTTGGCCGTGGCGTAGCCGGTGTCGGAATGGCCGAGGCTGACGATGATGCCGGCCCTGGTCAGCGCCGAGACGCGCGCCGGTTCGACCGATTCGGGTGCTATGGTGGTGAGCAGCACCGGCAGTTTTTGCCGCGCGGCGATCAGCATTGCCTGGTCGGCGTCAAGCATCGGCCGGATCAGCGCCGGATCATGTGCGCCCTTGCGGGCGATCGACAAATGCGGTCCTTCGAGATGCAGGCCGAGGAAACCCGGCATCTTTTGCAGCGCCGCTGCTTCGCCGGCGGCGACTGCGGCGGCGGTGATGGCGGGCGTGTCGGTGATCAGCGTTACCAGCAACGCCGTCGTGCCGAAGGGCACGTGTGCCCGGCAGATGGTTTCGATCGAGGCGACATCGGGGTGGTCGTTGAGCATGACGCCGCCGCCGCCATTGACCTGCAGGTCGACGAAGCCGGGCGCCAGCATGCCGCCGCCGGTCTCGATAACGCGGATGTCGGAGGGAATGGCGCCTGTGGGCAGGATGGCCTCGACGAGACCGTCGCGCGCGACGAGTGCGTGGCCGTCATGCCAGTCGTCGCCATCGAAAATGCGGGCGCCAGTCAGGGCAAAACGGTCGCTCATACGGTCTCCGTCACCTTGCGAAGATTGCGTGGCGTGTCCGGATCGAGGCCACGATGGCGGGCGAAGGCCTCGACGAACATGTAGAAGGAGACGATCAGCGTCAGCGGATCGGTCAGCGGATGGCCGGTGGCGACATGCGGCAGGCGCACGGCGCGCTGGGCAAGTGCGGAGGTGACGAACACCGGCGCGCCCTTGGCCGCCAGGCTGTCGGCGGCTTCGGCGACGGACGGTTCGGATGCATCGCGCGCGGCCAGCGCCAGCACCGGAAAGTCCGGGCCGATCAGTGCCAGCGGGCCATGCATGACTTCGGCGGCACTGTAGGCCTCGGCATGCATGCCGCAGGTCTCCTTGAATTTCAGCGCCGCCTCGTTGGCCATCGCTGCCGACGGGCCGCGGCCGAGGATGAACAGCGACTTCTGCTTCTCGATCGTCTCGGACAGCACCGTCATCCAGTCGCAGGCGATCGCTTTCCCGAAATGCTCGGGCAATTGGAAAAGTGCTGCCAGCAGCGCCTCGTCGCCGGTGGCATGCGCCATCAAAGCAAGGCCGGCAACGGCGGAATTGATGAAGGTCTTGGTCGCCGCCACGCTGCGCTCCGGCCCGGCCAGGATATCGATCGCGTAGTCCGAGGCGCGGGCCAGCGGCGAATCGGCGGTGTTGGTGATGGCGATGGTCAACGCGCCGCCGGCTCGCGCGGCTTCGGCCATGGCGACGATGTCGGGGCTCTTGCCCGACTGCGAGATCGCCAGGCAGGCCGAACCGCCGAGCCTGAGCTGGGCGCCGTAGATCGAGGCAATCGACGGACCGACCGAAGCGACGGCAAGGCCGGCGGTGAGCTCGACGGCGTATTTCATGAAGGTGGCCGCATGGTCGGAGGAACCGCGCGCCACGGTGACGACAAACTGCGGGTCACGTTCGCGGATGCCGCGCCCGGCCTCGCTCAGCACCGCGCCGGAGCCGTCGAGCAGGCGGGCGACGGCCTGTGGGATCTCTTCGATCTCGCGCCGCATATGGGTCATCTCAGTCGACATGGTCGGCTCAGTCGGCATGGTCGGCTCTGCAGTCATGGTCGGCCCTCTTCGCTCGGCCCTGTCAGCCGCAGTTCGGCGACGAAATCATAGGCGTCGCCCCGATAGATGGAGCGGGTGAATTCGATCACCTTGCCGCTCGCCAGATAGGAAATGCGCTCGATGTGCAGGCCGGCAATTCCCGGCGGCACTTCGAGCAGGCGTGCGTCGCCGTCGCCGAGATTGGCGGCGGAGATGCGCTGCACCGCCCGCACCGGCCGGTTGCCGGTCAATTCCAGCGCCGCGTAGAGCGAGGAGCCTATCCCGGCCGGGTCGGGCAGCACGCTGGCCGACAGCGAGGCGCGTTCGATCGCCAGCGGCGTGTCGTTGGCAATGCGCAGGCGCGCCACCCGCGCCACAAGTTCGTTCGACGACAGCCCGAGCACCATCATCTCGTCCGGCGAGGGCGCGTAAAGGCCACGGTCGAGCCATGCCGAACGCACCGCCATGCCGCGCCGCGCCATGTCCTCGGTAAACGAGGTCAGCCGCGACAGCGACTGCTCGACGCGCTCCATGCGCGGCGCCACGAACGTGCCGGAGCCGTGGCGTTGCACCAGGATGCCGCCCTTGACCAGGTCCTGCACCGCCTTGCGCACGGTGACGCGCGAAATGTCGGCCTTGGTGGCGATGTCGCGCTCGGAGGGCAGCGCGTCGCCCGGTCCGATCAGGCCGCGATTGACCGCGTCCTCGATGCTCTTGCGCAGTTGCAGATAGAGCGGCGCGCCGCTTTGCGACGACTGTTTCAGCGTGGCGAAGATCTGGTCGGCGGCGTCGCTCATCGAGCCGCCTCCGCTGTCCCAGTGAAAAGGCGGGCCGCCATCTGCACCGCGCCGCCCAGCGCATCGTCGAGCGGCGGCTTCAGCAGCGCCCGGTAGCGCGCCGAAAGGCGCGGCGCATAGAGCGGCGCCAGCCCGCCGAGCAGGCACAGTGGCGCGTCGCCCGAAAGGTCGAGCGCGCCGAGCGCGGCTTCGACATCGGCGACCACCCTGTCCAAAATCCAGTTGGCGACGCTGTCGCCCTTTTCGGCATGCTCGAACACCTTGGGCGCGAAGCCGCCGAAATCGCCCGGCTTGGCATTGGTGGTGAATTCGACCACGTCCTCAGGATTGTTGC